>CALUMB010000088.1 GCA_944321645.1 uncultured Prevotella sp.
TGGCCCACGAGCGGGTTGCCCAGAGCCGTGGAAGCCTCGTTGTACTCGGGGAAGGGGATGTGGAAGAAGGCCAGCGCGGGCAGCGGCTTGCCCCCGTTTGCGGCGGTCAGCTCCGCGCTCTTGCGGGCATACCAGTCTATCTGGTCGCGGCGGAACCAGCCGTATCCCTTCAGGCTGTCAATCGTGGAGTAGGCGTTGCTGTCCATTACGTAGAGCACGGCCTTGGTCTGCTTGCCGTCGGCGGAGGTCACGCTGATGGCGAAGTCGTTGCCCTCGGCCTGGCTGTTGAGGCTGCCCTGCTTCTTCCTTATGTAGTCGAAGAGTTGCTGCCGGGTGAGGTCTTGCTCGTCGTCGTGGTTGCCAAGGGTGGCGGCATAGGGTATTCCGCGGCTTATCGCCGGCTCAAAGGCGCGGTCGAGGCCCTCGGCGGCGGGCTTGGCGGTAGTTATGTCGCCGGTGTATATCACCAGGTCGGGCTTCTCCTCGTCGAGCACGCGGTTCATGTTAGCGGCCGCGTCGGCCGTGGCGGGGTCGCCCGCCCGCCAGTGGATGTCGGTGAACTGCACGATCTTCAGTTTGCCATTGTTGTTGAATCTCACGCTCTGTGCGCTCACGGCCAGCATCCCCGCCATGCAGAGTGCGGCAGCGCAGAAAAGTCTTTTTGTCATGTTTGTTGGTTGTTTATTTTTATTTTATTCTTGTTGTCGGTATTGTTCCGTCCTGCCTGCGGCAGAAAGCGGAACTTTGTTTTTTGATACTCGGCAGGCAGGCCGCACGCCGTCTGTAACCCATTGACTGTCAATGGGGTTGCGAAACGGGTCGTTTCGCACGGTGAAACGGGCAGTTTTGGAAGCTGAAACGGCAGGCTTTGATTTTTGATACGAATTCGGCCATCATGCACGCTGTAACAAAATGGGTAACAATGCTCGTGGCTTTCAATGTAAGAACCGGCCGGGCCAAGGCGGCATCCGGCCGGTTCGAGCGAATGTGCAGCGTTGTGTTGTCAGTCTGTGAGCCACCAGGGCATGGCGGTGGTGCGGTCGTTGTTTGCGCCGAACTGGCGGGTGATGGCCTCCTCCACGTTGGCCGTGTTGTAGCGGTACTCCGTGTCGGGGTACATCCAGCGGTAAGGCAGCTGTGTGCCATCCATGTGCATGAAGCCCGGATAGCCCGTGCGCAGGTTCTCGAAGTAAGGGTCCCAGCCTCCCTGATAGAAGCTGACACAGTACTTCTGGAAGATGATGCGCTCTATCTTCTGCTCGTCTGTCAGCGTGTCGTCGAAGCGGACGAGGTCTCGCGTGAGGTAGCTTGCTGCGGAATCCTGCGTCACGTACTGCGAGTACTCGGTGGCGTAAGTCTCGTAGAACTCAAACGATGCCCTGACACCGTTTTCATAATACTGCTTGGCATCGCCGCTGATCCATCCGCGCACCACGGCCTCTGCCAGCACCTGCTGCAGTTCGGCGTAGCCCATCAGCATGGTCGGCTCCACGATAGGGTCGAGGCGGAAGCGCGAGTTTATCTGCGAAATCTGGCCATTGCGCACAAGCGTGATGTTGTTTCCGTATGGAACGATGGGATTTCCGCCACGATATGCCGCGAAATCGTTTTCAGCAATGCCGGCGTCGGCAGCCGTTGTGGTGGGCAGGCAGAAGAGGAACAGGCGCGGGTCGCGGCGCTCCGTCATGCGGGCCACGTAGGTGCTGTCCATGTAGTAGCCCGACCACTGGGCGTTGAACTGCGGGTAGCGGTTGCCCTCCTGGTCTATGTAGGTGAGCTGCCCGTTGTCGGCGTTGCTCTCCATGAGCGGCAACTGCATCACGCGGGCGAACTCCTGGCGCACGTCGAGGCCGCCCACTGTTGTCTTGTGCGACAGGGTCATGAGCACCTTGAGGTGGAACGAGTTGACGAGCCTGCGCCAGGCCATCTTGTCGCCGTCGTAGATTATGTCGCCCTCTATCACGTCAACGTCGGGCGAGGCGGCCAGCCCCTGCTCGGCATCGTCGAGGTCGCGCAGTATGCCGGCGAACACATCTTCCTGCGTGTCGTACCTGGGCGTGTAGTTGGCCTCGCTCTGCCCCTTCATGGCATCGCTGTAAGGGATGTCGCCGAAGCGCAGCGTCAGGTTGTAATAGTGGTAAGCCCGGAAGAACTTGTAGAGCGGAATGTAGACCGTGTCGCCCGTGCGCTCGGCCTCCTCGCGCATCTTCTCCACCTGCAGCAGCTCGTTGTTGTAGGTGTCAAAGCTGCCTCGGTTCCACTCATAGAACTGTTCTGAGTTGTGGCCGTCGGTCTGTATCACCATCTTGTCGGCGTACATGCCGTCCTGGTCGCGCGTGAAGGCATCCTGGCACACCTTGGGCAGCAGCAGGTCAGCGGAGACCTGGGCCGGCATATTGGGGTTGGTGTTCATGTCGCTGAAGCTCTCGCACGAGCAGAAACCCACAGCGGCAACGAATATCGGGAATAATATCTTTGATTTCATCGTCATGTCTTGTTGCTTAGTCATTACTTTTTAGAATGTCATGTTGACGCCAATTCCCACGTAGCGGGCCGTCGGGTCGTTGGAGCCGTCGTCGTCACTGGCGTCTCCGCTAATCTCCGGGTCTATCCAGGGAGCCTTCGACCACAGCGCGGCGTTGTTGCAGAAGACGGTAGCCGTGAGTCCTTTCACGGGCGAATCCTCGGGGAGCATCTTCTTGAAGTCATAGCTCAGGGCTATCTGGCTTATCTTGAGATAAGTGCGGCTGAAGGTGTTTGCGAAGAACTTGTCCATCTTGTCGGTCACCGTTGCGCGGTAAGGATAGTTCTGGCACCACGACTGCCAGTCTACAGCCTTGTCGAACTTCTTGAACACGCGGGTGTCTTTTATTATGTTGCCATGCGTGTCGTAGGTCACCTCTCCGCTCACCACGGTCACTGCGTTTGGCACATACACCGGCGTGGGATTGCCTTCTGCGTCGAGGTTTGCGTACTCTTGGTCGCGGTACATGGTGGAGTTGGGGTGCTTGCCTCCCCACCATAGCTTCGGGCTGAGCTGCGAATAAATGAGTCCGCCGATGGCCGCGTTGAGGTTGATGGTCAGGGTGAAGTCCTTGTACTTGAACTTGTTCTGCATTCCGAGGCGCACATCCGGCTCATAGTGGCCCACGTTGCGGGCGTAGGGATCAGTCTGCGGCTGGCCGTTGGCATCCACTATCACACGCCCCTCCGGGTCGCGCTGCCATACGGTGGCATAGTAAGCGTCGGCGCGGTCGCCCTTTTTCAGGTTGCCGAAGTACTCCTCGCCGCCGTAGATTTCTGTGAGCTTGCGCACGCTGTGGCTGGCGTTGATGTCGAAGTTCCACTTGAAGTCCTTCAGGTCTATGGCCTTCACGCTTGCCATCACCTCGATGCCGTTGGTGGTGTAAGTGTTTCCGTTGATCTTGCGGCTGTCGAATCCAGATGCCTGCGATATCATCATGTCGAGAATCTGGTTGGTGTCTATGTTGCGGTAGTAGCTGAAATCGAGCGCAACGCGGCCAAAGAACGATGTGGACAGGCCCACTTCCCACGATGTTGTCTTCTGTGGCTTGATGTCATAGTTGACGAGTGCCGACGGATAACTGATTGTAGGAGTGTTTCCCCAGTTGCTTTCCTTGGTGTAAACCTGCTGTATCTGGTACGGGTCGAGGTCGCTGCTGACCGTTGCCCACGATGCCATGACCTTCAGGTAGTCGATGAACTTGGGCAGTTTGACGTAGTCTGATATGACCGAGCTGACGGCAACGGAGGGATAGAAGTAAGAGTTGTTGCCCGTGGCGATGGTCGACGACCAGTCGTTGCGCGCCGTGGCCGAGAGGTAGGCGTACTTGGACAGGTCTATGTTGACCGAGCCGTAGACGCTTCGTATCTCCTTTTCGCTGCGCGTTCCCCACAGAGGGTTGTCTGCATCGAAGGTTATTATGTTTCCGGTGGAGTTGTTGAGCGAATAGACTCCCGGCACATTGAGCCCGTCGGTGGATGCGTAGTCGTTGCGGTAGCGGCGGTAGAACACCGACGAACCGGCGTTTACGGTGAGGTTTATGTCGCTCATGAAGCTCTTGGTGTAGGTGAGCAGCACGTCGGCATCGACGTTGTCCTGGCTCTCGTTCCACACTTTGTAACCTCCTTCGCGCGAGTCGCTGTAGTTCATGTACGACTTCGGGGTCTCGTGCTCGGTCAGGTTGCGGTTGGAGCGCATGGAGACGCGGCCCATGACGCTAAGCTCCGGCAGTATCTGGTAGTTGAGGCGGAGCTGCCCTGTGAGCACGTTTCGGCGCTGCTTGCGCTTGCTCTGGGTTATGGCGAAGTAGGGATTGTTGTACCAGGCGTAGTTGTAGCTGGCCTGGCGGTATCCCTCCATGCCGGGAACCCACAGGTGTTGCTCAAGCTCGCGGCCGTCGACGTCGTCTCCCATCCACTCTATGATGTTGTACATATAGTTAGACGGGTGATAGCCGTAGTCGGGGTAGTTGGGCGAATAGACCATGTTGTAGTTCAGCATGGCGTCGAGCGTGAGGCGGTCGGTGATGTCGAACGAGGTGTTGATGTTCAGCCCGCCGTTCTGGAGCGACGTTGTGGGAGCCTGGCCCTTCTGGTAGGCGTACTGTCCGAGCACGTAGACGCGAGCCTTGTCGCCCTTGTAGGAGAGCGAGAGGGTGTTGTTGGTGATGAGTCCGGTCTCGAGGAAGTCGCCTATGTTGTCGTGCGAGACGAGCGGCATGGGCACTCGCTCGTAGCGGCCCTGGTCGTCATACTGCGTCCCTTTCACGCTTCCCCACCATGGAATGGTCTCGCCGGTCACCTTGTCGCGTATGGGGCTGTTCCACTGCGGGGCCGTGTTGCCCACGTCGAGGCGCGGGCCCCACTGCATGTCGTCGTCGGAGATGCCTCCGCCCTCGCCGTCCCAGAAGGCGTACTTGCCCTGCGAGCCGCTTCCGAACTCGTGCTGCGTCTCGGGGAAGGCCATGTATCCGGCCTGCACCATGTCCTTTGTGGAGAAGTTTATCTCTATTCCCTCCGCCTCGGCGCGCTTGGTGGTTATCATGATGGCGCCGTTGCGGCCGCGCGCGCCGTAGAGGGCCGAGGCGGCGGTGCCCTTGAGCACGTTGACGCTGGCGATGTTCTCGCTGGAGAGGTCGAACAGGTCTGACTCGATGGGCACGCCGTCGAGCACTATGAGCGGGGTCTTGCCGCGCAGCGAGAACGTGGGCGACTGGAACATTCCCGACGGCACCGACACCGTCAGTCCGGCCACCTCGCCCTGCAGCGACGCGCCGGCGTTGAGGTTTCCGGCAGCTGCTATGTCGGCTCCCTCCACCTGCTGCGTGGAGTAGCCGAGCTTCTTCTTTTCCTGCTTGATGCCGATGGCGGTCACGACCACCTCGTTGATGCTCTGCACGTCGGAGGCGAGGCTTACGTCAATCACGCTGCCCGTGACGGCCTTCTCCACTGGCTTGGCGCCCACGTATGAGAACACGAGCACGGCGCCCTTGTCGGCACTGATGGTGTAGCGCCCGTTCATGTCGGTGACGGTGCCCGCCTTGGCGCCCTTCACCTTGACGGCTGCGCCCACCACGGGGCCCATCTCGTCGGTAACGGTTCCGCTGATCTTCACCGACTGGGCATACATCGAGACGCTCAAGCACAGCAAGCCGGCGAAAGTAAACAGTTTTTTCATAAGTTGAAGTTAAGTGATGTGTGAATTGGAATAGTTGTCTGTATTCTCTTTTCTTTTCAGAAGCGTTAGCCTGGACACACAGCGGCGGCGGCAGGCTCCCGGCGGCATCCCGCTTAGGAGCCTGCCGCCGCCGTTGTGGTTTCCTATAGCTTCAAACGAAGTGGCGCGGGGGTTATTTCTCGAGCGACACCCTGTCGAACACGGCGAGCAGCTTCTGCGGGTCTTTCTTGCCTGCCCTAAGAGCCTTCTCAAACGACTGGCTGTCTTCCGAATAGAAGGCCGAGATGGCCACGTTGAGCACGCGGAGCATCTTCTCTTGTGCCTCGGCCTCCGTCATCTGGCCTTTCTTCACCGACTTTTCCAGGCCCTTGCCTATGCGGCGCACTGCGTTGTAGATGTCGCCTTTCTTAAACACGATGCGGGTGGTGGGGTCGCCCGGCACTACCGGCACGCGCTTCACGCAGAGATTCTCGAGCTGGTCGTAGAGGCAGGCGGCCTCTTTGCCGAACTCGCCTTCGGAGGCGGAGGCCAGCTCTTCGGCTGTGGGCTTGTCAACTACTGAAAAGAACGTCCAGGTTACATTGGATGCTTCGGCAGGACTTTCGGCGGCACTAAGGTTTGAGGCAAAGCCAAACCCAATCAACATTACTAATACAACAACTGACTTACGCATAACTTTTTGGTATTTTAAATTTGTTATCTTGCCTTGTTTATTTTCACGCTGCAAAATTACGCCCGCTGTATTACACGCACATTTCAAGAAAATTAAAAAGATGGAAAAACGGTTTTCCGTCTATGTTACAGTTTTCAACTGGCCTGAAAGCATTGTGTTAACATTTGCCAAAAGCATTAAAACACGCAGGGAAAACCTTCCCAGAATCGCGACAGCACAAAAAAGCAAGACCGACGGCGGAAATATCGCGAAAACAGGCCATGCAAACTAAAAGCCTGAAGATTAGGCGTTTAGACGAAAGCCAATGCAAATTATGCAAAAACCGACCTTTGTTTTTTGGCAGGAAAGAGGCCCAAAACATTGTTTTTTGATAAGAACGGGCTTGCGCGACGTGCCGTTTTGGTTTGCAAAACGGGTCGTTTCGCACTCTAAAACGGGTCATTTCGCATTGCGAAACAGGCCGTTTCATAAAACAAAACGCCAAACATCCCTAAAAACCTTGCCGCAGACGGTCTTACAAATTCTATCTTGGGTGATTTTGAAATGTTAAAATCAGGAGTAAGGAGAAGGGGGAAGAGAAGCATACGTCCTATAACTCCTTAGCGGAACGCAGTGGAGCGATGACTTCTTATAACTCCCATAACTCCTTTAAATTGGAGCTTTGCGGATATTCAATAAACATTATTAAGGGATGTTCCATTATTCCGTCCAGCCCTTCCTTGCCTTCATTCAGTTCTCCAGGTTTTCCTGCTGCCCTTGCCTCTTTCCGTTCAGCCCCGCGACATACTCCCACAGCTCGCGGTAGAACGGGTGGCGGGTGAGCGTCGGCACGTCGCCAAGGATGATGAGCTTCATGCGGGCGCGGGTGATGGCCACGTTCATGCGGCGCAGGTCGCGCAGGAAGCCAATCTCGCCGCTGTCGTTGGAGCGCACGAGCGACACCATCACCACGTCGCGCTCCTGCCCCTGGAAGCCGTCCACGGTGTTCACGGTGATCAGGCGGCGCAGCGGCTTGAGCGACTCGCGCCCGGCCACCAGCCGCCGCAGGTACTGCACCTGTGCGCGGTAGGGCGAGATGATGCCCACGTCGGTGCGCTCTTCGATGAGCCGCTGGCGGCCTATGCGGGCGAAGTAGCCCTCGAGCGTGTCGAGCGCAAGCTCGGCCTCGGCCTTGTTTATGCGCCCGTAGCTCTCGCCCACGAACTCCTCGCGGTAGGCATTGGCCTCGCCGCCGGCGGCCTCGCAGAGCTGCGAGGTGTCTATCCACTCCATCGGCGTGTCGAGGTCGAGTATGCCCCGCCGGCCAACTTCGGGCGCCGACTCCACCCGTCCGCCGTAGAACCAGCGGCTGGGGAAACGCATTATGTCGTCGTTCATGCGGTACTGCACGCGCAGCAGCGTCACAGCCTGTGGGTGAAGCTCCACTATGCGCTCCATGAGCGTGCGCCCCAGTCC
>CALUMB010000089.1 GCA_944321645.1 uncultured Prevotella sp.
TGGCGGCGCAGGATTTAACACTCGTGGAACGCCCGAAATAGAAATCGTGAAACATTTTTGGTTGCCTTCTGCGGCGCGGGAAACCACCTTGCAGCCTAGGGCGGCACGTTTTGGATTGCGGAACGTACCGTCTTAGGCTGCGGAACGTACTGTCTTGGAAACCAAAACGGCACCCGCCGGAAGCTGTTTCCCGTCAAAAAACAATGTCGTTTGGCAAGCTCAGAGAGGTATTTCGCCCTTTCTCAATGCAAAATTTGCATTGGAAATCAGCCAATTCCCTCTTCCACAGGGCGTTAGGCAAAACGCCCGTTTTCGCGATATTTGCGGCAAGACGCAGCCTTGGCCGCAAACGCGCGATTCCCGCAAGGCAAACCGCAGTCGGAATTTAACCATCCTGAATGAATGTGAACGTTGCGGCGGCGCATAGCTGCGGCTTACCTCCTGCCGTCTTTCAGCAGGTCGCGTATCTCCGTCAGCAGCCTCTCCTCGGCCGAGGGCGTGGGCGGGGCAGGCTTCTTTTCTGCCTCCTTGCGCCGCGTTACCCGGTTTATCGCCTTGACGAGCAGGAACACGCAGAGGGCGATGATGGCAAAGTCGATGAGCGTCTGTATGAAGTTGCCGTAGTTGATGGTGGCCTGCGACATAGTTCCCGCCCCGAAGTCAACGGACGGCAGCGTGGCCTTGAGGTCTTTGAAGTTCACCCCGCCAATGAGCCAGCCTATCGGCGGCATGATGATGTCGTTGACGATGGAAGTGACAATCTTGCCGAAGGCACCGCCGATGATTACGCCCACGGCCATGTCCACGGCGTTGCCTTTTATGGCAAACTCGCGGAATTCGTTTAGAAAATTCTTCATGTCCTTGTACTTTTTATATTATTTAATACGCTACTGTGGTGCAAATATAGAAAAAAATTAGTAATTTTGCGGTCGAAAAAGGAATTTAAGCCACGGGGAGTCCGGCCAAAGGATTTCATTACTCAATCAGGATGGCATTCCGCCGGCGTGGTGGCAGGACTAAAAGGACAATATTTTCAAAACTCTTTTAAAATAAAAGTAAGATGACAAAAATTGGTATTAACGGATTTGGCCGCATCGGCCGCTTCGTTTTCCGCGCAGCTCAGACTCGCGACGACATTGAGGTAGTGGGCATCAACGACCTTTGCCCGGTTGACTACTTGGCTTATATGCTGAAGTATGACACCATGCACGGCGCTTTCCAGGGCACCATCGAGGCAGACGTTGAGAACAGCCAGCTCATCGTGAACGGCAAGAGGATTCGCGTGACCGCAGAGCGCAACCCCGCTGACCTGAAGTGGAACGAAGTTGAGGCTGAGTATGTTGTTGAGTCTACCGGTCTGTTCCTCACCAAGGAGAAGGCTCAGGCTCACATCCAGGCCGGTGCCAAGTATGTTGTTATGTCGGCTCCCTCGAAGGACGATACCCCCATGTTCGTATGCGGCGTTAACTTCGACAAGTACGAGAAGGGAACCCAGTTCGTTTCTAACGCATCTTGCACGACCAACTGCTTGGCTCCCATCGCCAAGGTGCTCAACGACAAGTTCGGCATCGTAAACGGCTTGATGACCACCGTTCACTCTACCACCGCAACACAGAAGACCGTTGACGGCCCGTCTATGAAGGACTGGCGCGGCGGCCGTGCCGCTTCCGGCAACATCATCCCGTCGTCTACGGGTGCTGCCAAGGCAGTGGGCAAGGTTATCCCCGAGCTCAACGGTAAGCTGACCGGCATCTCTATGCGCGTTCCCACTCTGGACGTGTCTGTAGTTGACCTGACCGTTAACCTGGCTAAGCCTGCCACGAAGGAGGCTATCTGCGCTGCCATGAAGGAGGCTGCAGAGGGCGAGCTGAAGGGTGTGCTGGGCTACACCGAGGACGCAGTGGTTTCTTCCGACTTCCTCGGCTGCACCCTCACGTCTATCTTCGACGCCAACGCCGGTGTTTACCTCACCGACACCTTCGTAAAGGTTGTGTCTTGGTATGACAACGAGATTGGCTACTCTAACAAGGTGCTCGAGCTTATCGCCCACATGAAGAAGGTAAACGGCTAATCGTTTTCTGTGATTCGACGATAAATTAAGCCGCCCGGCATTGCCGGACGGCTTTTTTTTCGTAACTTTGCAATGGTAAGGCTGCGCTTGGGGCGGCGTGGGCGGGAGGCTACCGGCCCGCAGGCGGCGTCCTGGCCGTAACAGATTCAAAGATGTATAGTTCGATTGAGATATGCGCCGGGGCAGGAGGCCAAGCCTTGGGGCTGGAAATGGCAGGCTTCAGCCATGTCGCCCTGGTTGAATATGAGCAGGAGTATTGCGACTGCCTGAAGCGCAACCGTCCGTCGTGGAACGTGATGTGCATGGATGTCAGGGCGTTTGACGGAACGCCTTACTGCGGGCATATCGACCTGTTGGCCGGGGGCGTGCCTTGCCCGCCGTTCAGCATAGCCGGCAAGCAGCTCGGAAACGACGACGAGCGCGATATGTTCCCGCAGATGCTCCGCCTTGTGGGTGAAATAAATCCGCGTGCGGTGATGATAGAAAACGTGCGCGGCTTCCTCGGCTCGACGTTCGACGGGTATAGGCGTTCGATATTCGATAGGCTCAACGGCATGGGCTATAATCTGCACGTAAGCCTTTTGAACGCCTCCGATTACGGAGTTCCGCAGTTGAGGCCACGGGCAATAATAGTAGGCATACGCCATGACTTGTTCGACTCTTTCGAGTTTCCGCAGAAGCGCGATATTTCTGGAGTGACAGTGGGCGAAACTCTCTACGACCTCATGGTGGCGCGGGGCAGGAAGCAGGCCGGTGCCTGGCGCGACAGGGCAAACCGAATAGCGCCTACGCTTGTAGGCGGAAGCAAGAAGCACGGCGGGCCAGACCTCGGCCCCACAAGGGCAAGGCAGGCATGGGCCGAACTGGGCATTGACGGACGCGGAGTTGCCTCTGAGGCTCCAGAACAAGGTTTCGACGGAATGCCAAGGCTTACGCCGCGGATGCTCGCACGCCTGCAAGGCTTCCCCGACAGTTGGGATTTCGGGTCAAAGAAAACTGCTGCGTGCCGCATGATAGGCAACGCATTCCCGCCCCCGGTGGCAAAAGCCGTGGGCTTGCAGATTAAAAGGGCTTTAAACAGCGACTTGCCTTTGGATTTGGCAGTATAGCATTATGTCAAAGATGATAACGATACTCGGCCCCACGGCCAGCGGAAAGACAGCCGTGGCGGCGGCCCTCGCTGCGAGGATTGGCGGCGAGGTTATAAGCGCGGACTCGCGCCAGGTGTACCGCAGGATGGACATCGGCACGGGCAAGGACTTGGCCGACTATACGGTGGGCGGGGTGAAGGTGCCTTACCACCTGATAGACATTGCCGAGCCGGGAACGCGCTACAACCTCTTCCAATACCAGCACGACTTCCTCGCGGCCTACCGCGACATCGTGGCGCGTGGCGCAAAGCCGGTGCTCTGCGGCGGGACGGGACTATACATCGAGGCCGTGCTGCGCGGCTACAGGCTCGCGCCCGTGCCTGAAAACAAGGAGCTAAGGGCGAGGCTCGAAGGCAAGCCCCTCGGCGAGCTGGCCGAAATGCTGGCCGAGCTGAAGCGGAAGAACGGCTCGGCCATGCACAACACCACCGACGTGGACACGGCCAAGCGGGCCATAAGGGCCATTGAGATAGAGGCGTTCAGCGGCGAGAACCCTACTGCCGGGGCCGACATACCGCCCGTTGAGTCGGTGGTGGTGGGCTTGGCCGTGAGTCGCGAGGAGCGCCGCCGCCGCATAACCGAGCGGCTCAGGCAGCGGTTGGACTGCGGGATGGTGGAGGAGGTGAGGGCGTTGCTCGACAGCGGCGTTGCCGCCGACGACCTTATCTACTATGGCCTGGAGTATAAGTATGTGACGGAGTATGTGGTTGGCCGCACCACTTTCGACGAAATGTCAGCCCGGCTGGAAATTGCCATCCACCAGTTTGCCAAGCGGCAGATGACGTGGTTCCGCGGCATGGAGCGCAGGGGCTTTGCCATCAACTGGATTGACGCCACGCTGCCGACGGAAGAAAAGGTGGAACGGATACTTGGGCTGGCCGCCGGTGACGAAGCCGGTGGCGCAGGGCGCAAATGAAATAGCTGGAATATGGACAACAACGTGAACGAAAACCGCTGGGGCGTGCTCTATTGCCCGAAGGGCGGGAAGCGCAAGGTGGCCGCCATGTGGCAGAAGGTGCAGTGTGCGCTCGACGAGCGCGGAGTGCAGTACGACTTCGTGCAGAGCGAAAACACGGAGAGCGTGGAGCGCCTGATGCGGATGCTGATAAACAATGGGTATAGGACAATCGTGATCGTTGGGGGCGACTCTGCGCTCAACGACGCAGTGAACTGCCTGATGGAGGCGGGCGAAGAGGTGCGCTCGCGCATTGTGCTGGGGGTGATACCAAACGGGCTTATGAACGACTTCGCGCGCTTTTGGAAGATAAGGGAAGGCGAAGTGGGCCGGGCCGTGGACTGGCTGGTGAGGCGCAGGGCGAGGAAGATAGACCTGGGCTGCATACGGTACACCGACGCAGGGGGCGCAAAGTGCCGCCGCTACTTCCTCAACTGCGTGAACATTGGGCTTACGGCAGACATGATGGACTTGCGCCGGCGGACGCACAGGCTGCTTGGCTCGCGCACGTTGTCGTTCGTGGTGTCGTCCGTGCTCATGCTCTTCCACCGGCTGGAGTATTTCGTGCACTTGCGGATGAACGGCGTGGAGGTGAGGCGCAAGGTGATGACGGTGTGCATAGGCAACGCCTACGGCTACGGCCAGACGCCCAACGCCGTGCCTTACAACGGCCTGTTGGACGTGTCGGTGGTCTACCATCCGGAGGTGGCGCAGCTCGTGGCGGGCGTGTGGCTGCTGCTCACAGGCCGCTTCCTCAACCACCGCAGCGTGCATCCTTACCGCACCCGCGAGGTGGAAGTGGCCGCTGCCAAGCACGCCAAGGTGGGCGTAGACGGCAGGATGATGCCCACCCCAACAGGCCCATACACCGTGGGCGTGGTGCAAGAGGTGGTCAACTTCATCATTCCCGATTGAGCGCGGGGGTGGAGGGGCGGCTCCGTGTCAGCCGTTTTCCGACACTTTGCGCAGCCTTTCCTCGTCTATTATCTTTATTTTGCGCCCGTCTGTCAGGATGATGTTTTCGGCAGACAAGGCCGAAAGCATCCTTATGGCGTTGCTGGTGGTCATGTTCGACATCGATGCAAGCTCCTCGCGGCTTAGGTAGCTGCACAGCGTGGAGCCGTCGTCCTCGTAGCCATATTTGGTCTTCAGCACGAGCAACGCCTCGGCCATCCTTCCCCTCATGTGCTTTTGTGTCATGTTCACCGTCAGGGCGTCGGCCTCGCCGAGCATTCGGCACAGCTGGCGGATGAAGAAAACGGCCAGCTCGTTGTTGGCTTCGATGAGGTGGCGTATCACGGCGATGGGTATAAGGCACACCTCCGACGGCTCGAAGGCGTAGGCCGACGTGTGGTAGCGCTCGTCGACAAAGGCCGCCCTGAAGCTGAATATGCCGAAAGGCTCGATCATCCTGATTATTTGCGCCCGCCCGCCGATGCCGTTGATGCTCACTTTTATCTTGCCGTTGAGCAGGCACATGACGTATGCCGGGGTCTCGTCCTGGTGGTAGAGAGCCTCGTTCTTCTCAAATTCGCATATCATCAAGTTGTCGGCGAGATAGCCGCGCTGCTCCGCCGAGAGCGGTTCCCACAAGGCCGTGATGGATTCGGCAATCTCTTGTCTGTCTGTTTTCTCAATTACGGTCATTATCCTGCGTAGGCTTGTTTGCTGTTGCAAATTTACTGCATTTTTCTTTAATATCTGTTGCGAATGGCACTTAAAACCCGCCCAACCCGGAAAAATGGCTGTCTTTTGTCAAAAAAGTCAGTTTTTGTTTGGCAGAGAAGATAAAAACAATTAATTTTGGGAATGATAAGCGTGCCTCATGCGCCCGCTGTCGCCCAACAAAGAATCCTGACTGATAATTAGAAACCTTAATACATGGACTATGAGTTATTTACGATTTGAAAAAACTGTAATGACTAACCTGGAGGAATCCCTCCGTCGTGAATTGCTTAGGACCAACCGCTCGGGGGCGTATTCCTGCTCGACGATAGCGGATTGCAACACGCGCAAGTACCATGGGTTGCTGGTTGTGCCGGTGCCGGAGCTTGACGACGAGAACCATGTGCTGCTCTCGTCGCTCGACCCGACAGTGGTGCAGCACGGGGTGGAGTTCAACCTCGGGCTGCACAAGTACCAGGGCAACAACTACAGCCCTACGGGCCACAAGTACATCCGCGAGTTCTATTGCGACAAGGTGCCCACCACTATATATAGGGTGGGGGGCGTGTTGCTCAAGAAAGAAGTGGTGTTCCAGCACTACGAAGACCGCATCCTCATACGCTACACGCTGCTCGACGCGCATTCGGAAACGAAGCTTAGGTTTAAGCCGTTCCTCGCGTTCCGCAGCGTGCGCCAGTTCACTCACGAGAACTCGGTGGCCAGCAGGGCTTACCGGCAGGTTGACAACGGCATCAGCACTTGCCTGTACGCCGGCTATCCGGAACTCTTCATGCAGTTCAGCAAGGAAAACCAGTTCGTGTTCCATCCCGACTGGTACCGCGGCATCGAGTATCCGAAGGAGCAAGAGCGCGGCTACGCCTCAAACGAGGACTTGTACGTGCCGGGCTATTTCGAGATGGACATCAAGAAAGGCGAGAGCATCGTCTTCTCCGGCTCCACCTCGCCGATAGACACAGGCACGCTGCTCGACCTCTTTGCCAAGGAGGAAGGCGAGAGGACGCCGCGCGACAACTTCTTCCACTGCCTCGTGAACGCGGCGCACCAGTTCCACAAGCGCGAGAAGGACGGCCAGGACCGATATATCCTCGCAGGCTACCCGTGGTTCAAGTGCCGCGCCCGCGACACATTCATAGCCCTGCCCGGCCTGACGCTGGCCATAGACGAGCAGGACTACTTCGAGATGGTGATGAAGACGGCGGAGCGCGGGTTGCGCGAGTTCATGGATGGCAAGCCACTCACCGTGAGCATCTACGAGATTGACCAGCCCGACGTGCTGCTGTGGGCCGTGTGGGCGATACAGCAATACGCCAAGGAGGCAGGCAACGCGAAGTGCTGGCAGATGTATGGCGACTTGCTGCGCACTATCGTTGACTACATTTCTGGCAACAAGCACCCCAACCTCCGCCTTGACGACAACGGACTGCTATACAGCGACGGGCGCGACAAGGCCGTCACGTGGATGAACTCGATGGCCAACGGCCACCCCGTTGTGCCGCGCACGGGCTACATCGTGGAGTTCAACGCGCTGTGGTACAACGCCCTTAAGTTCAGCGCACTGATGGCAACCGAGAGCGGCGACACCGATGCCGCCGCCAGGCTGGAAGCCCGCGCCGAGCTTTGCCGCGAGTCGTTCGTTGGCACTTTCCTCAACGAGTACGGCTACTTGCTTGACTATGTGGACGGCCCGAACATGGACTGGAGCGTCCGCCCGAACATGATTTTTGCCGTGGCGCTCGACTATTCGCCGCTCTCGCCCGACCAGAAGAAGAGCGTGCTGGATATGTGTACGCGCGAACTGCTCACCCCCAAGGGCCTGCGCTCGCTCTCGCCGAAGAGCGGCGGCTACAACCCGATGTACGTCGGGCCGCAGGTGCAGC
>CALUMB010000090.1 GCA_944321645.1 uncultured Prevotella sp.
CTCGAATATACCGACGAGGACAACACCAAGAAGACGCCGGTGATGATACACCGCGCCCCGTTCGGCTCCATGGAGCGTTTCTGCGCCGTGCTCATAGAGCACACCGCAGGCCACTTCCCGCTCTGGCTCACTCCCGACCAGGTGGCCATCCTGCCCATCTCGGAGAAGTATAACGACTACGCCGCCCGCGTGGCCCGCGAGCTTGATGCCGTCGGTGTCCGCGCCACCATCGACAGCCGCAACGAGAAAGTTGGCCGCAAGGTGCGCGACAACGAGCTGAAGCGCATACCCTACATGATAATAGTAGGCGAGAAAGAGCAGGCCGACGGCACCGTGAGCGTGCGCAAGCAAGGCGGCGAGGATGTTGGCGTTATGGCAATAGCCGAGTTTGCGGCCAAGATAAACGCCGAGGTGGCAGAACTGCTGAAGGCCACTGAAGTGCGCCCGTAAATAATTTTGGCATATTACACAAGCGCCCGTCCATGGCGTCTACAGCCGTGGGCGGGCGCTTTCTGTCGCGTTGCGCCGCTAAGGCCGGAAAGCGCGGCGGTGGATAAAGTAGCGAAAATGGCATTGAGCAATCACATTTTATTAGCGGCTTTGGCACTGGCCATGGCCACGTTGGCAGGATGCAAGGGCGGCGACGGCAAGGCTCGCGCCGCCAAGCAGCCCGCAGCCGTAGAGGCAAAGGCCGCTCCGGCGGACACCTCGGCGGTGAGGCATCTCACCACAGCGGAGTTTGTTGACATGGTTTACGACTTCAGGGCAAATCCCGACGAGTGGGTCTACAAGGGCGACAAGCCCGCCATCGTAGACTTCTACGCCACGTGGTGCCCTCCCTGCAAGCAGCTCTCGCCCCTGCTGGAGAAGCTGGCCGCCGAGCATTCGGGCGCCATTAATATATATAAGGTGGACATCGACGAAGAGCCGGAGCTTGCAGCCGCGTTTGGCATCAGCAGCATCCCGATGCTGCTTTGGATTCCGGCAGAGGGCAAGCCCTTCGTCACGATGGGGCTTATGCCAAAGCCCGAACTTGACAAGACCGTTGCCGAGCGACTGCTGAAAGTTTCGCGGAACGGCGACTCATAACGTAGCAAACGACAGGAGCAGTGGGAAATATTTCTGGTATGCGCCGAGAAAAAACGCAAAAAGTTTTTGTCGTTTGTATTAAAAATGGTAACTTTGCACCCGATTTCCATAAAATAGTTGAATGAAGAATGACAATCTAAAAAATCAGTATCGCGTAAATGAACAGATACGTGTGCGCGAGGTACGCATCGTTGGCGACAGCGGGTCTACCGTCGTGCCTACACGCCAGGCCTTGGAGATGGCCCGCGACAAGGGAGTAGACCTTGTCGAGATTTCACCTAACGCCAATCCGCCTGTGTGTCGTCTCATCGACTATTCCAAGTTTATCTACCAACAGAAGAAGCGCGCCAAGGAGTTGAAGGCCAAGCAGGCGCGTGTGGAAGTCAAGGAGATACGCTTCGGTCCCCAGACCGATGAGCACGACTACCAGTTCAAGCTCAAGCACGCAAAAGAGTTCCTCGAAGACGGCAACAAGGTGCGTGCATACGTGTTCTTCCGTGGCCGCTCGATTCTCTTCAAGGAGCAGGGCGAGGTGCTGCTTTTGCGCTTTGCCAACGACCTCGAAGAGTTCGGTAAGGTTGAGCGTATGCCGTCGCTCGAAGGCAAGAAGATGTTCATCTACCTTGCTCCCAAGAAGGTTGGCACGGCCAAGAAGAGCCAGCAGGCTGTAGACCGCGAGCGTAAGGCCGCCGAAGCGGCTGCCCAGCCGGAAGGCGCAGAAGGGGAAACCGTAGCCCCGGCAGGCGGCGGGCTGTTCGCCAACGCCAAGATAAGTGCCGACGCCCTGAAGAAGCTTAAGGGCGAAGACTGACCCTGCGGGGGCCGGATGTCTGCCGTCCGGCAAGGTAATGCGAATGATGCAAATGTGCGTAACGCCCGGTATATGCGTTGCCACAGTAAATAAATAACAACAATTAAAGACTAAAAAAATGCCAAAAGTAAAGACAAATTCCGGCGCAAAGAAGAGATTCCGTTTCACCGGATCGGGTAAAATCAAGAGACACCACGCTTTCCACAGCCACATCTTGACCAAGAAGACCAAGAAGCAGAAGCGCAATTTGCTCGGCTCAACGCTTGTTGACCGCGACAACGTTAAGCAGGTTCGCGACTTGCTGTGTCTCCGTTAATCCTATTGTCGAACGTTTAAAGAAAGAAAATTATGCCAAGATCAGTAAATCATGTAGCTTCGAGAGCAAAGAGGAAGAGAATACTTAAGCTTACCCGCGGTTATTTCGGCGCACGCAAGAACGTTTGGACCGTAGCCAAGAACACTTGGGAGAAGGGTCTCACATACGCTTACCGCGACCGCCGCACCAAGAAGCGCAACTTCCGTTCGCTGTGGATTCAGCGTATCAACGCTGCCGCACGCCTGGAGGGTATGAGCTACTCTGTGCTCATGGGTGCTCTCAACAAGGCCGGGATAGAGATTAACCGCAAGGTGCTTGCAGACCTCGCCGTTAACAATCCCGAGGCTTTCAAGGCAATCGTTGCCAAGGTTAAGTAAACTGTCAGACACAATTGGGCGGTGGGCATGAGTGCTTCCGCCACGTCAGAAAATATTGGCCGCAATGCCCGTGATGGCGTTGCGGCTTTTTTGTTTCGCAAAATGCGCGGCCTCTGCCGTTGCCACCAAGCCTTGCGTGGCGGCTCTCCGGCTTTGGGCAACCGCATGGCGAAGCCTCGCCAGGACATGCCGTGACTGTTGGAGTACAGTCGCCTTTGCATTAAAAACCTATCTATCAATAACGCTTATGAAGAAATTTTTGTTTTCGATTCTGTGCCTTGCGGCATACGGTGCGGCTGTTGCCGCATCGGCTTCGCCAGCCACCGGCGGCGGGTCGGGGCAGCCTTCGTTCACCGAGTGGCACGACCTTGGCGTCAACGAACTTAACCGCCTGCCCGGGCATACCAACTATTTTGCCTACGAGAGCGTGGAGGCCGCACGCCGGGGCGACATGAAGGCTTCGGCCAACTACCTCTCGCTGTGCGGCAAATGGAAGTTCCACTGGGTGGAAGATGCCGACAAGCGCCCAACGGACTTCTACGCGACGGACTTCGACGACTCCTCGTGGGGCGAGATGCCCGTGCCGGGCATATGGGAGCTTAACGGCTACGGCGACCCCGTATACGTCAACACCGGCTTTGCCTGGCGCGGCCATTTCAAGAGCAACCCGCCCGAAGTGCCTGTCAAGGGCAACCACGTTGGCTCATACCGCCGCACGGTCAGCCTGCCCGAATCGTGGGATGGACGCCGCGTGGTGGCGCACTTCGGCTCGGTGACGTCAAACATCTACCTTTGGGTTAACGGGCGTTTCGTGGGCTATTCAGAAGACAGCAAGTCGGCAGCCGAGTTCGACTTGACCGACTACGTGAAGCCCGGCGACAACCTGATAGCCTTCCAAGTGTTCCGCTGGTGCGACGGCTCATACTGCGAGGACCAAGACTTTTGGCGGCTTAGCGGCGTGGCACGCGACTGCTACCTGTACTGCCGCGACGGGCGCGTGCGCCTCGCCGACATCCGCGTAACGCCCGACCTAACCGACAACTACACCAACGGCAAGCTCACCGTGGACGCCACCGTGGAGGGCAACGCCACCGTAGAGCTTTCGCTCACCGACAAGTCGGGCCGCGAGGTGGCTTCCGGGCGCATCGGCGGAAAGGGAAAGCAACAGGTAGAGATGGCTGTGGGAAACCCCGCCAAGTGGACAGCCGAGACGCCAAACCTGTACACCCTCATGGCCACGGTGCGCCACGGGGGCAAGGTCGTGGAGGCCGTTCCCGTCAGGGTGGGCTTCCGCAAGGTTGAGATAAGCGGCGGGCAACTGCTCGTCAATGGCCGCCCTATATATATAAAAGGTGTAAACCGCCACGAGACTGACCCCGACGGGGGATATGTGATGAGCCGCGAGCGCATGAAAGAAGACATCAGACTGATGAAGAGGCTCAACATAAACGCCGTGCGCACCTGTCACTACCCGTCAGCGCCGGAGTGGTATGACCTTTGCGATGAGTACGGGCTGTACGTCTGCGCCGAGGCGAACCAAGAGAGCCACGGCTTTGGCTATGGCAAGGACGCTGCCGCCAAGAAACCCATGTTTGCCGCGCAGATAATGGAGCGCAACCGCCACAACGTTGAAGCGCAGTTCAACCACCCGAGCGTTATCATCTGGTCGCTGGGCAACGAGACCGTCGACGGGCCAAACTTCACCGCTGCCTACGAATGGATTAAGTCGCAAGACCAGAGCCGCCCCGTGCAGTTTGAGCAGGCCAAGACCGGCGCCAACACCGACATATTCTGCCCGATGTATATGCCGCATGGCCGTTGCGCGCGTTATGCCGCCGACCCCGCATCGACGAAGCCACTCATACAGTGCGAGTACGCCCACATGATGGGCAACTCCGGCGGCGGCTTCAAGGAATATTGGGACCTTATACGCAAGCACCCCAAGTACCAAGGGGGCTTTATTTGGGATTTCGCCGACCAGGCACTGCACGGCAAAGACAGCGCGGGCCGCGACATCTACAAGTATGGCGGCGACTACAACGCCACCGACCCGAGCGACAACAACTTCAACTGCAACGGCCTGTTAAGCCCCGACCGCCGCCTAAACCCACACGCCTACGAGGCCGCCTACTGGCACCAGAACATCTGGACGGAGCCGGTTGACCTCGCGGCAGGGCGCATCCGCGTGGTTAACGAGTACTCCTTCCGCGACCTCTCGGCCTACGAACTCCACTGGGCGTTGCTCGCCGGAGGCCGCTGCGTACGGGAGGGAGTGGTAGACCGCCTCGACGTGGCCCCGGGACAGGCGGAGGAACTCACGCTCCACTACGACATTGCATCGCTGCCCGACAGCCTCGGCGAGCTGCTGCTCAACGTTGACTACCGCCTGAAGGCCGCCGAGCCGCTCATGGACAAGGGGCAAGCCGTGGCCTACCAGCAGTTCACGCTGCGCCCCTAC
This sequence comes from uncultured Prevotella sp., assembly GCA_944321645.1. Classification (GTDB taxonomy): domain Bacteria; phylum Bacteroidota; class Bacteroidia; order Bacteroidales; family Bacteroidaceae; genus Prevotella. The sequence continues at coordinate 5,052 of CALUMB010000090.1, forward strand.
GCCGCCCCGGCCTTCGCCCCAAGGGTCAGTCCTAAGATAAAGGTGAGCGACAGCCGCGCCGACACTGCCATCGTGGTGGAGGGCGAAGGCTTCAAGGTGACGTTCAGCCGCGCCACCGGCTTCCTCGTGGGCTACGACTACCAGGGCCGCTCGCTGCTCGGCGAGGGCGGCTCGCTCCGCCCCAACTTCTGGCGCGCCGCCACCGACAACGACATGGGAGCCGGCATCAACCGCAAGTACGCGCTGTGGCGCAACCCGGAGATGAAGCTCTTGGACATGAGCGTCGACAAGCGGGCCGCCAGGCCGCGGCCAGGGAACCGCCGCCCTGTGATCGTAATGGCTACATACGAACTGCCAGCGGCCAAGGCCCACCTTACACTCCTTTACATCGTTTCTGCCGACGGCAACATGATGGTGTATGAGGCGATGAATACCGACTCCACTGCCGACGTGCCGCCGCTGATGCGCTTCGGCATGGTGATGCAGATGCCATACTCGCTCGACCGCACGGAGTACTATGGCCGGGGGCCAGTGGAAAACTACGCCGACCGCAAGCTCTCGCAGCGTGTGGGCTTGTACCGCCAGACCGCCGACGAGCAGTTCTATCCCTACATACGCCCGCAGGAGACAGGCAACAAGACCGACGTGCGCTGGTGGCGGCAGACCGATGCCGACGGCTTTGGGCTTGAGGTGACGGCTGAAACGCCATTCTCGGCCACGGCCTTGCACTACGATCAGGCTGCCCTCGACGACGGCGACGCCAAGGAGCAGAGGCACAGTCCGCAGGTGCCGCGCTCGCGCTACACCAACCTTGCCATCGACCTTGCCCAGGCTGGGCTTGGCGGTGTGAACAGCTGGAGCATGGGCGGCACGGCCCTGTCGCAATATAAACTGCCCTACGCCGACAGGAGCTTTACCTTCGTGCTGCGCCCTGTGGCCCCGGCAAAGTGAGCCGTTTGCCTAATAGCAACTTCGTTTTCCGCCCCATTCCGCCCATTTCCTGACGGCTGGATGGGGCGGTTTTTGCTGGTGATGGGGCAACTTGTGGTTTTTCGCGCCACGCTGGCTATTGGGCTTGTGCGCAGTTTTGCTTAGGATGCTTAGTTGCAAATATGCAACTAAAAACGCTCCCGGCGTGAGCGTTTCAGCGTATGCGCCGTTTTGCATTGCAAAACGCCCCGTTTCGCAGTCCGAAACGGGGCGTTTTAGACTCCAAGAAGGGCTGTTTTGCAAAGCAAAATGCCACGTCTTGCAACTCGTTGTGTGCCAAGTCTTTATGTGAAGCGAGGCAAATTAACGGTTTTAACGCGCAAATGTTAAAACCGTTAACCGCCCTGATAGTCTTCCGCCATGGTAAGCGAGGCACAAGCCTTTGGTTTATTTGCGCTGTTGCCCAAGCCCTTTCATGGAGAGCGAGATGCGGTTGCGCTTGCGGTCTACCTCCACCACGCGCACCATTACGTGCTGGTGTAGTCTCACGGCCTGCGTGGCGTCGGCCACGTAGTGGTCGGCCAGCTGCGAGATATGCACCAGTCCGTCGTTGTGTACGCCGATGTCTACGAACGCCCCGAAGTTTGTCACGTTGGTGACTATGCCCGGCAGCACCATGCCTTCGGCCAGATTGTCTATCGAGGTTACGTTCGGGTCGAACTCGAAGTCTTCTGCGTGTCCGCGTGGGTCGCGCCCCGGCTTTTCAAGCTCGGCCATTATGTCGGTCAGCGTGGGCATGCCCACTTTGCCGCCGACGTATTTCCTGAGGTCGATGGCACGCCTTTTCTCCGGCGACGCGATGAGTTCGGCCACGGTGCAGCCAGCGTCGGCGGCCATGCGTTCCACAATTTTGTAGCTCTCGGGGTGTACGGCGGTGTTGTCGAGCGGGTTTTCCGCTCCCGGTATGCGCAGGAAGCCAGCGCACTGCTCGTAGGCGGCGGGGCCGAGGCGCGGCACTTTCTTCAGCTCGGATCGCGAGGCGAAGGGGCCGTGGCTTGTGCGGTAGTCCACGATGTTTCGCGCGAGCGTCGGGCCGAGTCCGCTCACGTATGTCAGCAGGTGGCGGCTGGCGGTGTTGATGTTCACGCCCACGGAGTTTACGCAACTCTCCACCGTCTGGTCGAGGCTCTTCTTCAGCTTGGCCTGGTTTACGTCGTGCTGGTATTGGCCCACGCCTATGCTCTTAGGGTCTATCTTCACCAATTCGGCCAAGGGGTCCATGAGCCGCCGCCCGATAGACACCGCCCCGCGCACTGTCACGTCTTTGTCGGGAAACTCCTCGCGGGCGGTTTCGGATGCGGAGTAGACCGACGCGCCGTCTTCGCTCACCATGTAGCGGCTCACGTTCCGGCTGAAGTGCAGCGACTTGACGAAGCTTTCGGTCTCGCGCCCTGCCGTTCCGTTGCCTATGGCAATGGCCTCGATGCCGTATTGCTCGGCCATTGCCGTCACCCTTGCCGCTGCCTCGGCACGCCTGCCTGCGGGAGGGTGGGGGAATATGGCCTCGTGGTGCAGCAGGTTGCCCTGTGCATCGAGGCACGCCACCTTGCAGCCGGTGCGGAATC
>CALUMB010000091.1 GCA_944321645.1 uncultured Prevotella sp.
ACCTCATAAATCATTAACTTTCAATCATATTTCCGTGATTTGCTCAGTATCTCACTTTTTTGTATTATCTTTGCAGGAGATAAACCATAAAAGGAAATGTCATTCACAGAACATTGCAACTCCATCTTCGACAAGGTGATAGCCGACTACCACCTGCGCGACGACGTGGACGCGTCCATCCAAAACCCGTATAACAGGGATTCAATAGACCACAGCCTTTACACTAAGTGCTGGATAGACACCGTGCAGTGGCACCTCGAGGACTTGGTGCGCGACCCGCACATACGGCCCGACGACGCGCTCTCGCTGAAGCGGCGCATCGACCGCAGCAATCAGGACCGCACCGACCTCGTGGAGAGCATCGACAGCTACTTCCGCCAGACTTACAGCGAGGTGACGCCGCTGCCCGACGCGCGGCTCAACACCGAAAGCCCGGCGTGGGCCGTAGACCGCCTGTCGATACTCGCGCTCAAAATCTACCACATGAAGGAAGAGGCCGGGCGTGCCGACGCCTCCGAGGAGCACCGCTCGCGCTGCTCGGCAAAGCTCGGGGTGCTGCTCGAACAGAGGGCCGACCTCTCGCTGGCCATCGACCAGCTGCTCGAAGACATAGCCGCCGGGCGCAAGTACATGAAGGTCTACCGGCAGATGAAGATGTACAACGACCCGGCCACCAACCCTGTGCTCTATGGCAGGAAGGGCTGACGGCGCTCCCTGCCCGAAGTGCCCGGCCGGCAAAACACGCCGAGAAGCATGAAGAAAGAGCATATACTCATCATAAGGTTTTCGTCGCTCGGCGACGTGGCCATGGCCGTGCCTGTGGTCTACTCGCTGGCCAAGACGTACCCGCAGCTGCGCATCACGGTGCTCAGCCGCGAGTATGCGCGTGCCTTCTTCGAGGACTTGGCGCCAAACGTGAGCTTCATGGAGGCCGACGTGAAAAGCGAGTACCACGGCATACGAGGCCTTAACGCCCTCTACCGCCGCCTGACGGCGAAGAACTTCACGGCCATAGCCGACTTCCACGACGTGCTGCGGTCGGAGTACCTGCGCATGAGGTTCTCCATCGACCGCTACCGCGTGGCCCACGTAGACAAGCACCGCAAGCTGCGCCGCCTGCTCACGGCCCGCCACAACAAGAGCCTCGTGCAGCTGCCCTCGCCCTTCAAGGGCTATGCCGACGTGCTGGCGCAGCTTGGCTATCCCGTAACGCTCGGCTTCCGCTCCATCTTCCCGCCCGACGGCGGCAACCTGAACCTGCTGCCGGCTGTGGTGGGCGCGAAGAAGAGATACGAACTGTGGATTGGTGTGGCGCCGTTTGCCGCCCATCCCGGCAAGGTATATCCGCCGGAGCTGATGCGCCGCGCACTTGCCATGCTGGCCGAACGCCACCCAAAGGCGCGGTTCTTCCTGTTCGGGCGCGGCCCGGAGGAGGAGCGTGTGTTTGCCGAATGGAGCGAGGCCATGCCCCGGTGCGTGAACGTGGGGCGCCACCTTGAGGCCATGCAGCAGGAACTGATACTTATGAGCCACCTCGACCTCATGCTGTCGATGGACAGCGCCAATATGCACCTGGCATCTATCGTGGGCGTGCCGGTGGTGAGCGTGTGGGGTGCCACACACCCTGCGGCAGGATTCATGGGCTGGGGGCAGACGCCGGAGCGTGCCGTGCAGCTCGACCTGCCGTGCCGCCCGTGCAGCATTTTCGGCAACAAGCCCTGCCTGCGTGGCGACTTCGCCTGCATGAGGGACATCGCGCCGGAGCAGGTCGTGGAGCGGGTGGAGTTTGTGCTGGCCAAGACGAAGGCGCAGTGTGCGCCGGCATCGGACGTAAACGACAACCAACAACAATAAAAGCCATCTATTATGAAAAAGTACATCTGCGAGACCTGCGGCTACGTCTACGACCCCGCAAAGGGCGATCCCGAAAGCGGCATCGCTCCCGGAACTGCGTTTGAAGACCTGCCCGCCGACTGGGTTTGCCCCCTCTGCGGCGTTGGCAAGGAAGACTTTACGCCCGAGGACTAATCTCCGTGCCGCTCCTGCGGCAAGCGGGGCAGCCATGGCATTGGCCGTGGCTGCCCCGCTGGTTTTACTAATTTGTCTAATTAGCCTAATTAGACAAATTAGCCTAACTGGCCTTGGGCAAAGTGGTATATCACTATGCCTGCCGTGACCGACACGTTCATAGAGTGCTTGGTGCCGTACTGCGGTATCTCCAGGCACCCGTCGCAGCGGTCGACCACCTCCTGGCGCACACCCTTCACCTCGTTGCCCAGCACGATGGCGTAGCGCTTGCCCTCCGCCGGGGCGAACTCGTGCAGCTTGGTGCTGCCCTCGGCCTGCTCCACGGCCATCACCTCGTAGCCTTCGGCCTGCAGCCGGGCCACGGCCTCGAGTGCCGTGGGGCAGTAGTGCCACTCCACGCTGTCCTCGGCGCCGAGGGCGGTCTTGTGTATCTCGGTGGCAGGCGGCGTGGCGCTTATGCCGCACAGCCACACCGCTTCCACGCGGAAGGCGTCGCACGTGCGGAACACGCTGCCCACGTTGTACATCGAGCGCACGTCGTCGAGCACCACCACGAGCGGCGTCTTCTCGGCTTGGCGGAACTCCTCAACGGTGAGCCGCTTCATCTCTATCGTGCGCAGCTTCCTCATCTTTCCCTCCTTTTGCTTGCGGCGTGGCGCAGTCCGGCCACGGGGCGGCGCAGCAGTGGCCGCGCCACTATCAGCGTGACGGCCACCAATATCATGGCCGCGCCGAGCAGCACGCGCCCCGTGAGGCTCTCGCCGAACACCGTCGCGCCTATCACGAGCGCGGTGACCGGCTCGAGGGCACCTATTATGGCACTGTATGTCGGCCCTACGTTCTTTATGGCTATGCCGATGAAGAGTATGGGGATGATGGTCGGCACGAGGGCCACGCCGGCCACGTTGGCCACAGTGGCGGCATCGGTGCAAATGGGGAAGAGGTTGCGGCCGAAGCCTGTCAGCGCGAAGAACATGGCCGCCCCCGCCGCCAGCACCCAAAACGTCATGCGGGCCGACGGTACGGTGCGCAGTGCGGTATGGTCCACCGCCACTATGTAGACGGCGTAGCACAGCGACGACGCCACGACGAGCAGCAGCCCCGTGGCACTGAGCGCACCCGTGCCGTCGCCCTGGTAGAGCATGGCTATGCCGGCCAGCGCCATGGCTATGCAGCCGTAGGTGAGCAGCGACGCCCTCTCGTGGAAGAAGGCCGCCATTATCACCGCCACGAGTATCGGGTAGACGAACAGGATGGAGCAGGCCACGCCCGCGTCCATGTAGAGGAAGCTCTGGTAGAGCGTCTGCGACGACAGGGCGAACACCACCCCCGCAGGCACCAACGTGGCCAATTGGCGGCGGCTCACGGCCAGGCTGCGCCCCGACAGCAGCATGGCCGTGCCGAGCGCGAGCGCGGCTATGGCGAAGCGGTAGAACAGCACCGACTCCACGTCCATGCCCTTGGCGTAGAGGTTGAGCGAGAACAGGGGGTTGGTGCCGTAGGCCACGGCGGCCACGATGCCGCACACGGCTCCCTTCACCTGGCTACTCATGGGCGGCCTCCTCTCCGATTATGGTGGCCACGAGCGTGCGCGGCTCGCCGTGGTCGCGGTATTCGCACAGGTAGATGCCCTGCCACGTGCCGAGGCAGAGCCGCCCGCCGGCTATCGGCACGGTGAGGCTCACGCCCGTCAGGGCCGACTTGGCGTGGCTTGGCATATCGTCGGGGCCTTCCATCGTGTGGGTGTACGCCCGGTGGCCGTCGGGCACGAGGCTGTCGAATATCGTCCCGAGGTCGGTGCGCACGTCGGGGTCGGCGTTCTCGTTCAGGCAAAGCCCGCACGAGGTGTGCTTGGCGAACAGGTGCAGCAGTCCGCGGCGCGGCAGCTCGCCGAGCTGCGCCGCCACCTCGCGCGTGACGAGGTGGAAGCCCCTCGGCCTTGGGGCGAGCCTTATCTCCTTTTGCTCTATCTTCATTCCTTTTGTGGTTTACTTTCGTTTTGCGGCTGCAAAATTAGTCAAAAAAAAGCGTTCGGCGGTGCTTCGCGGGCTTTTTTTACCCACTGGGGGGCAGGCGGCTGCCAGGCTCCGAGGGAGCGGCCAGGCCGCCGCCGTGCAGGCGTAATTGCATTTTAACACTTCGTTCATTGCCGTTTAACAAATTCTGCCTACCTTTACAGCGTCGAAGCAGGCGCATTGCCTGCGTCAGGTGCGCAATATGTTGGAAAATTTGAACGTTACAGGTATATGAGAGTGCTATTCATTGTGCAGGGGGAAGGCCGGGGCCATTTCACGCAGGCCCTCACCATGGAGTCTGTGCTGCGTGCCGCCGGCCACGAGGTGGTGGAGATGCTCGTGGGCAAGAGCGGGGCGAGGGAGCTGCCTGCTTTCTTCACGCGGGCGGCAAAGGCTCCGGTGAGGCTCTTCGACAGCCCCAACTTCCTGCCGGCCCCGGCCAACAAGCGGTTCGACATTAGGCGCAGCGTTATATATAATGTGCTGCGCGTGCCGGAGTTCGTGCGCAGCGTGCGTATGCTCCACAAGCGCATCGGGGCAGGCGACGTAGACCTCGTGGTGAACTTCTACGAGCTGCTCACGGGCATAACCTACTTCTTCTTCCGCCCCGCCGTGCCGCAGGTGAGCATAGGCCACCAGTACCTCTTCCTCCACCGCGGCTTCGCCCTGCCCAAGGCCGGGCGCGCCAGCCTCGCCATGCTCAGGCTCTTCACCCGCATCACGAGCCTTGGGGCCGCACAAAGGCTTGCCCTGTCGTTCCGCCCCATGTGCGGCGACGAGGCCCGGCGCATAGCCGTCGTGCCGCCGCTGCTGCGCCGCGAGGTGTTTGCCCTGAAGCCGGAGAGCGGCGACTACATACACGGCTATATGCTCAACGCCGGCTTCGCCCGCACCGTGGAGGAGTGGCACCGCGCCCACCCCGGCGTGGCCCTGCGCTTCTTCTGGGACAAGAAGGGGGCGCCGGAGGTCACGAAGGTGGACGGCACGCTCGAGTTCCACCGCCTCGACGACCAAGCCTTCCTGCGTTCGCTGGCCGGGTGCCGCGCCTACGCCACCACGGCCGGCTTCGAGTCGGTGTGCGAGGCCATGTATTTCGGCAAGCCGATACTCATGGTGCCGGCGCACATAGAGCAAGACTGCAACGCCTTCGATGCCTGCCGCGCGGGGGCGGGCATCGCCGCCGCCGACTTCGACCTCGGCCTGCTCGACTCGTTTGCCACAGGCTTCAGCCCCTCGCCCGGCTTCCGGCAGTGGGCCGAGAGTGCCGCCAGCCGCATAGTGCCGTGCTTGGAGAAGGCGTCGGAGACCGTTCCCGTCTACCCGCTCTCGCTCGCGTGGCTTAAGGCGATATAGCAAGAAGCCGTTCCCAGGCTCCGCCCATTTCCATGGCGATACGCTTGCGGATTGCCTGTCGTGCCCGAACCGGGCATGGCCGAATGGCTCGGTTCAATCAGTTTGTCCCCAATGGCGCGGGCTACGTTGCCCGTCCCTAACACTCCGTATTCCATGTTCACTTGTTTCGAGGGTTAAAATTCCTGTCGTATGCAAGAAGGTACCCGGCCAGCTCCGGGTCGTTGAAGTCCGCCGCAAGGGCCTTTCCCGTATCCATCTTGCGGATAAGTTCCTTGTCCGTCTCGCCCAGGCTGAAGTCATCGATGGCAAGGTTGCTGGCCATGCGTTCCGTGCGCGTTGATTGGGGAAGAACGATGATGCCCTCGTCAGTCAGGAACTTCAGGCACACTTGCGCATTGTCCTTACCGTATTTCTCCCCAATGGCTTTCAAGGTCTTGTTTGTAAAAAGGCCGTTCATGCCACGTGCCAACGGGCTCCAAGCCATGATGTGCGTTCCGTATTTTTCTGCCAGATGGCGCATTTTTACCTGTTGTGAGAACACGTGGGTTTCCAGTTGCACCACAGCCGGCTTAATGTCCATGTTTTCAGCCAAGTCCACGAACCTGGCATCATAGAAATTGCTCAGTCCTATGGCGCGTGCCTTCCCTGCCTCGCATGCTTTCTCCATGGCACGGTAGGTCCCGTAATAATCTCCGAGGGGCTGATGGATGAGCAACAGGTCGATGTAGTCCGTCTCGACGGCATCGCCCACGGCGCGCTCTGTCTCGTCCGCCGGAATCTGGTAAACGCCGAAGCCGATGGCCGGCATCATCACGCCATTGTTCAGTCTTACGTCACTTCCATCGCCATACGCAGCAACTATGGCATAGCAGGCCACCTGTCGCTCCTGCGCAACCCCGTCATGGAGCTTTCCGGGCGCGACTTCCGCCTGTGCCTGGCCGCCCTGCAACACCTGCGCACGCGCATGGAGGACGGCAGGCACCTCTTCCGCGAGGAACTGCTGGGCAGCCTGCTCACGGCGCACATCCTCGACCGCTACGACATCCACGGGGGGCAGCCGGTGCCGGAGCGCGTCGCCTCGCTGTTGCGGGGCTTCATGGAGCTGCTGTACAGCGGCGAGTGGGCCACCAAGGTAGACGCACCTAAAGAAATCAACATCATAAAAATAGCAAGTCATGCAACGATTCATCATTACTACCTTTACTGCGCTGCTCGCAGTGCTGTGCCTGCAGTCCAAGGACTTCACTCTCCGAGCCGGGCAGCCTGTCGCCGTAAGCGTGGCCGCAGGCGAGGACTCCGTCGTGTGGACGGCACTGCAACTCTTTTCACGCGACTGCCGCTCTGTGCTTGGCGCCGGCGTAGTGCAAGCAAAGCCATCGAAAGCCCAAATCGTGGTGAATACCGACAAGGCCATAGGCAACCATCCGCAGATGTTCCGCATTGAGGCCGACAAAAAGGGGCGGCTGCTCGTAACCGGCACCGACAAGCGCGGCACGGCCTACGGAATAATGGAACTGTCGCGCATGATGGGCGTGTCGCCCTGGGAATGGTGGGCCGACGTCACGCCCGGGAAGCTCGAACAGTTTACGCTGCCCGAAGGCTACAAGGACGAGCAATGGCCATCGGTGGAGTATCGGGGCATCTTCATCAACGACGAGGACGTGGGCTTCACGCCGTGGGCCACAAAGACCTACGACCAGCCAAAGGTGGATTCCGCTGCTGGCAGAAATCTGGCTAAGTCTAATGACCGATTCAGGTTATAGGAACAGCGCGAACAGCGACGCGCC
>CALUMB010000092.1 GCA_944321645.1 uncultured Prevotella sp.
AAGCACGACTGAAACCCTTGTAACTCAATTCTATCACTATTTCTTTCCGCATTTCACTTTTTTGTAGTAACTTTGTAGGGCGAAGCTAAAAACACTATAAAAGGCAGTTCTTTTTCTTCATGGCCACGTTGCCTCATTGCAATGTGCGGGCGTGGCGTTGCGTAAGTCAGACTGCCCGGTGTCGGCCCTTGCCTGGCTGCTATTTAATGGATACGAAACATATAAGTTTAGATGAACAAGAAGGTTAAGTGGGGACTTATTGTCTTTATCGTGGTGGCCTTGGCTGTCTGGGGCGTTTACTCCCAGATGCCGAAGCAGAACGAGGAATTGTCGCAAGCCGACAAAGTGGAAAACGCCGGTTCGGCCAAGAAGAAGGTGCTGAACGTGAACGCCCTGCGGGTGAAGAAAGGAGTGATAACCGACGAGATTATGGTCACGGGAACGCTCCTGCCCGACGAGGAGGTCGACCTGTCGTTTGAGACGTCGGGCCAGGTGGTGGAGATACTCTTCAAGGAAGGCGCCCACGTAAAGAAAGGGCAGCTGCTGGCCAAGGTGAACGACAAGAAGCTGCAGGCCGACCTGCGCCGCCTGCAAGTGCAGCTCAAGCTGGCCAACGACCGCGTCTACCGCCAGCGCACGCTCTTGCAGCACGACGCCGTGAGCCAGGAGGCATACGAGCAGGTGAAGACCGAGCTGGCCACGCTCGAAGCCGACATTGACATAGTGAAAGCGCAAATCGAGCTGACCGAGCTTCGCGCCCCGTTCGACGGCGTGATAGGCTTGCGCCAGATAAGCGTGGGCGCATACGCCTCGCCGTCCACCGTGGTGACGAAGCTCACGCGCTTCGTCCCGCTTAAGGTGGAGTTTGCCGTGCCGGAGCGCTACGCCCGCGACATCAAGAAAGGGACTGCGCTCGACTTCACCGTAGACGGGTTCCTCGAGACGTTCCCGGCAAAGGTCTATGCGAAGGAGGCCGTGATAGACGTGGCCACGCGCACCCTCACCGTGCGCGCCCTCTACGACAACAAGAACGGCCTGCTCACGCCTGGCCGCTATGCGAGCATCAACCTTAAGAAGGACGAGATAAAGGACGCCATCGCCATCCCAGCCGAGGCCGTGGTGCCGGAGATGGGCAAGGACAAGGTGTTCCTCTACAAGTCGGGCAAGGCGCAGCCCGTAGAGCTTAAGCTCGGGCTGCGCACGGAGAGCCAGGTGCAGGTGCTGAAGGGGCTTAGCGTGGGCGACACGCTCATAACGTCGGGTACGCTGCAGCTGCGCACCGGACTCTCCGTAGTGTTGGACAAGGTGGAATAATTACGGAGGCCGACCTATGAACATATCAGAGCTAAGCATACGAAGGCCGGTGCTCGCCACGGTTATGACGGTCATCATACTGTTGTTCGGCATAATCGGCTACTTTTACCTTGGCGTGCGCGAGTATCCTTCGGTGGACAACCCCATCATCTCGGTGCAGTGCTCATACGCCGGGGCCAACGCCGACGTGATAGAGAACCAGATAACCGAGCCTCTCGAGCAGAACATCAACGGCATACCGGGCATACGCTCGCTCACCAGCGTGAGCCAGCAGGGCAGCTGCCGCATAACGGTGGAGTTTGACCTGTCGGTCGACCTGGAGACGGCCGCCAACGACGTGCGCGACAAGGTGTCGCGCGCGCAGCGCTACCTGCCGCGCGACTGCGACCCGCCAACCGTGTCGAAGGCCGACGCCGACGCCTCGCCTATCCTCATGGTGGCCCTGCAGAGCGAGAAGCGCCCGCTCCTGGAGCTGAGCGAGATAGCCGACCTCACCGTGAAGGAGCAACTGCAGACCATCCCCGAGGTCAGCAGCGTGTCGATTTGGGGCGAGAAGAAATACTCCATGCGCCTGTGGCTCGACCCGATAAAGATGGCCGGCTACGGCATAACGCCCATGGACGTGAAGAACGCCGTGGACAACGAGAACGTTGAGCTGCCTTCGGGAAGCATCGAGGGCAACACCGTGGAGCTTGAGATACGCACCATGGGCCTTATGAACACCGCCAAGATGTTCGACGACCTCATCATAAAGCACGACGGAAACCAGGTGATACGCTTCAGCGACATAGGCCGGGCGGAGCTTAGCGCGGCCGACCTGAAGAGCTACATGAAGATGAACGGCGTGCCGATGGTGGGCGTGGTGGTCATCCCGCAGCCGGGAGCAAACCACATCAACATCGCCGACGCCGTGTACGAGCGCATGGAGAAGATGAAGAAAGACTTGCCCGACGACGTGCATTACAGCTACGGCTTCGACAACACGAAGTTCATCCGCGCCTCAATCAGCGAGGTCGAGAAGACGGTCTACGAGGCGTTCGTGCTCGTCATCATCATCATTTTCCTCTTCTTGCGCGACTGGCGCGTCACGCTCATCCCCTGCATCGTCATCCCGGTGTCGCTCATCGGCGCGTTCTTCGTGATGTACATGATGGGATTCTCCATCAATGTGCTCACGATGCTGGCCGTGGTGCTGGCCGTCGGGCTTGTGGTGGACGACGCGATAGTCATGACGGAGAACATCTACATCCGCATCGAGCAGGGGATGCCGCCGCTCGAGGCGGGCATAGAGGGCGCCAAGGAGATTTTCTTCGCCGTGGTGTCCACCACCATAACGCTCGTGGCCGTGTTCTTCCCGATTGTGTTCATGGAAGGCACCACGGGCCGACTCTTCCGCGAGTTCAGCATGGTTATCTCGGGCTCGATTATCATTTCGGCCTTCGCCGCGCTCACGTTCACCCCCATGCTCGCCACGAAGCTGCTCAAGCAGCAAAAGAAGAAGAACGCCTTCTACCGCATGACCGAGCCGTTCTTCGAGGGGATGAACCGTGCCTACTCGCGCTCGCTGGCCTTCGTGCTGCGCCACCGCGTGTGGGTAATCCCGCTGATGGTCGTCATGATCGGGCTTATTGTGCTCCTCTGGAACAAGATCCCGTCGGAGATGGCACCGCTCGAGGACCGCTCGAAGATAACCATAGCCACCCGCGGGGCCGACGGCGTGACCTACGAGTACCTGCGAGACTACACCGAGGACATAAACAGTGTGATTGACTCCATCGTTCCCGACGCGCAGGCTGTGGTGGCCCGCGTGTCTGACGGCAGCGGAAACATAGACATCATGCTGAAGGACATGGCCGACCGCGACTACACGCAGATGGAAGTTGCCGAGAAGCTCTCTCGCGCGGTGCAGACCAAGACCATGGCACGCTCCTTCGTGCGGCAGCAGTCTTCGTTCGGCGGGCGCCGCTCGAGCATGCCCATCCAGTATGTGCTCCAGTCCACAAACATCGAGAAGCTGGAGAAGGTGCTGCCGGAGTTCATGGAGCGCGTCTACGAGAACCCGGTGTTCCAGATGGCCGACGTCGACCTTAAGTTCAGCAAGCCGGAGGCCCGCGTACACATAGACCGCGACAAGGCGAACGTGATGAACGTGAACACCCGCGACCTGGCGGAGACCCTCCAGTACGGCCTCAGCGGCCAGCGCATGGGCTACTTCTACATGAACGGCAAGCAGTACGAAATCCTTGGCGAGATAAACCGCCAGCAGCGCAACAAGCCCGCCGACCTGAAGTCAATATACCTGCGCAGCAGCGACGGCGACATGATACAGATGGACAACCTCATCGAGCTTGAGTACACCACCGCCCCGTCGAAGCTCTACCGCTACAACCGCTTCGTGTCGGCCACCATCTCGGCCGGGCTTGCCGACGGGAAGACCATCGGCCAGGGCCTCGACGAGATGGACAAGATAGCCGCCGACGTGCTCGACGACACCTTCCGCACATCGCTCTCGGGCGACTCGAAGGACTTCCGCGAAAGCTCCTCGAGCCTCATGTTCGCCTTTATCCTGGCCCTTGTGCTCATCTACCTCATCCTTGCGGCGCAGTTCGAGAGCTTCAAGGACCCGATGGTGATAATGCTCACGGTGCCGCTGGCCATCACCGGTGCGCTTGTGTTCATGTACTTCGGCGACATCACGATGAACATCTTCAGCCAGATTGGCATCATCATGCTCATTGGCCTCGTGGCCAAGAACGGCATCCTTATCGTCGAGTTCGCCAACCAGAAGCAGCACGCCGGCATGGACAAGATGCAGGCCGTGAGCGAGGCCGCCCTCCAGCGCCTCCGCCCTATTCTCATGACAAGCGCGGCCACCATACTCGGACTCGTGCCGCTGGCCTTCGCCAAGGGCGAGGGCTGCAACCAGCGCATTGCCATGGGCGTGGCCGTGGTTGGCGGAATGCTCGTCTCGACGTTCCTCACAATGTATGTCGTGCCTGCCGTCTACAGTTACATTTCCACAAACCAGATTGCAAGAAAGGAAGATAGCGATGAAAAATAGTTTGGTGTGCCTGCTTGCCGTGTGCCTGGCCTCTCCCGCCGCCGCGCAAAACGGCGAGCGTCCCTCCGGTGGCGCGCTCACGCTTAAGGACTGCATAGAGCGCGGCTTGGAGCGAAACTTCTCCATAAAGATGATTAAGAACAGGCAGCAGGTGAGCGCAAACAACGCCACCCCGGCCAATGCGGGGCTGCTGCCAACGGCGGAAATTGCGGCGTCATACGGCGGCGACTTCCACTCTACGAGCACAACGGAACGCGCCACGGGGCTTAAGACTACCGACAGGAACGTCTACGACGGCACGCTCGACGTCGGCGTGGACCTCAACTGGACCCTGTTCGACGGCTTCAGCGTGTGGACGAACTACAAGCAGCTCAAGCTTATGAAGGAGCAAGGGGAACTCGACACGCGCATAACCATCGAGAACTACGTGGCCTCGCTCGTGCAGGAGTACTACAACTTCATACAGCAGTCGGTCAGGCTTAAGAACTACCACAAGAACATGGAGCTTTCGCGCGAGCGCTTCCGCAACGCCGAGATAAACTACGGCATCGGCAGCTACTCGCAGATTGACTACCTGCAGGCCATGGTGGACTTCAACGCCGACAGCACGCAGTACATGAAGCAGCTCGAATACGTCAACACGTCGCGCATAAGGATGAACGAGCTGCTCAACAGCGGCGACGTCAGCCGGGCAATACTGCTTAGCGACACCACCATCGACGTCAACTCCGGCCTGCGCTACGAGGAACTGTGGCGCTCGACGCTGGCCACCAACGCCTCGTTGCTCATGGCCCACACTAACACGGAGATTGCGCGCGCCGACTACAAGAAGGTGATGTCGCGCGACTATCCCTACGTCCGCCTCAACGTGGGCTATGGCTACACCATGAACCGCTACGAGATTTCCGCAACCAAGCGGCGCGACGACTGGGGCCTGAACGCGGGCGTGACGGTGGGCTTCAACCTTTTCGACGGCAAGCGGCGGATGCAGAAGCGCAACGCCGAGCTTGACATAAAGTACGCCGAGCTTGAGCGCGAGAACCTGCGGCTGTCGCTCCGTTCCGACCTCAACGACTATTGGCAGGCTTACAAGAACAACTTGCAGATAGTGCAGAAGGCCCGCGAGATACTCAACGACGCCGAGCGCTACTACGAGCTGGCCTACCTAAGCTACCAGAAAGGCATGATGTCGGGCTTCGAGGTGCGTGAAGTGCAGAACAGCCTGCTCGACGCCGAGGAGCGCATACTCACCGCCGAGTATGACACTAAGATGTGCGAGGTGTCGCTTATGCTGCTAAGCGGCAAGGTGCTCGACTATCTCGAAGGCGGCGAGTGACCCAAACCTTGGGTCGCCACTCCGCAATAAGGTGCGCCGGAAGGATGCAAGGCAAATGCCCTCGTCCTTCCGGCGCACCTTTTGCATGGCCTTTCGGTGCCGCCTGCCGCGCCAGTCGCTCGCTGCCGCTGGCCTGCTTGCGGTTGGCAGCGCGTAAGAAGCGTCAAGGCAGGCTTGGCATAGCTTGTGCATCTTCATGCCGTGCATCGGCTGTTTCATGGCCGGGTCGGAATCGGCAAGGCTTTGGCCGATAGGAAAATGGGCAGGCTAAGTTGCTAAAAAGTGAATTAAGGCTCTGCCATTTGCAGATGCCTTTGATATTTTGGCTATGGCGAGTAGCGGATTTATATAGTTTGAGTATCCGCAAAGCTCCTATTCAAAGGAGTTAATTATAAAAACTTGTACCACTTGCAAGGGAGGGTGTGCCGAAATTCAAAAAGTTTGGTACGCCCTCTTTTTCATTCTGGGTGGTATGGAATTTATTTAAGTGGCCATGTTTTGGGAGTTTTTCTCAAACCTTTGATTTTTAACATATAAAATTACGGCAATGCCCGTATTTTGGTCTTGTTTTGGACAAATTCCCCCATCATTGGCTCTTTTTGCCATCTTTGAGCGCATTTTCTTCAGGTTGGAGGCCATGGCGAAGAAGGAAAATCCGAGAAACAAGCAAATCCATCAGAAAGTGTTAAAAACAAAATAGGGCGTAACTCATTGAGCTACCCCCTACTTTTCTATCGTTGTTTACCGATGCTTACTTCACCTCCTCCAATACAAGACATTAGCTCTATCAGCGACTTGCGTGTACGTGTTGCAAATATCCTGCAAATCCTAAAATAAGCATCCATAAGCAACCGCAGCTCTATGCTGCAAAAGTACGGTTTTTCGGCGAAAATAACGAAAGAAAAACGAGGAAAATATCAATGTTAAATGATAGCCTAAAATAGTGACTGCGAGCCGCAATAGCAAGCCGATAAGCCTTTTCTTTTCGCTCTCCCCATATAATGGTCTGAGAGTGAACAATTAGAAAAGGTGAAAGGAAGAATAGCCGAAAACGGGCAGGAAAGGCAAATCCTCCGTTGTCGGCTTCTTCATCATGGGACGGCAGGCATTATGTGCCGACACGTCTGAACGCTTCGCGATAATTGGCCGCAAGCATCCTTTCGATGTCCGATTCCTTGTAGAGAACCTTTCCGCCCAACTGATAGTAAGCAATCATGCCATTGTTGCGGTAGTCCTGCAAGGTGCGGCGGCTCACTTTCAGCCGTGCCGACACCTCCCTGTCCGTCAGGAAGCGTTC
>CALUMB010000093.1 GCA_944321645.1 uncultured Prevotella sp.
TACAACCACGTCCATGCCGACAAGACGGGGAAACTGGCCAGGCACATGCCGCATGAGCTGAAGTACAACAGGCGTGCGAGACAACATCGCCCGACCAAGGCGACAAACATCGCCAACCGCACCAGCATCCACGAACGCCCGGCCGAAGCCGACGGCAAGCGTTTCGGCGACTGGGAGATGGACACTATAGTGGACGCGCACGGCCATGCCATACTCACGCTGACGGAGCGTTCCACGAACTTCATCCTGATGGAGAGGCTCAAGGAAGGGCGCAAGGCCGCACCGACGGCAAAGGCCGTGGTCAGGTTGCTCTTACCCTACAGGAAATACGTCAAGACCATCACGACCGATAACGGGTGCGAGTTCGCCGCGCACCTGGACATCACAAAAGGCCTGACGGTAAAAGGAGGCGAAAAGGTGGTCGTGTATTTTGCGGACTCTTACTCTGCGTGGCAAAAAGGGAGTATTGAGAACGCGAACAAGCTTATCAGAAAGTACATACCTAAAAAGGCCGACTTCAGTGACTATACTGACCGATACATCAAGAAAGTGCTGTACAAACTCAACTCAAGGCCAAGGGAAAAATTAAACTTTGACACGCCCAAATGCAGGTTTTTCAATTTCTTCGACTAATTTTGCATTTGCTGTTGGACTCTACACCCTTGTGTGTTAATATGCCAAAATCTAATTGCCATTCCGCAGATTTTACCTACCTTTGCCGGACGTAAGCCGACGCGCCCGGCCTTGGCAAGGCAACCCACCCTTGCGCCAGCCGCGCGGCCAAGACAACCTGGGCAACCGCAAAACTACACGATAACACCATAGATATGCGAAAGACCATTCTACGCTTGCTGGCGTGCGCCGCACTCGCCGCACAGACCGCCGCAGGCGCACAGACGGCCACGACGGGCGGCGACGGATTCCAGACCATAAGGAACGACCGCTTCTGGACAGTGGCCGACACAGTGCCAATCTACAGCCAGGGCGGAGGCATTTTCCGCTTCAGCGACCCCGCCACGGGGCAGGAGAAGTACTACTGGTACGGCATACACTACGAGGAGGCCGACCAATACATCAGCGACCAGACGGTGACGCCGCCGGGGGTGACGTTCCACTCCGTGACGTGCTACAGCTCCACCGACCTCGTCAACTGGCACTTCGAGGGCGACGTGCTCGACCGCGACGAGCTGCGCGAGAACGTGGGCAACCGCACGCGGTGGGTGGGACGCATGGGCGTGGCCTACGTCAAGGAGCTTGGCAAGTACGCCATGTTCATACAGCACTCGGCCACCTCGTCGGAGGCGCAGGTGCTCATCGCACTGGCCGACTCGCCAACGGGCCGCTTCAAGTGGCACAGGTGGATTAGCATGTACAACCTCATAGGCACGCACAACACGGGCGACCAGACCGTGTTCACCGACGAGGACACCGGCAAGTCATACCTCGTCTACTCCTACGGCAAGGGCCGCAACCGCATCTACGTCTCCGAGATTGGCGTGGTGGGCGGCGGCGTGGGCCTGCTCGACTGCCGCCAGGTGTACAAGGGGGCGGGCCGCGAGGGCAACTGTATGTTCAAGTACAACGGCAAATACTATATGTGCGCCTCAAACCTCTACGGATGGGACTCCTCGCACGCCTACTACATGGTGGCCGACAACATCTACGGCCCATACACGCCAAAGGACAGCATGGAGGTGATGGACGGCTGCATGACCGACTACGCGCACGTCACGCAGACGGGCTTCTTCGTCACCGTGCGCGGCACCGAGCAGGAGACCGTCGTCTACTGCGGCGACCGCTGGGCCGACTTCGCGGGCAACGGCCTGGGCTACAACCAGTGGTGCCCGCTGTCGTTCAACGGCGACAGGCCGTTCTTCAACTCGCTCAGCGAGTGGCAGCTCAACGCCGCCACGGGCGAGTGGCGCGTGGGCCAGGGCAACAACTACGTGCTCAACGGCAGCTTCGAGGCCGACCGCCGCAAGATTCCATGCCCGGTCAAGCCGCGCCAGGACTACCTGCGCGGGTGGGAGACGGAGTTCATAAAAGGCACCAAGGTGACGTTCGACAACCCCGACTCGCTCACGCTCAACTACCTCAACTCGCAGGACGACCGCCGGCACGTGGTGGGCGAGAAGAGCCTCAACATAACCGACGTGGTGGACTTCGAACGCAAGGTGAGCCAGACCATCACCACCATGCCCTACGTAGACCTGCCCGACGGCACCTACACCATGCGCGCCCGCGTGCGCTACGGAGGCCGCTTCGACCGGCTCGTGATGTACGCCGAGAGCGGCGGCAAGCGCGAGACGTGCAACCTGAACCGGGGCAAGCAGGACAACTGGCGCGGGATGTACATAAAGAAGGTTGAGGTCGTGGGCGGCCACGTAGAGGTGGGCTTCTACGCCGAAGGACGCGCCGGGGCCTACTGCCGCGTGGACGACGTGGAACTGGTAAGGGTAAGTGAAGAGTGAAAAGTGAAAAGTGAAGAGTGAAAAGTGAAAAATCAATGTGCTGCAAGCCTTGATTTTCCGCTCCCTTGCACATTGATTTTTCACTTTTCACTCTTCACTTTTCACTTATTTAACCGCCCATTTCCGGCATATCGTGTAAACTGCTGAATGCCAACGAAATACGAAACGGGTCGTTTTGCGCTGCAAAACGACCCGTTTCGGCTTCTAAAACGTGCCGTTTCGCAATGCGAAACGGCGCATTTCGCATCGCAAAAACACATATAGCGCGACGAAGCCTTAACAAACGTGAAAAAGAAAGGATGCCCCGGCGGGAAAACAAGCCCCCAAAAAGCGGCGAAGAACCAACGTGCCAAAGCACATTGATTCTTCACTCTTCACTTTTCACTCTTCCCTTACCCAACCTGCGTCACCGTTCCGTCGGCCTCCACGCGGAAGTCGGCATCGGGCCGGTCGGTCTCCACGGCGTAGAAGCTGCCCGACGGGGTCTCCACGAAGTCGCAGTCGTCGATGCGTGCGCCGGGATAGAGCGCGGCTATCGCCGTGCGCACCACGTCGGGCACGCTGCGGGTGAGGTCTGTCTTAGTCCTGACCCACACAAAGGCATCGGTAAACGTCACCTCGACGCTCTTGCCCCCGTGGCGGAGGTCAACCTCGTAGTAGCCGCCCTGCTCGCGGTCGAAGTCCACGATGGAGGCCCCGGCGTACACCGAATCGACGTAGTGCCTTATCTGCTCCGGCATCGAGCCTTGGCCCGTCGGGCCGCCGGGAGTGGCGGCTTGGCCGTCCTGCACGTCGCGGAAGAGCGTTCCGCCGAGGTCAAAGTAGAGGTCGCGGTCGGGCTGGCCCGCCTTCTCCACATCTATTATATATATGGTCTCGTAGCCGGGCCGCTGAATCTCGTCGATGTCGTCCACCACCCAGCCGCCAAGCCCGTAGGCCGAGGCGGCGTAGCCCTGCTGCACGGCCTGGGGCAGCGCGGCGAGGTTGCGGGCGTAGTCCACCTCGGTCATGGTCCACGCCCCGGCGGCGGTGTACCAAGCATCGTGCTCGCGGCCGTCTTTGTAGAACTCCGCCACGTAGTAGCCGCCCCCCTCCATGTCCCACTCCACGAAGGATGCGCCGGGATACTGGCTGGCGAAGGCCGCCTCTACGGCCTGCGGCACGCGGCCTGTGTAGTCGTCATCGTCGTCGTCGTCACACGAGGTGAGCACGGGCATGGCGGCGGCAAGCGCGGCTGCCATGCAAACAAACTTCCAGTTCTTCATAATCTGTCTCTCCTATTCTTATTTGTTTCGTTTTTTAGTTCTCGAAGGCAAAGGTCTGAAACGATTCTGAAACATTTCTGAAATATGGCCCGCGGCCGCAACTTTTTGCCGCCGCGGCAGCGGCATTTCCGCCGCAACCGGCTTAAAATAAGTTAACGACAACGTGAAAACGCCGCCAACCCTTGCTTTGCCGACGGAAATTGGCTATCTTTGCCATAGCTCAGTTAGCCCTTAATGGGCTTGTGGGTTATTTACTGGTAAAGGACGTTTACGGACGTTATCTTCGACGGTCAAATCTCGCAAATTTAGACTCTCTCCGAAGGAACGGCAACGGGAACGTCCACGTGGGATGTATTATATCCCCATGGCTGCACGGCGGCCATGGCGGTTCGTAATATGTCACGGCGTGGGCTAACTGCGTTGCCTATCCTGAGAGAGAGGCAATGCGAGAGCCTGACCGTGGGATAGGCGAGAAGTAGAGACTCCCACGTCTTTTCTTGTATCTTACCCTCACACATCATTATCAACGCCTTACTCCGGGAGTTCTGCAAAGGCAAACTAAAAAACTTAACGACATGGAAAATGAGAAGAGAAACGAAGAGCTCCAGTCTCGCAGAGACTTCTTCAAGAAAGCCGCAAAGGGCGTGCTGCCGATACTCGGCGCCGTTGTCCTCGCTAGCGCACCAGGGATAGTGAAGGCCGCAGAAACGCCGATGGGATGCAACTATGGATGCACTGCCGTATGTTCAACTTCCGCATGCCAAGGAACTTGCTCTGGCACATGTAGGTTTACTTGCACTGGCGGATGCAAAAACTATGGTTGCAAAGGCGTAGCTAAGGCTTAACAGAAGAGTGCGTAAAAGCACTTGTGTCCACATCATGGGTGCTTTTACGCACTTCCATAACGCAATTGTATGGAAAAATTAGAGATAAAAAGCAACGACAATACGTGGAAAGGTGGCTTTGCAAAAGAAATTACCTTCATCGTCACGAAAGATTGCCAGTTGGCCTGCAAATATTGTTACCTTGTTGGCAAGAACTCACACGAAAGGATGCCATGGGATGTTGCAAAGCGCACTATTGACTATGTGCTTGACAACGAACACGACGAAAACTTCAATTACGAATCTGTTGTTTGGGATTTCATAGGAGGCGAGCCATTCTTGGAAATCGACTTGATTGACAGAATTTGTGACTATGCAAAAGTAGAAATGTTTAAACGAGGCCACCATTGGTTCAATTCATATCGTTTTAATTTTTCTACAAATGGCATAAACTACGGAAGCGAAAAGGTGCAAAGATTCATTGAAAAAAATATCTCTCACCTTAGTGTGTGCATCACCATCGACGGCACGGAGCGCAAGCACGACCTCAACCGCATCTACAAGGGCGACGGGCGGGGCTCTTACGCCGACGTGGTGCGCAACATCCCGCTGTGGCTTGAGCAATTCCCTAACGCCGGGACTAAGGTTACGATAAGCAGCGCCGACATACCTTTTATAAAGGAGAGCGTGCTCCACCTCTACGGACTCGGCATACACGAGGTGAACATCAACTGCGTGTTTGAGGACGTGTGGCAGAAAGACGACGACATATTGTTTGAAGACCAGCTCATGCAGCTCGCAGACGCAATAATAGACGGCGGGTATTACAAGGAGTATGCCTGCTCGTTCTTTACAGAGGGATTAGGGAAACCTCTTGACAGAAAGCTCCGAAACCAAAACTGGTGCGGCGCTGGGATGATGCTTGCTGTAGACGCCGAGGGCAACTTCTATCCCTGCACGCGCTTCGCGCAATACTCGCTGCGCTCGAAGAAGGCGTGGATAATAGGCAACGTGCGCGACGGGATAGACAAGAACAAGCTGCGCCCCTTCCTCACGCTCGACCGCTGCACGCAGTCCACGCAAGAGTGCATAGACTGCGAGGTGGCCGAGGGCTGCGCGTGGTGCCAGGGCGAGAACTACGACGCCGCCGACACGCCCACCATCTACCAACGCTCCACGGCCATCTGCAAGATGCACAAGGCGAGGGTGAGGGCCAACAACTACTACTGGAACAAACTCTTCCGCAAGCTGGAGCTTGAAGACGCACGCGAGGAGTACGAGAAGACCAAGCCGACACTGACCACTAAAAGCTGTTAGGAGATGACACAATACCTTGTTATATTGCTCGACGACACGTCGGTGTCGTTCTGCCACTACGCCAACGGGCGCAGGGAGCGGCGGCTGATGCCCATAGAAACGCTAAAGGCCGGCATACTCTACGGCATGAAGGAGAACCTGAACATACAGTTTGCCTACCCCGCCTACGAGCTGCCCAAGGAATATGCCGAGGCCATCGAGACCATCGACCACGCAAAGATTAAGCCGGCGGCAACGGCCGACGGGGCAGACGTAGTGGTGGCCGACGGCTTAGAGGAGGCCAAACGGATAGAGCCAAAAGCGGGCGCTGCCTGCGTGGTGCGCCTGGCCAAAGGCGAACTGTTTGGCTGCGCCGACGCCGTAGGGCGTTTGTTGGAGACGGCTGCGAGGGTGAACATCGTGACAACGGACGTGGAGACATTCTCCGCCGGCGACTTCGAGGAGTACAAAAAGCTGCTCGCCGCACTGGCCGTGAAGGTGGAGGGGCTGTACGCCAACGGCAAGACGCCGCAGCTCAACCTGCTCACCGACCGCATGATGCTCGACAAGATGAACAACTGCGGGGCCGGCGACACGGCAATAACGCTCGCCCCCGACGGCAACTTCTACGCCTGCCCTGCGTTCTACGCCGCTGCGGACGGCTTCGCCGTAGGCTCGCTCCGGGGCGGGCTTGACGTGAAGAACGCGCAGCTATACCGCCTCGACCACGCCCCGCTCTGCCGCACCTGCGACGCATACCAGTGCCGACGCTGCGTGTGGCTCAACAGGAAGACCACGCTCGAGGTGAACACCCCCGGCCACGAGCAATGCGTGGCGGCCCACTTAGAGCGCAACGCATCGCGCAGCCTGCTGGCGGCCATACGCAAGCACGGCACGTTCCTGCCCGGGCGGGAGATTAAGGAAATAGATTATTTGGACCCCTTTGACGTAAGAAAAGAATGGTAAAGAAAAATGAGACAAACAATAAAATAAAAAATTGTGGCATTGTTTTGTCTTATTTTGTTGTTTCTGCTTTAGCAATCTATAATCCGCAAAACGAAATGTTCCGGCGTTTCAGAACAAAATGTTCCATTTCTCAAAACGAAACGTACCTCCGTGAATCTTTTT
>CALUMB010000094.1 GCA_944321645.1 uncultured Prevotella sp.
GCTGAAGATGAACATCAGCTGGTTTTGTATGGAGCGGTTGCGGTGCATGTAGCGCATCGACTTCACGAACTTCTGCTTGCGGTCGTCGAGTTCCCTTTGCAGGGTGCCGAGCTGGCGGCCGAGCTGCGCTATGCTGCCGTCGAGCGTGGCTATGTCGCGGCTGATGGAGTCGATGCTCTTGCGCTTGTCGGCTATCTCGGAGTTTATCACCATGAGGTCTTGCAGCCGCTGCTTGACGTCGCGCTCGTTTGAGCGCAGCTTGCGTTGCTGCGTCTGTATCTGCTTCTTAATCTGTGCGCGCTGGTTTTTGAGGCCGCTTATGGAAGTGGCCTTCTTTGGCTGTTTCTTTGTTGCCGTTTTCTTTTTGGTGGCTGTGGCCTGGGCTTTTTTCTTTGGCGCGTCCTTGCGCGTCTGGGCTGAGGCCGGTGCCATGGCGATGGCCAGCAAGAGCAGTATGGTGGTTAGTCGTCTCATGTTCGGTGGCTGTGTGTCAGAGTGCGGAGAGTTTGCGCAGGATGTCGTCAATCTTCACTTCCTTGTATTTGCCGGAGAGTTGCGTGCGTGTTTCCCATCCGCTGTCGTTGCCGAGGTCGCCAAGCGTGTAGCTTAGCTTCACCTTGTGCCTTGGCGTGGCGAGCGTAACGTCGTTTTGCATGGGGAAGCGCTTTGCGCCCATGGGCATGAACGAGCCGTAGTGCCACGTGAGCGTGGTGTTGCCGCGGCGTGTGTCTCTGTATGTGGCGTTGGCCGTCTTTATCTGCCCGTTGCCCTTGTCGGCCATCCAGCGGAAGGCCAGCGGCGGGCGCTCGTATGTCACGGCCACGTCGGTGCCTGATGGGTAGGCGTCGTAGTTGGCCAGTGCGCCGTCGGTCACGGTGGTGGCTCCGGGCAGGAACAGCTCGTTCCAGAACAGGGCCTGGAGCGACTGGAAGTTCAGCCCGCTCTCGCGCAGGAAGCCGACATCGGCGTACTTCACTCTCACGTACTGCTTGTTTATGCGGTCCATCACCATCACGTAGTCGGGCGTGAACTCGATGCGCCCGGCCTCGATGAAGCCCAGGGCCACGAGCTGTAGCCTTATCACGTCGTCGCGCTTCATGCGGAGGCTTCCCGAGAGCGATATGTCCTGCCCGCCCACTTCGATGCTCACCTTTATTTTCGACGTGACGAACTGCCTGTCGCGCCGCCCGGCGTCGGCCACCATGCGCAGCGTCTGCTGCTTGTCGAAAGCCTGCGTGGCTACGGGTGCCTTTCCGCCCTCCGCCGTCTTGGCGGAGCGGCACGCCGCCAGTGCGAGCACGAGTGCGGGCAAGGCGGCTTTGAGTATGGTCTGGATTCTCATTTCTTCGTTAGTGTTGCGTTGTGGTTGCTGCCATGTGGCAGGCGCGGCGGTTGGGGTGTGGTTTGGTGGGAGTCATTCCTCGACGTATTTCTTCAGCCTGATTTTCCTTTTGAGCAGTGCGTTGTCGGGGTCTTTGGCCGCGGCGCGCCGCCACAGGCGCAGTGCGCCGTCGGCGTCGCCCGCCTTGAAGTATATGTCGCCGGCGTGCTCGGTTATCACCGCGCTGCTGTCGGTGTCGTTCATCACGGCCTGGTCTATGTAGATTTTTGCCTCGGCGTAGCGTTCCTGCATGAAGAGAATCCAGGCGTAGGTGTCGAGGTAGGTTGAGTTCTTAGGCTCGGCCATGACAGTCTTCAGGCTCATCGCGGCGGCCTTGTCGAGGCTGTCGCCGGAGAGGCTGAGGTAGTAGGCGTAGTTGTTGAGGCAGCCGAGGTTGTCGTCCTTCCATTGCAGGCAGGAGTCGTAGGCGGCGAACGCCTCGGCCTTCCGCCCTTTCTCGAAGAGCAGGTCGCCGAGCGCGGCGTAGAAGTCCGACACGATGTCGGGGTCGCTCTCGTCGTTTATCACGCCTATCCCGTTTTGCAGCGCGTCGAGCGCGTCGTCGCTGTCGTCGAGGCGGAAGTGGGCCATGCCCTCGTAGTAGTAGAAGGCCATTTCGTCGGGGTTGTACTGCCGTGCGGCCTTGCACAGGCTCACCACGCGGCCGAGGTCGTCGCGCTGCCAGGCGTAGGCCACGAGCTGCAGGCGTGCGGCGGCGTTGTCAGGCTCCATGGCCAGCACTTTGTCGAGCACGCGCTCGATGCCCTGCTGCGGCATCTTCTTCAGGCTCATGTACGAGGCGTAGAGTATCGCCACGTTTGCGCCCACGTCGGGCGATTGCATCATGGCGTCGAAGAAGCGCAGGATTTGCGTGCTGTCGCCCCCGGCGCTCTCGCTCTCGGCAATCTCCTGGCGCATTATGTATATGCGGGCGTCGTCGTTGGTGTTTTTGTTGAGCAGCAGCAGCATTGTGGTGGAGTCGGCTGCCGCCGCGTCTTTCTCCATCTTGTAGTATGCCCGCATCGATGTCTGCGCCTTGCTGTTGTCCGGCTCGCGGCTGAGTATGCTGTGGTATATCTCCAGCGCGTCGGCCTTCTTGCCGTTCATGAACAGCGCGTCGCCGTAGAGGCCGAGGTAGTTGAGGTCGTTGGGGTATTGGTCGGCCAGGGCTTTCATCTCCTTTATGGCCGCCTCTTTGTCGCCCATCTGCGTGTATGCCTGGCTCTTGGCGTAGGACAGGCGCTCGTTCTTGCCTTCGAGCGTCTCCAGTCGTGTGAGCGTCTTCACGGTGTTGGCATGGTCGCCTTCTGCCTGGTACAGCTCCACGAGCATTTCGAGCACGTCGGCCCGGCCCGTGTGCGCGGCGGCGAGGCGTTCGAGCACGCCGATGGCCTCTTTCGTCTTGTTGCTTGTGGCGTATGCCTGGGCGAGGGTTTCGAGGTATGTGGCATTGCCCGGGCTAAGCTCTGCGGCCTTTTCAAAACAGTGCGTCGACCGCTCCTTGTCGTTCATGGCGAGGTAGTACTGCGCCAGGTAGAAGTAGGCTTCGGGCGCGTCGGGCTTGAGCTGCAGGCAGTAGCGCAGCAGGTCGAAGGCTGCGTCGCGGTTGCCTTTCTCGCGTTGCAGCATCGCCTCGAGGAAGAAGTAGTTGTAGTTGCCGCCCTGCGCCGCGTCGCCTCCGCCCGTGGGAGTCGCGGCCAGGCTGCCGCCGGCGGCTGTCGCTGCCAGCAGTAGTGCGAAGAGAGTTTTCCTGATGAGTAGAGCCATGGCTATTTTATCCCCGTGTGTCCGTAACCTCCGTCGCCGCGCTCGGTCTCGCCGAGGCTGTCGGCCTTGGCGAGCTGCGCCCTCTCGTGCCGCGCTATCACCATTTGCGCTATGCGCTCGCCGTCGTTCACGGTGAAGTCTTCCGCCGAGAGGTTCACCAGCAGCACCATTATCTCGCCGCGGTAGTCGGCATCTATCGTGCCTGGCGAGTTGAGCACGGTCACCCCGTGGCGCAGGGCCAGCCCGCTGCGCGGCCTGACCTGTGCTTCGTAGCCTTCGGGCAGCTCTATGTAGAGGCCCGTGCCGATGAGCCTGCGCTCCATGGGGCGCAGCGTGACGGGCGCGTCGATGTTTGCCCTCAAGTCCATGCCCGCGCTCTGGCTTGTGGCGTAGGCGGGCAGCTCCTGCCGCCCCTTGTTCATTATCTTTATCGTGGTCATTTTATGTCGTGTTGCAGGTGGTGGCACCTTTCGGGTTACTGTTAAGGCGCAAAATTAGGCAATAATATCCGAAATTGCAATGCTTTTGCTTTTAAAAAGCGTGCTTTAACGGAAAAAAGCACTACTTTTGCATACGGTGGCCACTCCGGCGCGGCGGTTGTGGGTTAAGGCGCCTTCTCCCGTCTCCACAATGGAAGCCCCGGCGCGGCGATTAAATGAATGTCTGCATTTTGCATAGACGAATGAAATAAGGGGTCGAAGAAGCAAACGTCCTCTAACTCCTTAGCGGAACGCAGTGGAGCGATGACTTCTTAATAACTCCTTCTAACTCCTTTGAAGATGTGAATTATGGATTACAGCATGGACTGGCAACGACTCATAACCAACAAGCGGCTGGGGCAGGAAGACCGCCACAGCATCCGCCACGACGACCGCAGCGAGTTTAAGCGCGACTACGACCGCCTGGTTTTCTCTGCTCCGTTCCGTCGCCTGCAGAACAAGACGCAGGTGTTCCCGCTGCCCGGCAGCGTGTTTGTGCACAACCGGCTCACCCACAGCCTCGAGGTGGCCAGCGTTGGCATGTCGCTCGGGGCCGACGTGGCCCGGCAGCTCATAGCCCGCAGGCCGGAGCTTGAAAGCACGATGCTGTGCGAGATAGGGCAGATTGTGGCGGCGGCGTGCCTTGCCCACGACCTGGGCAACCCGCCTTTCGGCCATTCAGGCGAGAAGGCCATGCAGTCGTTCTTCACCGAAGGGCCGGGGGCGGCCGTCAGGGGTAGCGTGAGCGACGTGTTCTGGAGCGACATAACCCACTTCGAGGGCAACGCCAACGCCTTCAGGCTGCTCACCCACCGCTTCTGCGGGCGGCGCAGCGGCGGCTTCGTTATGACCTACCCGACGCTCGCCGCCATCGTCAAGTACCCCTACTCGTCGCTGCTTGCCGGAGAGAAGGGCAAGTTCGGCTTCTTCGACACCGAGCGCGAGGTCTACGAGCGCATTGCCGCCGACATGGGCATTGTGCGAAAGTCGGCGCCGGGCGAGCCGCCGCGCTACGCTCGCCACCCGTTGGTCTACCTCGTCGAGGCTGCCGACGACATCTGCTACGAGATAATGGACATCGAGGATGCCCACAAGCTCAAACTGCTCTCTTACGACGAGACCGAGGCTCTTCTGCTCGGCTTCTTCGGCGACGACGCAAAATCGCGCATCCGCCGCCGCATGGAAGACGAACAGCTCACCGACACCAACGAGCGCGTGGTCTACCTCCGGGCCAGCGCCATAGGCCGCCTCGAGGCGGAGTGCGTGCGCGTGTTTGTCGACAACGAGGCCGCCATACTTGCAGGCGAATTTGAGGGGAGCCTGATAGGACACATGGGCGACCCCCTGCTCGCTGCCTACCGCCGTTGCGCCGGCGTGTCGGCCGAGCGCATCTACCGCAGCAAGCCCGTGCTCGACGTGGAGCTTTCGGGCTACAAAGTGATAGCCACGCTCATGGAGCACATGGTTGATGCCGTGCTCCACCCGAACCGCTACTACTCGCGCCAGCTCATAGGGCGCGTGAGCAGCCAGTACGACGTCGGCTCGCCCGACCTCGAGACGCGCCTGATGGCCGTTGTCGACTACATCAGCGGCATGACCGACGTCTACGCGCTCGACGTCTACCAGAAGATGATGGGCATGTCGCTGCCGATAGTTTAGGGTGAGAGGAAGCCGCCACGATTGAATATTGGGAAAAGCGGCCATTCATTATTCAAGACATAAAAACACATGGATGAGAAAGATTCCTGAGATATATCGCGCCTTGCGTCGTGTGGCTGTTGCGGCATGGCTGTGTGCGCTCTGTGCCTGCGTGGGTATGTCAGAAGACGGTGGTTGTACGTATGAGGTAGGTTCGGGCGGCGATACTGTGGAGGTGCGCCTTGCCGACTGGCACGTTACGGGGCCGTTCACCCTCGCGCAGGACTCGCTGTGGTGGCGCGACTACATGGCCGACCCGCTACGCTCCACGCTGGAGGCCAACCCCGACACGGTGGTGCGGCTGTGGCACAACGGGCCGTACCACCCCAAGTACGGCAGCCCCGACCTGTGCGAGGTGTTCGGCATCGGCGTTGGCGACACCACGCGGACGCTCGACACCGCCAAGGACGTGAGGCTGCCGCTCGTACCCGACACGAGGGTGACGCGGCGTATGCTGGAGAATCATAACGTGTTCCTCATCGGCGGCGACTTCTGCTGTCCCTGCGTGAAGGCGTTCGCCCGCGAGGTGGCCGCAGGAAGGCCGCGAGCGAAGCCTGGTGAAGTGACGCTGACGGCCTGCTCCAACCCCTACAACGCTGGTGGCATGATCCTGCTCTATACGTCGGGTAGCGGCCCGCACTTCAGGCACGTGATAAACTTTCCATGGATGCACGGATTCAGAAAAGAGATGATGGAGGTTGATCTTTGAGAATTAAATGGGTTCAATATCCGCAAAACTCCCGTCCAAAGGAGTTGCAGAGAGTTATGAACTTATTTGAATTTTTTATGAATGCCCGCAAACGCCCATGCGCGTTGCCGCACCGACTGTAGTACACGGCGTTAACATTCTTATGTTAATTGCAACGGCAACATTCGCCTTGGCTAACGTCCTGGCATCCAACATATTGCAAAACGTGTCGTTTTAGCCTCCCAAACAGGCCGTTTCGGCGTCTGAAACAGGCCATATCGCAGCCCAAAACAGGCCGTTTCGCAGCACCGGCTTGGCGCAAGCTGAAAATCGAATGCAAGTGGACGTTTTTTAGTTGCATATTTGCAAGTATGGGCTGAAGGCTGATATTCTTTAAATTTTCTTGCGACTTCAGTCCTGAGAATGTATTCTGGGCTGTTTCTTCGCAGGAAAAAGGAATGTCGGGCTACATTGTGAATGGTGGCTATGAAGTAGGCCGAAAAGAAGCCGGGAATGAAGCAAAAGCAATCATCTCGGAAAAGTTTAAATGAATGTCCGCATTCTATCCACGCCCGCAAGGTTAAACACTGAAAAAAAATATATATAATAATAATATTTACAGTTGCTTGATATACTTTTAGAGAATATATATACCCGTTGGCGGAATTAATTTGAACTGAGAATTATGTTTAAAAAGTTGCGCATACTGCTGATTTTTATTAACTTA
>CALUMB010000095.1 GCA_944321645.1 uncultured Prevotella sp.
CCGCATCAGCGGCATCATCCACCTCAAAAAGGGGGGCTTCACCTACGACCCCATGAGCGGCAAGAAGCTCGACGAGCTGGTGAAGATAGCCAAGATGGAGGGATACTACGACGAGGCGAAGGCCGAGTTCGACAGCCTGCGGGCAAGGCTCAGGCACGACGTGGGGCGCGACATGGACCGCAACAAGGCCGACATCATGCGGCTGCTCGAGCAAGACATCGTGGCCGCCTACTACTACCAGGCGGGCGTGGTGGAGGCTTCGCTGCGCCACGACAAGCAGTTGGAGGCCGCCGAGCGACTGCTCGCCGACGAAAAGGCATACCGGCAGCTGCTCGCCCCCGGAACAACCGGCAGCGACGCAGCCCCTGCGGATGGAGACGACAAAGCCCTAAACCCAAATAAAGACTGACAACTATGGAAAGAATCAAAGTTACTTACGACGGCGACATGAAGACCACCGCCACGTGCGGAAAGTCGCAGATAGCGCTCCGCACTGACAATTCGCCCGAAAGCAACGCCTCCGGCGCCACCTACACCCCGGTTGATATGTTCGTGACGTCGCTCGGCGCCTGCATGCTCTCCATCATGGGCATGATGGTGTCGAGGCGCGGCATAGATATTTCCGGCGCGACCGTTGCCATGGATTACACGTCAGACGATGCCACTCACCGTGTCACTTCCGTGACGGCCACGTTCCGCTTCCCCGGCATCGAGCTTTCTGATGCCGACCGGCGCATGCTCCAGGCCGCCGCCAAAGCCTGCCCCGTGGGCGCGAGCCTCAGCCCCGACATCGAGAAGAAGCTGGCGTTCGAGTTCTGACCAATGCCGCGCGAGGCAGAGACTTTTTTGCTTACGGGGGCTTGGCCGCTTCGTTGCGGCCAAGCCCCTGTCAGTTGTTTGCGGCCGGGTTGTATTCGGCGCAGATGGCCTCAATGGGGCGTTTGGCGTCGGACTTGCCGGGCTTCATATAGCGGCGCAGACTTCAGGAAGCCTTGCCCGCCATGGCCGGCGGGACGGGAACCGGGGCTGCAAGCATCCCTTTCCAGCTACGGAAGCCGCCTCTACAGCCTGCCGGGCAATGCCGCCGCGCCGCAGCCTACTGCGGGGCAAAGGCAAAAAAACGGCCTTCCTTGTGCGGAAAGTCGTTTTTTTTCCGTAACTTTGCGGGCGTAACAATACGAAACCACAATGGGAAAAGTGATACTCACGGGCGACCGCCCCACCGGGAAGCTGCACCTCGGCCACTACATAGGCTCGCTGCGCCGCCGCGTGCAGCTGCAGGACGAGGGCGGGTTCGACCGTATGTTCGTCTTCATGGCCGACGTACAGGCCCTGACCGACAACGCCGACAACCCCGACAAGATACGCCGCAACATCATCGAGGTGGCCCTCGACTGGCTGGCCGCAGGGCTTGACCCGCAAAAGTGTACGCTGTTCGTGCAGAGCCAGATACCGGAGCTTGCCGAGCTGACCACCTACCTGATGAACCTCATCACCGTGTCGCGCGTGCAGCGCAACCCAACGGTGAAGACGGAGATAAAGATGCGCAACTTCGAGGCCAACATACCGCTCGGCTTCTTCTGCTACCCCGTGAGCCAAGCCGCCGACATCACGCTCTTCAAGGCCACCACCGTGCCGGCCGGCGAAGACCAGGAGCCTATGCTCGAGGTGGCGCGCGAACTGGTGCGCCGCTTCAACCAGACCTACGGCGAGGTGCTCGTCGAGCCGGAAATCATGCTGCCGGAGAACGCCACGGCGCGGCGGCTGCCCGGCACCGACGGCAAGGAGAAGATGAGCAAGAGCCTCGGCAACTGCATCTACCTTAGCGACACGGCCGACGAGGTGTGGCAGAAAGTGCGCTCGATGTACACCGACCCCGGCCACCTAAACGTGAGCGACCCTGGCAAGGTGGAGGGCAACGCCGTGTTCACATACCTCGACGCCTTCTGCACCGATGCCGACTTTGCCGACTTCTGGCCCGAATACGCCAACCTCGACGAGCTAAAGGCCCACTACCGCCGCGGCGGGCTGGGCGACATGAAGTGCAAGAAGTTCCTCAACTCCATACTCCAGCGCATGCTCGAGCCAATGCGCCAGCGCCGCCGCGAGCTGCAGCAGGACATACCGGCCATCTACGA
The DNA here is from genome assembly GCA_944321645.1 of uncultured Prevotella sp. Lineage (GTDB taxonomy): Bacteria > Bacteroidota > Bacteroidia > Bacteroidales > Bacteroidaceae > Prevotella. The sequence goes on from CALUMB010000095.1 coordinate 2,139, forward strand.
TATGCTGCGCCTCGGCACAGAGCGCGCCCGCGAGACGGCGGCGGCCACCATCGGCGAGGTGCGCCACGCAATGCGCATCGACTACTTCGACGACGAGGAGCTGATACGCTCGCAGGCCGAGATGTTCAAGTCGCTCTGACGCCGCGCCCCGCAGCCCCCGGCGCAGGGGCCGCCGCAAGCCGCGGGAAGCAAGCCGCAGGGCAGGCGGAGAGGCAATAGACCAAGGATTTAAAGTTTCATGGTATATTTTTGTTGTAGGCTGCTGCCCGTGAGGGTCGCAGCCTTTTTCGCCGAAATATCCTAAAAAAGTAGAAAAAAGACCTTATATATAAAAGGGAAGAAAAGTTTTTGCTTATTTTTGCACCCCAAACAAACCATCAGTCGAGCATGATCAAGAATTTAGTCATAGTAGAGTCGCCCGCAAAAGCAAAAACCATAGAGAAGTTTTTGGGCAACGACTACAAGGTTATGTCAAGCTACGGACACATACGCGACCTCAAGAAAAAGGAGCTGAGCATCGACACCGACACGCTCCAGCCCCACTACGAAGTTCCGGCGGAGAAGGCCAAGCTCGTAAAGGAGCTGCGCCAAAACGCCGAAGAGGCCGACAAGATATGGCTCGCCTCCGATGAAGACCGCGAGGGGGAAGCCATCTCGTGGCACCTCTGCGAGGTGCTGGGGCTTGACGAGAAGAACACCAACCGCATCGTATTCCACGAGATAACCAAGCCCGCCATACTCGAAGCCATCAAGCACCCGCGCCACCTCGACATGAACCTGGTGAACGCCCAGCAGGCACGCCGCGTGCTCGACCGCCTCGTGGGCTTCAAGCTCTCGCCCGTGCTGTGGCGCAAGGTGAAGCCCGCGCTCTCGGCAGGCCGCGTGCAGAGCGTGGCCGTGAGGCTCATCGTGGAGCGCGAGCGCGAGATACAGGCATTCAAGAGCGAGCCGTACTACCGCGTGACGGCCACCTTCGGGCTTACGTCTCCCGACGGGACAGAGTCTGAAGTGAAGGCCGAGCTGGACAAGCGGTTCAAGACCCACGCCGAGGTGGAGGCCTTCCTCGAAGCCTGCAAGGGAGCCACCTTCCGCGTGGCATCGGTGGCCAAGAAGCCCATGCGCCGCTCGCCCGCCCCGCCCTTCACCACGTCCACGCTGCAGCAGGAGGCCGCGCGCAAGCTCGGCTTCACCGTATCGCAGACCATGATGGTCGCCCAAAGGCTCTACGAGAGCGGGCGCATCACATATATGCGAACCGACTCGGTCAACCTCTCCACCCTCTGCCTTAACGCGAGCCGCGAAGAGGTGACCCGCCTCTGGGGCGAGCGGTACAGCAAGACGCGCCAATACCACACCCACTCCAAGGGGGCGCAGGAAGCCCACGAGGCCATACGCCCCACATACATGGACGCCGCCGCCATTGACGGCAACGCCCAGGAGAAGCGGCTCTACGACCTTATATGGAAGCGCACCGCCGCAAGCCAGATGGCCGACGCCGAGATAGAGAAGACGACGGTGGCAATCGACGTGCTGCCGGCAGGCGGCGGCGCGGCCAAGGCAGGCGCACCGCTGCAGTTCACGGCCAGCGGCGAGGTGATAAAGTTCGACGGCTTCCTAAAGGTCTACCGCGAATCGTCCGACGACGACGAGCAGCCCGCCGACGACGCCTCGCGCACCCTGCCCCCAATGGCCGAGGGCCAGGAGCTGGCCCGCCACGAGATAACCGCCACCCAACGCTTCAGCCAAGGCCCGCTGCGCTACACCGAGGCCAGCCTCGTACACAAGCTCGAAGAGCTGGGCATAGGCCGGCCGTCCACCTACGCGCCCACCATCAGCACCATACAGCAGCGCGACTACGTACACAAGGGCGACCACAAGGGCGAGGAGCGCACCTACACCGTCGACACGCTGCGCGGCGACACCATAACCGCCGCCACCCGCACCGAGATGGCGGGCAGCGACAAGGGCAAGCTGCTGCCCACCGACATTGGCATAGTGGTGAACGACTTCCTGCTGAAGTACTTCCCCGGCATCATGGACTACAACTTCACGGCCAAGGTGGAGCAGAAGTTCGACGAGATAGCCGAGGGCGGCGAGGAGTGGACGGACATGATGAAGGACTTCTACCGCGACTTCGAGCCTACCGTGGAGAGCACGATGAACGCACGCTCGGAGCACAAGGCCGGCGAGCGCACCCTCGGCACCGACCCGGCCACGGGCAAGCCCGTGTTCGTGAAGATAGGGCGCTACGGCCCCGTGGTGCAGATAGGCGCCGCCGACGACAACGAGAAGCCGCGCTTCGCGCAGATGCCGCCCGACAAGAGCATAGAGACCATAACGCTCGACGAGGCCATGGAGCTGTTCAAGCTGCCGCGCGAGGTGGGCCAGTTCGAAGGCTCGAAGGTGGTGATAGGCGCCGGCCGCTTCGGCCCATACGTGCTACACGACAAGAAGTACGTGTCGCTGCCCAAGGGAGCCGACCCGCTCGCCATCACGCTCGACGAGGCCGTGGCGCTCATCAGGCAGAAGCGCCAGCACGAGGTGCAGCGCCACATCAAGTCGTTCGACGAGGAGCCGGGCCTCGAAGTGCTCAACGGGCGCTACGGCCCCTACATTGCATTCGACGGAAAGAACTACCGCCTGCCCAAGGCCATGCACCCACGCGCCGCCGAGCTGACGCTCGACGAGTGCCGCGAGGTGATAGCCGCCGCAGCCAGCAAGAAGAAATGACACAAGAAAGCAAAAGCCGACACACACCACACGCCATGCAACGCATAATCCTCATAGGCTACATGGGAGCCGGGAAGACCACCGTGGGCCGCGCCCTGGCCAAGGAGCTGGGGCTGCAGTTCTACGACCTCGACTGGTACATCGAGGCGCGTATGCGCAAGACCGTGCCGCAACTCTTCGCCGAAAGGGGCGAGGATGGGTTCCGCCTCGTGGAGCGCAACATGCTGCACGAGGTGGCGGAGTTCGAGGACGTGGTGCTGAGCTGCGGCGGGGGAACGCCCTGCTTCTTCGACAACATCGACTACATGAACACGCGGGGCAGCGTGGTCTACCTCAAGGCGTCGCCGGAGGTGCTGCGCGGCCACCTGCTGATGGGCAAGACCGAGAGGCCGCTGCTCAAGGGGAAGTCGCCCGAAGAGCTTGCCGACTTCATTAAAGGCCAGCTCGAACTGCGCGAGCCTTTCTACTCCAAGGCCGCCCACACGCTCAACGTGAGCCTGATGGACAGCTTCGACAAGATTGGGGTCACCGTGGCCGAGCTGCGCAAGATGCTCGGCGTGTGACCGCAGAGACGAACGAGACGAACGAGAACAAACAATCCATACGCCAACCAAACGAACGAAATGAAAAAGTGGACCATTGAAGATTCCAAGGAGCTTTACAACATCAACGGGTGGGGAACGTCGTACTTCGGCGTCAACGACCGCGGCCACGTCTACGTGACCCCATGCAAGGACGACACCCAGATAGACCTGCGCGAGGTGATGGACGAACTCGCCCTGCGCGACGTCACGCCGCCGGTGCTGCTCCGCTTCCCCGACATCCTCGACAACCGCATCGAGAAGACGAGCTGCTGCTTCAAGAAAGCAGCCGAGGAGTACGACTACAAGGGCGAGAACTTCATAATCTATCCCATCAAGGTGAACCAGATGCAGCCAGTGGTAGAAGAGATAATAAGCCACGGCCGCAAGTTCAACCTCGGCCTCGAAGCCGGCTCCAAGCCGGAGCTTCACGCCGTCATAGCCGTGCAGTGCCAGAGCGACTCGCTCATAATCTGCAACGGCTACAAGGACCAGAGCTACATCGAGCTGGCCCTGCTGGCGCAGAAGATGGGCAAGAGAATCTTCATCGTGGTGGAGAAGCCCAACGAGCTTGACATCATAGCCCGCGTGGCCAAGAAGCTCGACGTGAGGCCAAACCTCGGCATACGCATAAAGCTCGCATCGTCGGGCAGCGGCAAGTGGGAGGACAGCGGCGGCGACGCGAGCAAGTTCGGCCTCACCAGCGCCGAGCTGCTCGACGCGCTCGAGATACTCGACAAGAAGAACATGCGCGACTGCCTGCGGCTCATCCACTTCCACATAGGCAGCCAGATAACCAAGATACGCCGCATACAGGCCGCGCTGCGCGAGGCGTCGCAGTTCTACATACAGCTGCACAAGATGGGCTACAACGTGGACTTCGTCGACTGCGGCGGCGGGCTGGGCGTAGACTACGACGGCACGCGCTCGCCCAGCAGCGAAAGCTCGGTGAACTACTCCATACAGGAGTACGTCAACGACTGCATCTACACCTTCGTGGAGGCCGCCAACAAGAACGGCCTGCCCCACCCCAACATCATCACCGAGAGCGGGCGCTCGCTCACGGCGCACCACTCGGTGCTCGTCATCGACGTGCTCGAGACGGCCACACTGCCGGAGATGGAGGAGGAGTACGAGCCTGACGAGAGCAGCCACCAGCTCGTGAAAGACCTCTACGAGATATGGGACAACCTCAACCCGCGCACCATGCTCGAAGACTGGCACGACGCCGAGCAGATACGCGA
>CALUMB010000096.1 GCA_944321645.1 uncultured Prevotella sp.
CACGTGCAGCGGGTCTGTCACGTGGAGCCACACGTTGCGGTTGATGCCCTCGCCGTTGTACCACCGCGAGCTTTTGTCGTAGGTATTGTCGTATGACACGGCCACCACGTTGTCGCCATCGCGCAGCATATCGGTTATGTCGTGCGTGAAGTCGATGTAGCCGTTGGGGTGTTCGCCGCCGCAGGCAATGCCGTTCACGAACACGCGGGCGTCGCGGTAGACGCCCTCAAACTCCAGCACCACGCGCCGCCCGCGCCACGACGGGTCGTAGCTGATGTGCTTGCGGTACCATCCCCGGCCCAAAGGCAGGAAGCCGACGCGCGAACTTGCGCCGTCGCCCTCCTTCTGGAAGGCGTGGTGAACGGCAGCGTCGTGGGGCAGGTCTACCGTCTGCCACTTGCTGTCGTCAAACTGCGCGGCCTCCGCCCCGGCCACGTTCTCACGGATGAACTTCCATCCCAAGTTGATGTTCACTTTCTCGCGGGCCACCATTCCGAGGCACACGGCGAGCGCGGCAAGTGCCGCAAAGAGTCTTCTCTTCATTGGCTTTGGTCTTTATTTTTGGTTTGTCGTTTCGTGTCATCACCAGTTTTGTGGCTTTGCTGCATACGCCTTGCGGGTGCATTCCCGTACACTTGCGGCTTGTTCTTGCCACCTCTGCTTGTGTACACAAGCCTGTACACAAAGTTCACAGCATTGTTCACAACCGCAAAATTACTTCTTTTCTGGCGTTGAAATAGTGCCAATATAATACGAAAAAGTGCAAATATTTCCGCTTTCCGGCTTTTCCTGCTTCTCAAAGTGTGCCTTTTACTTCTCAAAATGCTTCTCGTCTACTTCTCAAAACGCGCCATTCACTTCTCAACGTGTAGGCGCTACTTCTCAAAATGCTTCTCATCGACTTCTCAAAACGCGCTGCCTACTTCTCAACCGCCGCACGCTACTTCTCAAAAAACTTCTTATTGACTTCTCAAATTACTTCTCATCCCGAATCAAGCTGCGCCCATCCTTGTTGACAAGCGGCGCGGTCGTTGGGTGCATTGTCGACATTTTGTTGACAAAATGTTGACAACCGCTCCGTCGTCGGCCTTTTCGGAGTTCACAAATCGGTTCACAAGCCAAGTCTGCATCGCTTTTGCCGCGTATGATTTTGGCACTCTCTTTGTCGTCTCTGCGGTGGCGTTTTGTGGCATTTTTGCCAGAGGCGTTTGGTCGATTTTGCGGTTTCCTGGTTTTTGTGGCTGCAAATAGCGGCGTGGGCAAATGCCCGAAATGTTAAATTGGGCGTTTTCTTTGACAACCATTTTCGGCGTATTTTAAAATTAAATATTCTTGATTGCAAATGCGCCAACCACGAGTGTGCAGCCGCAACTCGCTGTGCTTGCGATGCTTACGTGGTTTGGCGGCAGTGCTGTGCAATGATTTCGCCCTCAAAAACCACCAAAAACCGCCCCAAAACGCCACTTTTTGCATTGCAAACTGCCCCGTTTGGGGTTGCAAAACGTGCCGTTTCGCATCCTGAAACGGCACGTTTCGCATTGCGATATGTGCCGTTTTGCATTCCGAAGGGGCTTCGGGGGGGCATTCCGATATGGCGTTTTTGCCTTTACGTTTCCTATTTCGTTGCTTTCTGCCGAGTTAAATTCCGGCGCGAATTTAAGTCCTTTTTGCATTTCAAGTGGTGCCGGTTAGGCGTGCGCCGGTGCGTCGCACTTGATGCCGCTTAGTGCTACTTCGTTGGCTGTGAACGCCATTGTGAACTGTCTGGAGACTGCCGACAGTGCCACAATCGTACATTTTCCTTGGCCGGATGCACCCGTTTCTATGTTTTTTGTGTATATTTGTGGTGGCCCTTCCGCCTCCCCCGCGTAACGGCCCGGTCGTATGTGCCGGGCAGGTGGGGTGGGGTTGGTGGCAGAAGTGGCGGCAGCTAAACATAAAATGAATGTCCGCATTTTGCATAGGCTAATGAAATAAGGAAGCGAAGGAGCATGCGTCCTCTAACATCTTAGCTGAACGCAGTGGGGCGATGGCTTCTTGCGACTCCTTTAACTCCTTTGAATAGGAGCTTTGCGGATATTCAAAAAACATAAAGACTATGGATGGAGCTATGCGAAAGATATTTTTTTTGGCGTTCCTGCTGCTTGGCGTGCGCCTTGTTGCGGCTCCTGGCGGAACGCTTTGCGCGGCTGGCGACTGGTCGATGAGGCGCGTTTCCTCTGCTGACGGGTTGCCGAGCAACAAGGTCAACGACATTGCCCAAGACTCGCTGGGCTTCGTCTGGATGGCCACGGGCAACGGCCTGTGCCGCTACGACGGTTTTCTCGCTGCCGCCATGCAGGACGTGAGCTGCGACAGCTCGGTCTACATAGAGCCTAACATGGCGCAGGTGGCAATCGACGATGCCAACGGGCTGGTGTGGGGGCGCACCTCGGCCAACGTCATAGTGTGCTTCGACAGGCAGTTGGGTCGCTTCGTTGACTACACCGGGCGCGGCGATTGCCTGCGCCCCTACGGCAAGGTGGCGGTGGCAGGGGGCGCGGCCTGGCTCTACGGGGCAGGCTCCGGCGTGCGCCGCGTGGTGCGCGAGGGTGGACGGCTCGTGTGTACCGACTACCGCACCGAGCTGGGCAACCTGCCCGACAAGTCCATTCTCGACGTGTGTGCCGATGGCTCCGGCAACGTGTGGCTGCTCACGCGGCGCGGCGTAGTGGCCGTCGCCTCCGGCGGCGGGAGCGCAACCCATCTGCGTGGGCGGCGGCTTGTGGCCTGCGCGGGCTACGGCGGCGGACTGCTCGTGGTGGGTGCTGACGGCACGGTCTATGCGTTCGACGGCAGCCGGAGGCTTGTGAGGAAGCTGCGCGTGGGCGGTTTCCGTGGCGTGGCGGGCGGCGACTGCCGCGCCTGTTTTGTATGGGGAGGGCGCCTGCTGATGGTCTACGGCGACAAGACCGTGGCCGTAGACCCGCGCACCGGCAACCTTGATACACCCGAAGGACTGCAGCTCGGCGGCCCGGTGGAGTGCCGTGAAGTGGGCGGCGGGGCCTGGATGTTGTCCGACGGGCGCGGCGACGTGCTGCTCTTATGCCCCGGCGGCGTTGACCACAGGCTGAGCCTGGCTTCTGTTGCGGGGCCTGCTGCGGAGTGGGGGCTTAAAGTGCGCGGGGCCATGAGCGGCGGACTGCTCTATATTGCCACCAACGGCGGCGGGCTGTTTGTCTACCGTGTGGCCGACGGGCGGTTGCTGGCGCACATCGCCGCCGACCGCAACCGCACCTCAATCTCAAACGTGCTGCTGGCCGTAATGGCCGCCCGCGACGGTACGGTGTGGGTGGGCAACGAGGCTGTTGGCGCCACCTGCCTGTGGCGGGAGCGCCGGGCCGCAACGGCATATATGCTTCCCGCCCCGCAAGGCGGCAGCGAACTCGACAACGCCATACAGCTTGTGGCCCCTGCTGGGCGCGGGCTTGTGGCCGTTGCCACACGGTCTAACGGGCTGTATTGGCTCGACCCCGCCTCCGGCGCGTTCACACAGGCCGGTCGCACGCGGGCCTGCGCCTACGCATATCTTGTTGACCGCGACGGCCACACTTGGGTGGGAACGCGCGGCGACGGGCTGTATGTAGACGGCGTGCGCCACTGCAAGGATGGCGGCGAGGGGTCGCTAAGCTCCGACCACATATTCGACATAGCGCAAGACGGGCGCGGACGGGTGTGGATTGCCACCTGGGATGGCGGCCTGCTGGTGGCCCGGCGCGACTCTTCCGGCAAGCTTTACTTTGTGCGAATGCTCGACCGCTCGGCTGACGAGCGGCGCGTCCGCCGCATTTGCATCGACCGTGGCGGGCTTATGTGGGTGGCGACGTGCGCCGGGCTATACGTGGCCGACACGCGGCGCGGCGACATCGGCACCGCCTCGTTTGCCCGCTTCTCGGCCACCGACGGCAATTTTCCCATAACGAACATCATCTGCCTGGCCGCGCTGCGCGACGGGACGCTGTGCGTGGGCGGCCTCGGCTGCGGGCTGATTCTGGCGAGGCGCAATCCCGCCGACGGCGCATTGGAGACAACGGCTGTGACAACGGCACGCGGACTGGCCAACAACAACGTGCGCTCTGTGGCCGAAGACAGCTTCGGCAGCGTCTGGGTGGGTACGGAGGAGGGCATATCGCGCGTGAACCCGCGCAATGCCGTGGCTACGTCCTACAGGTTTGGCCCAACGCCCCTGGCCGACGTGTTCGCCGAAGGGGTGGCCATGGCCGCGCCCGGCGGCACCCTGCTCTTCGGCACTTTGGGCGGCGTGCTGGCCGTAAGGCCCGCCGCGCCGGCCCGGAGCGTGGCAGCGGGAGCCGTGCCGCGCATCACCGACGTGTTCGTCGACGGCCTGCCAGCCGGCGGCTTGGGCGGCGTGGCGCAGCTGCTCGGCAGCCGCAGCCAGGGCGGCATGGGCATAGAGCTGCCCCACGACCGCAACAGCATCGACATTTGTTTCTCTAACATGGACTACGCCAACGCCGCGTCGTCGTTTTTCATGTACCGCCTTGAGGGCTTCGACAGCCATTGGCGCACGGCCACTTCCGCCCCGCAGGCCAGCTACCCGAACTTGCCGCCGGGCCGATACACGTTCCGCGTGCGCTCGATGACGGCCGACAGCCCTTGGAGCGGCGACGCCGTGCTCAGCCTTACCGTGCTCCGCCCGTGGTGGGCGAGGTGGTGGGCGTGGCTGATATATGCCGCAGTGGCCGTCGCCTTGGCCACATATTTATATTTGTTGTGGCTGCGCGGCTTCAAGCTCCGGCAGCAAATAGAGGGCGAAAGGAAGATGGGCGAGTTCCGCATCGGCCTGTTCACGAGCATAGCTCACGAGTTCCGCACGCCTCTCGCGCTCATACAGGGCGCGGCAGACAGGCTGCTCGCCAGTGGCTCTCAGCCCGTGCCGCGCGGCGCTGTGCAGACGTTGAGGCGCGGGGTGGGGCGGTTGCGCCGCCAGGTGGATATGCTCTTGGAGTTCCGCCGGGCAAGCACCGGCAACCTGCGGCTGGCCGTGGGCGAGGCCGACATGGTGAAGTTCGTGCGCGACATAGTGCATGACTTCCGCGTGGCGGCGCGTCAAAAAGGGCTTGCGCTTACCTTCCTGCCAGCCGCCGGGGAACTTGTCGTGCCGTTCGACAGCCGGATGGTGGAGGCGATGGTGTACAACCTGCTATCCAACGCGGTGAAGTACACGCCCGACGGAGGCTCTGTTGCAGTGCGGCTCAGGCTCGACGGCGAGTGGGTGAGGCTGAGCGTGGAGGACACCGGGCCTGGGCTGGACGACAGGCAGCGGGCAATGCTCTTCCATCCGTTCATGCACGGCTATGTGAGCGCGGGCGGGATGGGCATCGGTCTTTACACCGCCCACAGCATGGCCGTGGCACACAAGGGGCGGCTCGGCTACGAGCGGGCCGTCGGCGGGGGCAGCCTCTTCACGCTGGAACTGCCCGCCGACAAGGGCGTTTATAGTGAAAGCGAATTTGGAAAAGCCCCTTCCGCACCGCCGGGTGCCGGCGGCGGTGAGCCAGCGGAGGACATAAGGGAGATGCTTCCGCGGCCGCTCAACGACGTGGTGGTGGCCATCGTGGAAGACGATGCCGATATGTCGGCGCAGATTCAGGCCGAGCTTGGCGTATATTTCGCCACCCGCTGCCATGCCACGGGCCGCGCCGCGCTCGACAGCGTGGCCGCCGAGGGGGCGCGGTTGGTGGTGTGCGACGTGATGCTGCCCGACATCGACGGCTACGAAGTGGTGCGCCGCCTGCGCCAGGACGAAGCCACGCGGGGCGTGCCGGTGATAATGCTGACCGCGCTCGACGGCGCGGCACACCGCATCAGGGCGTATAAGGCGGGGGCAGACGGCTGCGTTGCCAAGCCATGCGACTTCGCCTTGCTTGCCGCCATGGCCGCGAGGCTTATCGGGCGCGGCGCAAGTGGCGGTGCGGCGGAGGAACAGTCTGGCAGCGATGCCGCCCCCGTGGGAGGCGGGCAGGGCGCGGCCTTGGTGATGTCGAAGGCCGACAGGGCGTTCATCGACGGTGCGCGGGCGGTGGTTGAGCGGCGCATGGCCGACCCGGACTTCACCGTAGACGCGCTGGCTGCGGCCCTCGGGATGGGCCACACCGCGCTTTACGCCAAGATGAAGGCATTGCTCGGCACCACGCCAAACAAGTTCCTGATGGGCGAGAGGATGCGAATGGCCGCCGAAATGCTGCGCGAAGGCGGCATGACGGCGGCCGAGGTGTGCTACAAAGTTGGCATAGCCAACCGTTCGTACTTCTTCAAATGCTTTAAGGAACACTATGGGGTGACCCCGCAGCAGTGGCGCAAGGCGGCGGGGTGAGGGCTGCGCGGGCGGTCAGATGCCGTGGTTTACGAGCAGGTAGCAGACCAAAGCCCAGTCCTGGTCGTTGGCGAAGGCGTCGAAGCGGTGCG
>CALUMB010000097.1 GCA_944321645.1 uncultured Prevotella sp.
GATTCTTTTCCATAAGGCAAAGGTCGGAATTATTAGGGATTTTGAAAAATAAATCCCCACTGAATTTCTACTGCCCCGTAATATAAGGTGGTGGTGAGCGGCGGGCATTCGGCGGCTTCCACCGTGATGGTTATCTGTTGCCAGTCGTTTCCGGCGGTAGGGGCGCTGCCGACAAGGGCGCAACCGATGGCTGCGCCCTTGCTTGGTGTTGCGGAGGCAGGACTCGAACATGCGACCTCCAGGTTATGAGCCTGGCGAGCTACCAACTGCTCCACTCCGCGGTGTGTTTCCCTTTTTGCGAGTGCAAAGGTACTGCTTTTCCTCGGACTGTGCAAGCTTTTCGCCAATTATTTTTGCTTTCAGGGCTAAAAAGGCCATAAAAAGGGCCGATGGAAAGTAGGCGTGAGCCATGTAGCGGCGGCAAAGGCCGTTCCGGCGTCGCTATCGTCAGGTGGCCGCCGGTGGCGTCGGCGTATCTTACTTTGGCGTCGAACGCCAGTAGTTGTGGTCTGCGCATTGCCGCACGTTGTAGACGCTGTGTCCGATGAAGAGCGGGCGCGACTCCAGGTAGGCGGGGTATGCGCGTCGCGGGTGCGCCCCGTTTGCGGTTGCCTCGCAGGGCAGCCCGGCTTGCAGCGGGAGCGCGAGCGCCAATGCCGGCAGGGCGGCTTTGCCGATGCTTCTGTACATAGTCCCGGTTGGTTGTTGCCCCGCGCTTTTGTGGTTGTCCGTGCAGGGGTGGCTTGTCTTACTTCCCGATCACGCCGAGCCCGACGAGTGCGTTGAGGATGCCGTCGTCGTCTACGGATGTTGTCACGTAGTCGGCGGCGGCCTTCACGTCGGGGCCTGCGTTGCCCATGGCCACGCCGATGCCTGCGCGGCGGATGATTGAGAGGTCGTTGCCGCCGTCGCCGAAGGCCATGGTCTCCGACATGTCGAGCCCGAGGCGGGCGGCCATCTTTTCCAGCCCTATGCCCTTGTCGGCCTGGCGCGAGGTTATGTCGGTGAAGGCCGGGTGCCACCGCCCCGACACGCATCCCGTCATGCGGCGCATGAGCGCCTGCTCGTGGGCGGCGTCGATGAACGGCGAGAACTGCAGTATGCGCTGGCCCGCTATGTCGCCGAGCGTGAGCGACGTGTCGATGCTGTCTACGGCGAGCTGCCGCACGAACACGTCGAAGAACACCGGCTTGGGGTTGTGGAGCACCACGCCGCGCTCGCCCACCACGAGGCAGGCGAAGTCGGAGGCTGCGCTGTCGGCCAGCAGCGTGTCGGCGTCTGCCCGGTCTATTGGCGTGGAGCACACCGTCTCGCCGCCTATGATGCAGAGCGCGCCGTTGGTGGTGATGTAGCCGTCGATGAGGTGGCTTATCTGGCCGAGGTTGGTGATGAGCTGCGGCGGGCGGCCTGTCGAGATGTATATGCCCACGCCCCGCGCCTTGGCGCGGGCGAGGGCTTCGACGGTGGATTGCGGTATGCGGTGGGTCTTGAAGCTCACGAGCGTTCCGTCGATGTCGAGGAATATGCTTTTTGTCATTTTCTTTCCTTTTTTCTTTTGGCGTTAATGTGGCGCGCCTGCCCCTCTCCCCACGGTGGGGGCCGGAGAGGGCTTCGCCCGCTTAGAACGGGAAGAGCAGCGGCAGGGCGAACACCATCACGATGCCTACGATGAGCTGGAGCGGCAGGCCCACCTTTATGTAGTCGCCGAAGGTGTAGCCGCCGGCGTGCATCACCAGCGCGTTTGGCGGCGTGGAGAACGGCGAGGCGAAGCACATGCTCGCGCCGAGCGTGACGGCGAAGAGGAACGGGTAGGGGCTTGCCCCTATCTCTGTGGCCGCCGACATGGCTATCGGGGCCATGAGCACGGCCGTGGCCGTGTTGCTTATGAACATGGTGAGCAGCGACGTGGTGAAGTAGATGCCGGCGAGCAGCGCCGTGGGGCCGAGCGGCTCCAGCGCGGCGACGAGCGAGTGGGATATGGCCGCCGACGTGCCGGTCTTCTCCAATGCCACCGACATGGGCATCATGGCGGCAATGAGCACCACGCTCTCCCAGTTGATGGTCTTGTAGGCGGCCTCCACGCTGCGGAAGCAGCCCGTGACCACCATTAGCAGCGCTGCGGCCACGACGGCGGTGACGGGCGCCACGGGTATGAAGTCGAACACCATGGCGGCCACCATGGCCAGCATTATTACGGCGGCCACGGGCGCCTTGTAGTCGAGCGTCACCTGCATGGCCTGCTTCTCTGGCTGGCCCAGCACCACCCAGTCGGTCTCGTCGTCGGCCAGCAGGGCTATGTTGCTCCACTTGCCCTGCACGAGCAGCACGTCGCCCGGCTGCAGCTTGACCTCCGGCAGGCGGTCCATTATGTAGTCGCCGCCCCGCTTTATGCCGAGCACGTTGATGCTGTAGTGCTCGCGGAAGCCCGACTTGCGCAGCGGCGTGCCGGCAATCCTGGCGTTGGGCATGAGCACAATCTCGGATATGCCGATGTCGTAGAAGTCCATGCTGTTGTTGTCGAGCCGCTCGAGCCCGTTTTCGGCGGCGAACTTCTCCATCTGCCCCATGTCGCCCGTGAGGTAGACGATGTCGCCTGCGGCGAGTATGGTCTCGGGGCGGGCGAGGCTCTGCGTGACGTTGCGCAGGATGCCGCTGCGGTCGGAGCTTTCGTTGCGTATCTCGAGAATCGACAGGCCGTAGCGGCTCGGCATGTCAAGCTCGGCCACCGTCTTGCCGCCTATGGCCGACCGCTGCGTTATCCTGTAGCGGCGCAGGGCGTGGTCGAGGCGGTATTCGCTCACCAGCTCGTCGAGCGTCTTGCCGCGCCCGGCCTTGCCTTCGGCCCGCTCCTTCTTCTTGTTGAGGAACATCTTGCCGAGCGGCAGCATCACTGCGATGCCCACCGCTATGCAGGTTACGCCCACGGGGAAGAACGAGAAGAAGCCCAGCGGCTCGTAGCCCGCGTCCACGAGCGCGTCCTGTATCACGAGGTTGGGCGGCGTACCAATGAGCGTGAGCATGCCGCCCATGCTGCTGGCGAAGGCCAGGGGCATGAGGAGCCGCCCCGGCGGGGTGCCGCCCTGCATGGCCATGCTCACCACGATGGGCATCATCAGGGCCACGGTGCCGGTGTTGCTCACGAATGCGCCTATGGCCGAGGTGACCAGCACCACGAGCAGGAACAGCCGCGTGTCGCTGCCTGCGGCCAGCTTCATTATCTTTTGGCTTGCGGCCTTGGCCAGCCCGGTCTGCAGTATGGCCCCGCTTACCACGAACAGCCCGACCATCATTATCACTACGGTGGAGGAGAAGCCCGTGAAGGCTTCCTCCGGCGTGAGTATGCCGAGCACGATGAGGGCAGTGAGGGCGCAGAGCGCCACGATGTCGGAGCGCACCTTGCCGATGATGAACATCAGCACGGTGAGGCCGAGTATGGTGAGTGTGGCTGTCATGGGCTATCGTGGCTGGCTGTTGGTGGCTTGGCTTGCGTCCACCATCTTGAGTACTGTCTGCGTGAGGAACGGCCTCGCCTTGTCGTATGGTATGGTGAACGATGGCCTGCCGGCGGCGTATGGCGCTATCTCGTAGGGCTGGTAGACGAAGGCCACGCCGTCGGGCATGAGGTATGGCACGGCCTTGGGCAGCGGCAGGTAGTCCACGCTGCCTTCGGTGAGCAGCATTTGCGCGAGCAGCTCGTCGGTGGTGGCGTCGGCCCCGCCTTCGGAGAAGTATTGCCTCAGGCCCTCTTTGAGCAGCTGGCGGAAGGCTTCGGTGTCGGTGTTGCGCAGCATCTCGTGGCCGAAGCGGCGCCCGTCGCTCTTGCGGAAGGTCACGCCGCCCATGGCCGAGATGCCGTGCGCCCCGCCGAGGTATTGCTCGCACGTGTCGGTGTAGGTTACGTAGCTGCCGGTCTGCGCTGCCACCGTGATGCTCTGGCTGAAGTAGAGCGTGGGCTTGGCGGAGCTTTCCACGTCTTTGGCTGCCTCGTCGAGTTCGGCGGCTTTGCGCTCTCCGTAGAATGCCGCCACGGAGTCGCCGCTTGCGAGCGGCCCGCCGTAGGTGCCGCCGAGCTGTTCGCTGATGTATTCGCCGATGGCGCCTTTGAGCGTGGCCGGCCCGTCGTTGGGGTAGTCGATGCGCAGTGCCACTTCGGCTGTGTGGGTCTTTTTGTAGAATGCAACCGAGTCGGTGCCGAAAGGCCGCTCCCCGGGCGCGTTGCCTCCGCAGGCCGCCATGGCGGCGGCGAGCGCGATGGTGATGATGCTTCGTGTCATGGGTGTCGTGTGTGGGTTGTAGCCAAAAGGCTGCCTGGGCGTGTGGTCCGGGCAGCCTTTCGGTGGTTTATGGAAAATGATGTTTGCCACTTTGCGGCCCTCCGGGCGGCGGCAGCTGCTTGCCGTCAGCCCCCCGGTGGCCTTGGCGGGCTAGCTTACTCGCCCTTGATGGCTGCCACGCCGGGCAGCACCTTGCCCTCGATGGCCTCGAGCAGTGCGCCGCCGCCGGTGGAGATGTAGGACACCTTGTCGGCCATGCCGAACTTGTTGATGCAGGCCACGGAGTCGCCGCCGCCGATGAGCGAGAACGCGCCGTTGGCAGTGGCCTCGGCTATGGCGTCGGCAATGGCGCGCGAGCCGCCGGTGAAGTTGTCGAACTCGAACACTCCGGCCGGGCCGTTCCACAGTATGGTCTTGGCGCCCTTGATGGCTGCGGCGAACGCCTTGCGCGTCTCGGGGCCGGCGTCGAGTCCTTCCCATCCGTCGGGTATGTCGTTGGCGGGGCATACCTGGGTGTGGGCGTCGTTGGAGAAGTCGTCGGCTGCGATGCAGTCGGTGCCGAGCACGAGGTTCACGCCGTTCTCCTTGGCCTTCTTAATCACGTCGAGGGCCACGTCGAGCTTGTCGTCCTCGCAGATGGACTTGCCTATCTTGCCGCCCTGGGCCTTTGCGAAGGTGTAGGTCATGCCGCCGCAGAGTATGAGGTTGTCAACCTTTCCGAGCAGGTTTTCTATGATTCCGATCTTGGTGGACACCTTCGAGCCGCCCATGATGGCGGTGAACGGGCGCTTGATGTTGCCCAGCACGTTGTCAACGGCCGTCACCTCTTTCTCCATCAGGTAGCCGAGCATCTTGTGGTCGGCGTCGAAGTAGTCGGCTATCACGGCGGTGGAGGCGTGGCGGCGGTGTGCCGTGCCGAAGGCGTCCATCACGTAGCAGTCGGCGTAGGAGGCCAGCTTCTTGGCGAACTCCTTCTGGCGCTCCTTCATTTCCTTCTTTGCCTCGTCGTATTTCGGGTCTTCCTTGTCTATGCCCACGGGCTTGCCTTCCTCCTCGGGGTAGAAGCGGAGGTTCTCCAGAAGCAGGGCCTCGCCCGGCTTGAGGGCGGCCACCTCGGCGCCGGCGTTGGCGCAGTCGGGTGCGAACTTCACCTCGACGCCCAGCGCTTCCGACACGTTCTTGACGATTTGAGAGAGCGACAGCTCCTTCTTCACCTTGCCCTTAGGCTTGCCCATGTGGCTCATCATGATGAGTGCGCCGCCGTCTGACAGCACTTTCTTGAGGGTTGGGAGCGCGCCGCGTATGCGGGTGTCGTCCGTTACGTTTCCATTCTCGTCCAATGGCACGTTGAAGTCCACGCGGACGATTGCCTTCTTGCCGGCAAAGTTGAACTGGTCGATATTCATGATTTATGTTTTGAATTTTGTAAAAACTTTCCTCCTTGGGCGCGGCGCAGGCCGCCAACCCCTGCCACCCGGCTCAGGGGGCAGGGCGGCAGTGCCGGAAACCGATGGCCGCCGCGCACTCTTTTTGCGAACGCAAAGTTAGCAAAAAGAACACACACTCGTTCGTCCACCGATTATATTTTATATATTTTTTGCGGCATTTAACCCAAATCGGGCATTAGGATTCAGGCGAAGGGTGTGGAAAAATAGCTGTGTCCGGACATAAGCGGTATAATGGCCGATTTGGGTTTGGCCCAAATCCGCAAAGGCACAAATGTGTTAAGGCTTCTTAATGCGCCCCGCTCGCCGTGCCTCACCGCCCGTATCGCTTTCCCAAACGGCCTGTTTCGGGCTGCGAAACGGGCCGTTTGGGAGCGCGAAACGGCACATTTTGCAGTCCGAAATGGCGCGTTTCGTAACGTATTGGAAACCAAGCGGTTGCGGAATGCGTCCGGCATGGCGTCATTTTACACTGGTTAACGCTTGGCTGGCCGTGCGCACCGTGCCGCCCGCAGGGGCCTGGCCGCGCTATGTCCTCACGAGGTTGCGGCCTGCGTCGATGCGCAGGAAGATGAACAGCAGTATGGTGAAGCCCCACAGCGATGAGCCGCCGTAGCTGAAGAACGGCAGGGGTAT
>CALUMB010000098.1 GCA_944321645.1 uncultured Prevotella sp.
GGACTGATGGGGCTTGGCGGATTGGAGGCTTAGGACACATAGGAGGCTTGGGGATGGCAGGAAAAATTGGGATAATAGGCTTATTGGGTGCTTGGGAGGGTTGGGGGCGCGGGAGCTAAAACTCCGGGGCGCTCTTGAACGACATGGGGCGGCCTGTGGCGGGATGGCAGAACTCCACGGCGGCGGCGTGGAGGTAGAGGCGGTCGGCACGAAGCCCGTAAAGCGGGTCGCCGAGGATTGGCGCGTCAAGGCCGAGAGGATGGGCGCAATGGACGCGCAGCTGGTGGGTGCGGCCAGTGACGGGATGGAGCGACACGCGCACACCACGGCTGCTTTCGGAAAGCACGCGATAGTATGTGACGGCCTCGCGCCCGTTGAGCGGATCGACCACTTGGCGCGGGCGGTCCATCGGGTCGGGGCGCATGGGCAGGCTGATGCGCCCCTCGCCCGCAGCGAGATGCTGCGCGTCGAGCAATGCTTCGTAACGCTTCCTTACGCTGCGGCTTGCGAATTGCGCCTGAAGGAGGCGGTAGCTGCACTCATCCTTGGCCACGACGAGCAGCCCGGAGGTGTCCATGTCGAGGCGATGCACCATGAAAGGCGTGGCCCCGGCACCCCACGCCTCACGCAAGACGTCGGCCACCGACCGCCGCGCGGTCAGCCCCGGAACGGCAAGCATCCCTGCCGGCTTGACCACTACGGCAACATGGCCGTCTTCGTAGACCACCTCGATGCGGCCTTCGCCTCCGGCGGCCAACGGGTCGGGGTCTACGTCAAGCCCCTTCAGCATGTGCCGCAAGATGGGCAGGCACTTGCCCCGGCACGCCGGATAATAGTGGAGGTGACGCCGTAGTTCGGTGCGCGGCGACTCGCCCCACCAGAACTCGGCCATGCAGAGCGGGCGTAGGCCGTGCTCGTAGGCACATTGCAAGAGCTTCGGGGCGCAGCACTCTCCTGCGCCGGCCGGTGGCGCGCCACCCGTCTCGGCAGCGAAGATGTCGTTAAGGTCGCGCCTCTGCCCCAAGGCATTGAGCATCCGGAACTGCGAAAAGAGCCACCCCTGCAGCCGCTCAGACATGACGCGCCGCTCCTCGCGCAGCCGCTCGCCCTCGGCCGCCACGCCCGCCACGGCGGCAGCCTCGGCCTCAAGGCGGCAGGCGTGGCGTTTCTTCATGCGCCTCAGCTCGGCCTTCATAAACTGGCTCTGCCCCACGAGTGCGGCCTCGTCGGCGCCGGCGGCCCTAAGCTCGTCGCGCCGCCGCTTGGCCTCGGCCATGGCGGCTTTGTAGCCTGCCTCTTCGGCCTCGAACGACCGGCGCAGCGCAGACAGCCGCGCCTGTGCCTCGGCCTCCGCTCCCGATTCCTCAATTTCGGCCAACCGGGCGTTTATGGCCGATATTTCCGCCTCGCGCACCTTGAACTGCCCGCCGGGGCGCAACATATCGTAGACGGCGGGAACGAAGTAAGGCAAGTCGTTGCGCCCGCCGAGTTGCCCGGAGTAGGCCGCGAGATAGCCCACCGTGCCGTCGGCAGCCTTAGCCACCAGCACTCCGAACATCTTGCCTCGGTCGGCTTCCTGCCGCCACCCATGCCCGGCGGCAATGTAGCGTTGCACCTCAGCCGCAGCCTGGAGGCACAGCGGGTGAGGCTCGTAGCAGAAGGGGAACGTGAACCTCGGCGGCGGAGGCGCACAGGGAACTAACTTGTGGAAAAACAAAATAAATTAAAAATTAAAAGTTAAAAATTAAAAGAATATGCGGCTGGGCGACGACGGGAGCACGAAGGCCATACGGCGGTGAAGGCGCGAACTGTTGCCATGGAAGTTAAAAGTTTAGAATTAAAAATTAAGAAAATATGCTGGTGGGCGGCAACGGGAGCACGAGGGGCCATACGGCGGTGAAGGCGCGAATGGCTGCCACCACTTTACTCCCTTCATCCCATAAGCACCTAACCGCCGCGAATTTCCATACCCACCTGCATATTTTCCTAATTCTCAACTCACTTCAGCACCACGTCGAGCACCATCATCAGCACGAAGCCGATGGCGAAGCCCACCGTGCCAACGTTGCTGTGGTCGCCCTCGCTGGCCTCGGGGATGAGTTCCTCCACCACCACATACAGCATCGCGCCGGCGGCGAACGCCAGCAGGTAGGGCATGGCGGGCATGAGCCACGACGTGAGCAGCACCACGGCCAACGCCCCCACCGGCTCCACCGCCCCGCTTAGGCTGCCTATGAGGAACGACCGCAGCCTGCTGTTGCCCGCCGCGCGCATGGGCATGGAGACGATGGCACCCTCCGGCACGTTCTGTATGGCGATGCCCACCGACATGGCCAGCGCGGCAGCCGCGCTTATGCCCACGGAGCCGTCGGCAGCCCCTGCCAGCACCACTCCCACGGCCATGCCTTCGGGCAGGTTGTGGATGGTGACGGCAAGCATGAGCATGGCCGTGCGCGACAGGCGCGAGCGCGGCCCCTCGGGCCTCGTGGCGCCGAGGTGGAGGTGGGGCGTCAGGCGGTCGACGAGCAGCAGGAACGCCATGCCCAAGAGGAAGCCCACCGCCGCAGGCACAACCTGCGTGGCGGAGCCAAAGTCGGAGGCGAACTCCATGGCCGGCATGAGCAGCGACCACACCGATGCGGCCACCATCACGCCCGAGGCAAAGCCGAGCATGGCCTTCTGCGCGGTTGGGTTAATCCCGCGCCGCACGAAAAACACGAGCGACGAGCCGGCCACCGTGCCGAGGAAAGGCACGAGCAGCCCAAGTAACATTCCGTTCATATCCTGGTGATTTTAGCCACCGCTGTGCCTTTCACGGCATCGCGGCCAATGTTTTGCAATGTCTTGTCGACAACCAGCGTGTGGAGCTTCTTGCAGTAGGCAAAGGCCCCGGCGCCAATCTGCCTCACCGACCTCGGCACCCTCACCTCGGTCAGGCTGTTGCACGAGTTGAACGCGCTCACCCCTATCGTCCGCAACGCCTGCGGCAGCACGGCCTCCACGAGGTTGAAGCAGCCCCAAAACGCGCCGCGCTTTATCTCCTGCACCATCGGCGGGAAGTCAACGCGGTTGAGCTTCTGGCAGTGGGCGAAGGCGTAGCGGCCAATCTCGGGCAGCGTGAGCGGCAGTGCCACGTAGGTAAGGTTGGAGCAGCCGTAGAACGCCGAGTCAGGCAGCGACAGTATCACGGCGTCGCGCAAGTCTATCGAGCACAGGCACCCCTTGCGCCCGCCGCCGCTCCCGCCCGCAAGCCTCCGCAGCAGCCTCAGGTCGGCGCCGTTGAGCGCTCCGCTCACCTTTACGTGGCGCAGCCGCAGCCTGTCAGCCGGAGCCACGAGCGAGGCCAGCGTGCCGGGGCGCCACACCCTTATGCTCCTCACCTGCGGCACGTAGCCCTCTGGCGCGAAGTCGGCCACGAGCCGCTGGTCGGAGCGGTAGCCCCACAGGGTGTCGGGGTCGTAGTAGCCGTTGCGGCTCCCGCCCCACCCCCAGTTCACGTGTACCGTGGAGTCGCGGCACCCGTCAATCACGAACACGTGGGCGTCGTGGCTGTTGCGTTCCGCCCTCACTATCACCGGGCGGCCTGCGCTAAGCTCGCCGAAGATAAGCTCCTTCCACGCCCGGTCGCCATCGGCCCCGCCATAGTCGGAGCGGTCGGCAATGCTCATGTAGCGGCTGTAGCCGAAATACTTCTTAAGGCCGGTCACCACGTCGTTCAGCTTCGTGGAGCTTGCGCTGCGCCCGTAGACGGTGTTTGCCGCCGTGCCGCAGTCGGCGATGAGCCTCGCCACGGCATCCTGCTGCCCGGTGGAGGTGGTGTCGGTGGCGCGGTCGGGCATCAGCGACCAGTCGTAGGCAGTGCCAAGCCCCGCGCTGCGCCCCGGGTAGGCATAGCGGCGCATGGCCTGCGCCATCACGAGCGGCCCGCAGCCTGCCATGGCGTGGCGCACGACGGTGTCAACGCGCTCCCACGGGCAGAGCTTGTTGTAGGGGTAGCCCTGCCCCCACTCGCTCCGCAGCAACGGCTCCACCTCGCGCGGGAAGGTGTATGCCCTGCCCCCTGCCGCAGCGGCAATGGCCACCACTGCGGCAAACGCTATCAAGAAAATACGCTTCATGCCCGCAAAGATACGAAATAAATTAAAAATTAAAAGTTAAGAATTAAAAAAGTATGCCTTGGCCGCAGACAGCTTGGAAATTAAGAATTAAAAGTTAAGAAAGTATGCTTTGGCCGCGACGAGACCGCCGCCAAAGCATACTTTCTTAACTTTTAATTCTTAACTTTTAATTTTTAATTCTTTCCGTTCGTCATCCGGAAGTATTTGTCGAGCACCATCAGCGAGACGAGCCTCTCGCGCTTGCTGTCGCGGAACTGGCGCGTGTATTCGTTTGCGTGTTCGATTATGGCCTGCGCCTTGCCGGGGTGGGCGATGTAGTAGCCCACCTTTTCTATCAAGTCGGAAAAGTCGGGCTTTATCTCTATGTAGTGGTAGTCGGGTATGAGGCGGCCCTCCATAAACCACGTCTCGAACGACGGGCGCGGCATCACCGCTATGGAGTTCGACGACATTATCCACTTAAGGTTGCTGGCCACGTCGTTTCCCTCGAGCGACACTATGAACTTGTAGCGCAGGTGCTCGTACAGGGTCATGCTGTCGGCGTGCGGCACGGGCGGGTTGTAGCCCACGTCGCCCACGTCGCACATCGGGTGGCCGTGGTACATTTCCACGAACTCTATGCGCTTGGGCTTCCCGTGGGTCTCGCCCCTGAAGATTATCTTGTCCTCCTTGTCGGCGAATGGGATGCGGTCGTCAAGGAACACGAAATGGCGCACCTTGTCTAAGTTAAGCAGCACGGAGTTTTCGTTGCCGGCGGTTATCGGCCTGCTCTTCACTATCGACGGCTCGGCCGGCACGTGCCTCACGTCGCCGAACACATAGCACCACCTTAGCTTCTTTGGAAACCAGCGGGTGTACTCGTAGGTGTCGAAGAAGTACACGCTCTTGTTGCCCTTCAGCCTGTGCTGGCCCAACGTTGGCGCCCAGTCGGGGAGCGGCGTCGGCTGCTCTATCTTGCAGCAGTAGTCCACCCGGCTGCGAATGTATTCCCAGTCGGGCCTTTGCCTTGCCTCGGCAAGTGCCGGCGCGAGGCGGTGGCGGAAGATGGCCGCAGGCTCAAGCTG
The DNA here is from genome assembly GCA_944321645.1 of uncultured Prevotella sp. Lineage (GTDB taxonomy): Bacteria > Bacteroidota > Bacteroidia > Bacteroidales > Bacteroidaceae > Prevotella. The sequence goes on from CALUMB010000098.1 coordinate 5,183, forward strand.
CCTCAGGCCGTTCCTAAGGTAGTAGGGCCACTTCTGGTTCTTCCCGCTGTGCAGCTGTCGGAGTAATTTTCTGATGCTCATTTCGTCGTCCTGATTTTCCGGTGGCGAATGCCGGCAAGGGGCCGGGCAAGCTCGGTATTTCCCCTACCTTGCCGCTTCGCCGGCGTGCTGCCCAAAGGCGGCAGCCTCCGCCATGGCTATTATCTCTTCCCTCGACATTTCCTTTGGCGTGGCCGTTATGTCCGATAGGTCGAACTCGTCCACTTCCGCCGCGCCGCCCCCTGCGGCGGCCACACCGCCCGTGGCCTTTGGCGCGGCCTTGGCCGGTGCAGGCTTTGCCGCCACGATGAAGTCGCAGCCCTCGTCGGGTGCAGGCACGTTGGCCACGGGTTCCTCTTCCATCTTAGTGCGCCCGGCCTTTGCGGCAAACACGGCGTCGATGAATTGCGGCTCGCGTCGGAGTTTCTGCAGTGCCTCCTTCGACGCCAGCTGCTGGCTTTCCTTCTTCGAGTAACCCTTGCCCCGGCCCGCGTCGATGCCCTCTATCACGGCGACGTAGACAAACACCGGGCTGCCCTTTTCCTCCTTGCCCTGGCTGGCGAGGCGGAAGTCGAGCTTCACGCGGTTCTTCTGGCTCCACTCAATGAGCTTGCTCTTGAAGTTCACCTCCTTGTATGCCACCTTGTCTATGTTGATGAGCTGCGAGAGTATGCGCTTCTTCATAAAGTCCATGCACGAGTCGTAGCCCCGGTCGAGGTAGATTGCCCCCACAAGCGCCTCGAAGGCGTTGCCGCCCATGTAGCTGTTGTGTGCGCTCGACCGCGCCGACGAGAGTATGAGCTTGTCGATGCCCATCTCCTGGGCGAGGCGGTTGAGCGTGTCGCGCTGCACGAGCTTGCTGCGCGTGTTTGTGAGGAAGCCCTCGCGCTTGCCCTCGAAGTGGCGGTAGACGATGTCGCCCACCAC
>CALUMB010000099.1 GCA_944321645.1 uncultured Prevotella sp.
AAGCTCCACTATGCGCTCCATGAGCGTGCGCCCCAGGCCGCCGCGCAGGGCCTCGATGCTCTTCACCGTGGGCGGCAACTGGCAGTGGTCGCCGGCGAAGACCACGCGCCCGGCACGCCTTATGGCTATCCAGCAGGCGGCCTCGAGGGCCTGGGCGGCCTCGTCGATGAAGAGCGTGGAGAACTTCATGCCCTCCAACAGGCGGTTGGCCGCGCCCGTGAGCGTCGAGGCTATCACACGGGCCTCGCCGAACAGCTCGGCGTTTATGCGCAGCTCAATGGCGTCGGCGCGGCTGCGCAGGCTCTCCATGCGCTGGTGCCAGCGGTCGTCGCCGCGCCGGCGGTGGGCGCGAAGCTCGCGTATGGCCTTGCGTATGCTCCACAGCTGCGGGTAGTCGGGGTGGGCCTCGAAGCGGCGCTCGTAGGTGAACGAGAGCATCTTGTCGTTCACGCGCGTGGGGTTGCCTATGCGCAGCACGCTCACGCCCCGGTCGACGAGCTTTTCTGAAATCCAGTCAACGGCCATGTTGCTCTGTGCGCACACCATCACCTGCGGCTCGCGCAGCAGCGTTTCGTGTATCGCCTCCACGAGCGTGGTGGTCTTCCCCGTGCCGGGCGGGCCGTGCACGACGGCCACGTCCTTTGCCCACAGCACCTCGTTGACGGCACGCTCCTGCGTGGCGTTTAGGTAAGGGAAGCGCATGGGGGCGAAGGCAAACCGCTCCGGCTCGCGCCGCGAGTAGAACAGGTCGCGCAGGTAGGCCAGCCGCCCCTTGGCCCGCATGGTGCGGTCGAGCGCGTCGAACATGAGGCGGTAGCTCGTCTCGTCGAACGAGAGCTGCACACCCAAGTCCGTAGCGGCCTGCAGCGCGGCAGCGTCGGCAGCATCGGGCAGCGCCACCACCATGCGGTCGCCGTCGGCATAGCTCACCGTCGCGGTGAAACTGAAGTAAGATATGCGCAAGGCGCCAACGGATTGCGCCGCCTTGCCTGCCCCTTTGCCGCTGCCATAGCCCTGCACGGCCCCGCTGCTGGCGTAAACGGGGCTTGCGCCGCCGTTTTCCTTAACCCCCAATCCTTCATCCCTGACTTGCTTTTCCGCATCCATGCGGAAAAACACCACCGGCCTGCCGTACTCGAAGTTGTGCTCAATGCCGGCGTCGGCGGTGCGGAACACTTCTATGCAGGGCTGGTTGAGCGAGTTGTAGTAGGTGCGCCCCACGCGCAGCGGCCACCAGGCGTCGCCGCGCTTCACCTTGCGCCTCATCCCAAGAGCCTCGGTCTGGCGGCGGAACTCTTCCTTCTCGGCGTCGTATTCTATCTGTAGCAACGCACGCTGGCGTTGCAGTTCGAGTATTGGCGATGTAATGTTTTCTGCCATGGCGTTTCAACTTTTGTGGCCTGCACGCGCTGCGGCGCACGCGCAAAACGGCAAACAAAGGTAGCAAAATTATGGCTAACGGCCAAAAGAAGCCTGCATTCTGTTCAAATGGCGCAGCCTCTGCACGGCCAACCGCAGGTCGACTCCGGCATTAAACAACATTTAACGCGTGCGGCGGCAGGCCAAAATAAATAATGTATAACTTTGCCTTTAAAATACAAAAATACAGCAATGGATATGCGAAAAACCTACATCGCCGCCGCGCTGCTGGCCATGGCAACCGCAGGCGGGGCAAAAAACATCTACGTCTCCACCACGGGCAGCGACGCCAACGCCGGCACCATAGACAGCCCGCTGGCCTCGCTGCGGGCCGCGCAGCAGAAGGCCGCCGCAGGCGACACGGTATATTTCCGGGGCGGCACATACCACATAACGGAAGACCAGGTGATGGGCGTGGAGGAGAACATATACGCCACAGTGTTCAACCTCAACAAGGGCGGGCGCGAAGGCGCACGCATAGTCTACGCCGGGATGCCCGGCGAGCGGCCCGTGTTCGACCTCTCGGAGGTGAAGCCCGAGGGCAAGCGCGTCTCCGTGTTCTACATACACGCCAACTGGCTGCACCTGAAGAACTTCGACATCGTGGGCACGCAGGTGACAATAACGGGCCACACGCAGTCGGAGGCAATATCAATACGCCGTGGCAACGGCAACAACATAATCGAGGACGTGGCCATACACGACGGCATGGCCATAGGCGTGTACATCACCAAGGGCGCAAACAACCTCGTGCTCAACTGCGACGCCTACCGCAACTACGACCCCGTGAGCGAGGGAGGGAAGGGCGGCAACGTGGACGGCTTCGGCTGCCACGTGCGCAAGCAAGACACGGGCAACGTGTTCAGGGGATGCCGCGCCTGGTGCAACAGCGACGACGGCTTCGACCTGATAAACTGCTACGCACCCGTGACGTTCGACCACTGCTGGGCGATGTACAGCGGATACAAGGACGAGCAGACGCCGACGCCGGGCGACGGCAACGGCTTCAAGGCGGGCGGATACGGCAAGCAGCCGCAGGACGCGCCCTTCGACGTGCCGCGCCACACCATCACCGGCTGCATAGCCTACGCCAACAAGTCGAACGGATTCTACGCCAACCACCACCTCGGGGGCAACGACTGGCTGAACAACTCGGCGTGGGCCAACAAGTACAACTACTGCATGGTGAACCAGAAAGTGTGGGACGAAGGCGTGGACGTTGACGGCTACGGCCACACGCTGCGCGGCAACGTGTCGTACAGGGGCAAGCGCGGCGACTGGACGCAGATAGACCAAGCGGGCTGCACGATAGAGAACAACTCGTTTCTGCCCGTGGCAATGGCCGTGACGGAGGCCGACTTCGTGTCTACCGACTACGCGGAGCTTACCGCCCCGCGCAAGGCCGACGGCTCGCTTCCCGACACCGACTTCATGCGCCTCGCCCCCACGAGCCCGCTCTACGCCGCCCGCATGGGCTGGCAGTTCGACCCGGCGGACTCGCCTTCGGGCATCGCCGGGGTGGAAAGCGGCGCAGCCCGTGGACGGGCCGGCGCCTGGTACACACTGCAAGGCGTGCGCGTGGCATCGCCGCATGAGGGCGTCTATATCCACTGCGGGCGCAAGGTGGTGTTAAGGTAGTGGCCACGCAGTTTCCGTCAGGGCATGGCCCGCACCCGGCTTTACTTACGGTGCTCCGCACTGTTGTATGCCGGGTGCGGGCCAGCTTGTTTTATTTTGCCGTCATTTTCCGGCCAGCCTCCTGAGCCTGTCGCGCACGGGCGCGGCACCGCTGAAGCCTGCCTGCTTGTGGCTTATGGTGCCGTCGGGGGCCACGAACAGGTAGAACGGTATGCCGCGTATGCCGAGCTTGCGGCTCAGTGCCCGCCACTGCCCTTCGTCGAGGCGGTAGTGGTGGCCGCCTATGTCGGGCAGCATATATCGCCATGCGCTCTCGGGCGAAGTGTGGTTGGCTATGTTTATGAACACCGTGCCGTCGGCCTCAAGCTCCGCCTTGACGGGCTTCATGGCCTTGTGGCCCATGCGGCACGGGGCGCACCACGTGTTCCAGAAGTCTATGAGCACCGCGTGGCCCCGCCACGGGGCGGTGATGGCTGCGAGGAGCGAGTCGGCGTCAGTGGTGGCCGGGGCTTCGTGTATGGTGTATCCGCCGCGGCGGCTGTTGCGCTCCATGGCTGCGAGCAGGCTGTCGTTGGCGGCCATGACGAGCGTGCGCAGTGCCTCGGGCAGCCTGCGGGCCACGGCGAGCGTCGAGTCGGTAAGCGGCGTAAGCTCAAAGTTCACCGCGTCGTAGAGCGTTGAGGCCATGTTGAGGCTCAGGAACAGCTGCTGCGGGTCGGCTGCGGCCTCGGCCAGCCCTGCGGCAGAGCCGTCGATGGGGCCGCAGAGGGCCTCCACGTCGGCCTCGCCGGCCATGCTCACCACGTCGAGGAATGTGGTTGAGAGCAGCGAGCGCGCGTCGTTCATCTGCCGCCGCAGCGCAGGCGTGGGCATGAGGCGGCGCAGCGAGTCGGCTATGAGCCGGGCGTCGGCGGCCGCCTTGGCGGCGGGCAGCCGGCTGAGTGAGCGCACCTGCGATATGTCGTGGTGCATGAGCTCCATCAGGTAGGCGAGCCGGGCCTGCTCGTCGATGGCGCAGAGCTGGCGCGTGGCGAGGCTCAGGTCCTTGCGCCGCAGCCACTCGGCTGTGTGGCGGGCTGCCCGTTGGCGCTCGTGACGGCAGATTTGCTCCACCGTCATGGTGTCGAGGTCGCACCACGGCTGCCCGCGGTCAATGTAGTCCACGTTGCAGTCGGGGCGGTTCAGGTCGTGGGCCACGTGGGCCAGCGGCCCGCGCACGTAGGCCAGCGGCCCGAGTGGAGCGTCGTCGCGGTGCAGGCGCGAGGCGCGGCGTGTGGCCTCGCGCAGGTCGATGAGCACGAGGGTGGTGTCGCCCGGTGCCGCGAAGAACCTGGCCCGCCAGCGGTTGAGCGAGAATATCGCCGCGGGCGTGGTGCTGACCACGGGGAACTCCACCTGGAACGAGCCGTCGGCCTGCACTCGCAGGTTGCGTTTGCTGGGGGGCAGGGCGAAGGCGTTGCCGGCCGAGCAGGCTATGCCGAGGCTCTTCTCTATGCCTGGCCTGTAGCCGAGCAGGCGGCCGCGGATGGTGGCCGTGCCGTGGCGCAGCCGCGGTGTGGGCAGCGGCGTGGCGGTGTCGGGCCTGGCCGCCTTGGCCCACTCGGGCAGTTGGGGCTGCGGCAGGGCGCCCGGGCGCAGGCAGATGCCCCATATTTTCCATTCACCTTCCTCGCCGGTGTTCTCCGCGAAGTCAACGCTCGTGGTGCCGGGAGCCACGGGGCTGAACGCGAGCGAGAAGCTGGCCTCGCCCGATTCGGGCATGGTGAGCCTCTTGCCCGGCTCTATGCCCCTTGCCGAGAGCAGGCTGTAGGTGCGCCCGCCGCCGTCGCTGAGCGTGGCTGTGGGCGATATCTTTATCCAACTCTTGGGCCTGTGGCTGGCCGACATATATAATATTGTGGCGGTGTCCGTCAGTTCCACGCGGCTCACTTCCACCGTCGTGGTGTTGCTCAAGGCGAACGCCGGGCGGTCGATGGCCTTTGCCTGTGCCGCCGCATGGCGCGGAGCGAGGACGAGCAGTGCCGCTGCCGCGCAGGCTATGAGTGCTTTCTTGTGCATCGTATGGTCTTTTCAGTGTGTCAGGATGTGGCTTCGTGGCGGCTGTGGAGTGCTCCGCGCCGTCGCGAATTATGTGCAAATATACGCATGAATGGGCTTGCGTGAAGTGCGGCGCGGCCTGTTTTTACGTTTTTTCAATTGTTTTTCACGTTGTTGGCCATATGCCGTGGCAGGCCATGCAGCGGCGCAGGCAAACGGAAAACCCGCAGCGGGGCTTGCGCGAAGCCCGGCTGCGGGTGGTTAGGCGAATGGTGCGGCTGCGCGGTGTCAGCGCACCGTGATGAGCGTGTAGTTCTTCTTTCCGCGCTGCACGAGCAGGTACTTGCCGTCGATGAGGTCGTCGGCGGTGACGGGGCGGTCGAACTCCGTCAGCTTCTCCTTGTTGATGGAGACGCCGCCGCCCTGCACCAGCTTGCGCATCTCGCCCTTGCTGGCGAACACGGGGGCCGCCTGCGTGAGCAGTTCCACGGCGGGCTGGCCCAGCTGGGCGGCCTCGATGTCGTGCTGCGGCACGCCCTCGAAGATGTCGAGCAGCGTCTGTTCGTCGAGCTTCAGGAGGCTTTCCTTGGTCGACTTGCCGAAGAGTATGTTGCTGGCCTCGATGGCCGCGTCGAGCGCCTCGCGCGAGTGGACCATCACCGTCACCTCCTCGGCCAGGCGGCGCTGCAGTGTGCGGCGGCCCGGATCCTGGCGGTGCTCCTGTACGAGGGCCTCGATGGTCTCGCGGTCGAGGCTGGTGAATATCTTGATGTAGCGCTCGGCGTCGTCGTCGCTGACGTTGAGCCAGAACTGGTAGAACTTGTATGGCGACGTGCGCTTGGGGTCGAGCCAGATGTTACCGGTCTCGGTCTTGCCGAACTTCTTGCCGTCGGCCTTGGTGATGAGGGGGCAGGTGAGTGCGAATGTCTCCACCTCGTTGCCCAGGGTGCGGCGTATCAGCTCGGTGCCGGTGGTCATGTTGCCCCACTGGTCGTTGCCGCCGAGCTGCAGCTTGCAGCCCTT
>CALUMB010000100.1 GCA_944321645.1 uncultured Prevotella sp.
TAAAGCACAGGCTTGCCGATGCCGGAGCCGGCACCGGCAAGCCCTAAGCCGACGGCCTTGCCGCCACCGCCCGGCAGGCCGCGGTCAGCGAGCCGCGCCGCCAAACGCCTCGATGCGGCGTCGCAGGTTGGCCTGCAGGTTGAGGAAGTAGAGGTTTATCTCCTGCACATGATAATTGCCTTTGGGGAAGAGGCGGGCGATGGAGGGGATGAAATAGTCGTCGTCGTCAAGCCCGTCCACTATCAGCGTGCTGGTGGCGGAGTCTATGCGGGCGCCCACGGTGTGGCGCAACGTGTCGGCACGGCCTTCCGAATCGAAGAACACCGAGCCGAGGTTGGCCGACGGCGGGGCGTAGGTGGCGTCGGTGCGCCAGTTGAGCGGGTTGATGCAAAGGGCGTTGCCGGCAAACAGTGGCGACTCCGCCCCAACGTGCGACACGCTGTTGTAGCAAATCACCACGCCCGTGTCGTCGGCCCCGGTGGCGGGGCGCAGCGCGGGATAGGCCGAAAGCTCGGCCTCGCTGACGCTGAATCCGAACACGTATGCGGCCACCATGCGCTCCCGCTGCCCTGCCGTGAGCGTGTGCTTAAGCAGCTCCACCACGGCCTTTGCCCCCTGGCTGTGGCCGGCGAGGATGAAGGGGCGGCCCGCGTTGCGGTGTTCCATGTAGTAACGGAACGCGCTCACCACGTCGGCGTGCGCCAGGCGGTAGCGCCGCTCAATCTCGTCGGCAGGCTCAAACCACGAGTCCATGGTGATTTGGCGGTAATACGGCGCGAGGAAGCGGCAGTTCTCGCCGAACAGGCGGCACGCCAACAGGTCGGAAGAGGCCACGGCGGCGCGTTGCGCGGAGTCCTCCACGTTCATGTAATGGTACGCCGTGCCGCTGCCGTCAGTCCAATCCCACACACAGGTCGGGGCTATGTAGAACACGTCTACGGCGCAGTCGGCACTGTCGCGACCGCCCTCATACCACATACTCTTGTCCGAATAGTCGGGCGCGGCGGGCGCGAACGCCTCCTGCCCAGCCTCGCTCGACGAGCAGGCCGACGGCACAGACACAAGCAACAGCAATGCAAGCTGTTGCAAAAACACTTCTTTCTTCATACTATTTCGTTTTTATAAGGAGACTGGAGACAGGAGTTCAGGAGTCCAGACAAATGCAAGCCCCTCTCCGGCTCTCCCCCGTGGGGAGAGGGATGGCGCAGCCTTTCTTCATTCTTAACCCTTCATTCTTCATTTTCAAAGTACCCTCCGCACTCTTTCACATAGGCTATGAGCCGCGCGAACACGGCGTTCTGGCAGAGCAGCGGGGCGTTGCCCACCATCACGAGGTGCTCCCTTGCCCGCGTCATGGCCACGTTCAGCTTGCGGTCAATCGGCTCGCCGTCTTCAAAAAAGACGTTAGACGTCAGGAAGTTGAGCTGGTAACGCTTGCGCACGGTGAAGCCATAGATGATTGTGTCGCGCTGGCTGCCCTGGTAACGCTCCACGGTGTCCACGTCGATGCAGTCCAGCCCGTCTACGCCCGTGCGGGCCATTGCCTCGCGCACGGCGGCAATCTGGTTGCGGTATGGCACGATGACGCCGAGCGTGGCGGCAGGGTCGAAGTCGGCGCCATGCCGCCTCCTGACCTCGGCGGCTATGCGGGCGATGGCCGAAGCCTCGGCGGAGTTCACCTTGTCGGAAGCGTCGGCACCGTCGGGCTGCACCGCCACGAACGCCACCCGGCAGCCTGCGGCCACACGTCCAGCCGCCCCTCCCGCCGCCGCATAGGGCGGAAGGCTGCGCAACTGGTGCTCCAGCGGCACGGGGCGGAGCCGCCCGCCGTAGAATGCCGCGCTGGGAAACGAGGCGATGTCGGCGTGCATACGGCCCTGGCGGGTGAGCATATAGACCACAGCGGGGTCGGCGCGATGCGCACGCAGGAGCCGCTCGAAGAGCGAGTCGCGGCAGTCGAGAAGTCCGATGGCACGCAGCTGCGGGTCGCCGACGCGCGACTCCTCGGCTGTCTGCTGCACCACGGCGGGCAACTGCTTATGGTCGCCAATGAGCACGAAGCGGCCTATCGACTCCACGCCGCCCACCGAAGCGCCGAGGATGCCCACGAGGTGAGGCTCAAGTATCTGCGACGCCTCGTCGACTATGGCCAAAGAGAAACGCTTCATGCCAAGGAGGGCGGGGTTGGCGTTTAGCGCCGACGTGGTGGCGCAGAACACACGCGCCGACGCTATGAGCCGCCTTACTGCGGCCACGTTGGCGCACGAGGCCGCCCTGCGCTCCAGGAGGCTGTCGCGGAACGGCTCGGCGCACGACAGGCGCGAGCCTAGCCGCACGAAGTCGATGCCCGCCCCGGCGAGCTTCGAGCACATCTCGTCGACGGCGCGGTTGGTGTATGCCATGAGCAGCACGGCCGACTCCGGCCTCAGAAGCTCCTCGCGCAGGATGTTGAGCATGGCAAACGAGGTCTTGCCCGTGCCGGGCGGGCCTATCACGAGGAAGAAGTCGCGGGCGCGGGCGGCACGGGCCACAAGGGTGCCGAAGCCCCCGTAGTCGCCGCGCAGCGGCACTTCGGCCCCCACTTCTGGCGGCCTCTGGCCGAGGATGAGTTCCCGCCGGCGCCGCGGGGCGGAGAGGAAGGAGTGCATGGCGCGGCAGAGCGCGGTGGACGACGACTCGAAGAGGTCGTGCTCCACCGCCCAGCAGTAGCCCGGCGGGCGGCGGAACACGCGCGGGTCGGTCTGCGGGTTGCGCAGCACGAGCGCGAGGCGGGCCGTGGACATAGACTCCACCGTGGCCCGCATCACCACCGTGCGGCGTGCGTCAGGCTCGCGCCCGCGCTCGTAGGAGTAAAGTATCACGATGTCGCCGGGGCGGAAGTTCGACCCCTCGGCGGCGCGGCTGTCGGCAAAGGCCAACGCCACGCGCCCCACGCCCGTGGCGCGGCCTTCGTCCGGCCCAAGGCTATCTACAGACAGCGAGCACAGGATGTTGCCCGCCTGCAGCTTCTCTTCGAGCGTGTCGAGCCACTTGGCGGCAAAGCCGGAGTTCTCTTTTGTCTTGTTGCCAACCTTGGCCAACAGGTGCTCGCGCTCGATGAAGGTAAGGAAGCGGAAGTAGTAGGCGCGCTCAAGGGGCGTGGCCCGCTGCACCGGCAGCAGCAGGGCATCCAACTGCGGGCGCGTGTACTGCTGCCAGAGGCGGCCTGAGGAGCGGGCTATGTTGAGCCGTTCGGGGGTGAGCTTTTCCAGCACGCTGATGCCGCCGCTGGCATACCACAGCTCGCACCACACCACCTGGTTGCGCAGCGCGAGCGCACGGCGCAGCAACCCCGGCGCGGGGCCAACGCGCAGCAGGCTGTTGCGGTAGCGGGAGTAGAGCAGGAAGGCGCGGAGGTCGGCTGGCGACACGCCGTGGTCGTAGCGCAACAGGGCCATGTAGAGCAGCAGCTGCACGTAGTGCTTCTCCTGCTGGCGCGGCGTGTCGGGGTCGGGGCCTGGGGGAAACGCGCCCTTGCCCGACTTCTGCTCAATCACCACGCAGCGGCCCGGGCGGCACACGTCGGCCTGGAGGAAGTCCATGCGGCCCTGCAAGCCAAGCGTCTCGCTGAAGAACGACGGCTCGAGCATGGTCTCGTCGGGGCTGAACCCGCCCACCTCGGCCGGCAGCACGTCGGCAATGGCGCGGCGGATGTTGGCCAGTTGGGCCTGCGCCTCGCTGTGGAACGAGCCGTCGATGCCCTCTGCCGAGGCGCAGGCCAGGGCGTTGTGGCGGAAGAAGTCGGCCACGCTCTCGGCGTAGGTGCGGCGCGAGCCGTGCACAACGTCGTCGAGCAGCTGGCCGGAAAGGTTGCCGAGCAGTATGTGCATGGAGTGCGGCGCAGGCTTAAGCTTGTTGAGCAGGTAGGTGTATGGCGAAGCCCCGTAGCTCTCGAAGCAGGCGGCAATGGCCGAGATGTCCACGAGGTAGTCAGGCTCGAAGATTACGATTTCAGGCACGAGCACGTCTCCCTTGAGCCTGGGGCGCACGAGGTTGAGCTGGCTTCCGGGCGAAAGCAGCGTGCAGACAGAGGCCCACTCGCCCGAACAATCCACGCTGAACCTGCCGCCATGGGGGCCGGTGGCCGCCACGGTGGTGCCGCTGACAGACTCCACCACCACGCGCACACAGTCGGAGAGCACGCTTTCGCCCTCGGCGGCAAGGTCTGACGCGGGCAGGAGCGCGGCCAGCGAGGCGGGCAACTTGCCTACGCCATAGACGGCGGCTATGAAGCGGCACACGTTCTTCAGGTCGTAGGGGAAGTGGCGCCGCCGCTCGCCGTCGGCCAGGTCGTGCAGGTGGCGCAGGCGCACGCGCGTGTCGTTTATGAAATATGTGAGCGGAGGCTTTACGCCGCACTCCTTCAGCAGGTGGTCTACCTTGGCGAACATACCCGCAAAGGCAATGCCACTGTGGAGCAGGCGCTGGTCGGCGGCGCGGCGGAACACGGCGGCGAGCGTGGCGTATGCCCGCCCGACGTCTGCAGGCGCGAGCCTCGCGGCGGCCTCAAGCTCGGCGAAGAAGTCGGCCGGCGACTCCTCGATGTATGTGTCTTGGACTCCCATTCTTTTTAAACATTTTTCACAGAAGGAACTTCCTTGCGGAGCGTTTCGCGCCGCCCTTACAACTACTTGGCTCACAGCGAGTTAGAGGAGCGTGCCATTTTGCCCTCTAAAACGGCACGTTTTGGCCTCTAAAACGACCCGTTTCGCAAGCCGAAACGGCACATTTCAGGAAGCGAAACGGCGGCGGACAGAAACGCGGCGGCGCACTTTAACATCCGTTAAGCCTTCAAGGACGATTGCAGAAGCCCTTCTGCAATGCAAAGATACGAATAAAGTTTGGATTGGGGAAACAAAAGCCCCTCTCCCGTCTCCCCCCGTGGGGAGACGGGAGAGGGGCTGCCACACAAAAAAGGCGGCCCGCCCCACAGTGGGGGCAGGCCGCCTTGAAAGCGTTTGCGGCTCTCGGCACAATCAAATCTTGGTGATGATGCCGAGCTTCGTGCCTTCGATGAAGCTGGTTATCATGCGGATGGCCTCGCCGTCGGGCACCTGCTCCTTAATCTGGAGCACGGCGTCGAACACCGAAGTCTGCCCGTGGAACACCAGGCGATAGGCGTTTGCTATGTGCTTCTGCGTCTTCTCGTCAACCTCGTAGGTGGTCATCATCACGGAGTTGATGCCGTCGTACTTGATGGGCGAGCCACCGGCGATGATGAACGGCGGGATGTCCTTCGAGAAGGTGCAGCCCGAACGTATCATGGAGCATGAGCCTACGCGGGTGCGTGCGTTGGCAATCACGCTGGTGGAGAAAATCACGGCGTCGCCAATCTCGCAGTCGCCGGCAATCTTCGTGCCGTAGCCGAACACGCAGCGGTGGCCCACCTTGGTGTCGTGCGATATGTGGGCGCCCTCCATGAAGAAGTTGCTGTTGCCGATGACGGTCTTTCCGTCGGAGTGTGTGGCGCGGTTGATCACCACGTTCTCGCGGAAGGTGTTGCGGTCGCCTATGATAAGCTCTGACGGCTCGCCCCTGAACTCGAAGTCTTGGGGCAGGGCGGCGAGCACCGCTCCCTGGAACACGGTGTTGCTGTTGCCCATGCGGGTGCCGTTGAGTATGCTCACGTAGGGGTAGATGGTGCAGTTGTCGCCAATCACCACGTCGCCCTCGATGTAAGCGAAAGGATATATCTTGCAGTTGTTCCCGATTTTCGCTCTCGGGTCTATTTCTGCCTTGGGGCTTATTTCACTTGCCATAATCGTTAGCTTTTAAATTATTAATTGACCCCTCCGCCAAGGGCTTGGTAGAGGTTGACCACGGCCTGCATCTTGTAGAAGTCGTCGGCCACCTTGGTAAGCTCGGCGTTGAGCAGGCTGGTCTCGGCGGTGATTACCTCAAGATAGT
>CALUMB010000101.1 GCA_944321645.1 uncultured Prevotella sp.
GTGGTAAAGCAGGTGAAGGAGGAGTTCGGCTCGATCGACATCCTCGTGAACAACGCCGGTATCACCAAGGACGGGCTTATGCTCCGCATGACCGAGGCACAGTGGGACGCCGTAATCACGGTCAACCTCAAGAGCGCCTTCAACTTCATCCACGCCTGCGTGCCGGTGATGATGCGCCAGCGCAAAGGCTCCATCATCAACATGGCGTCGGTGGTGGGCGTACACGGCAACGCCGGGCAGTGCAACTACGCAGCATCCAAGGCCGGGCTGATAGCACTGGCAAAGAGCATCGCCCAGGAGATGGGGCCGAAGGGAATACGCGCAAACGCCATCGCGCCGGGATTCATCGACACGGCCATGACGCAGGCCCTGTCGGACGAGGTGCGCAAGGAGTGGGCATCCAAGATCCCACTGCGCCGCGGCGGCACCGTGGACGACATCGCAAACTGCGCCACCTTCCTCGCCTCCGATATGTCGAGCTACATTTCCGGCCAGGTCATCCAGGTGGACGGCGGAATGAACATGTAGGCTAACCCGCAATTCACAATCCATAACCCATGATTGGCCGCTGCCATCGCAAGGCGTTGCCTTTTGTGGATTACGGATTGTGAATTGTCGTTTTTATACGCAAGCATGGTTTCAACATAGGCAAATAGCATTCATAACGATTCCACGATGCTTTTTAACGAGACGACATTCTTTGATTTTAAATTCCCGGAGCCGCAATACCTCGGTGCCAAATTCATCCATCGCGGATGGATAGCCCGGCACATTCCAGAGGATGCCAACGTTGTCCTTGACGCATTTTCAGGTTCCCAATCCATTGCGTATGTGCTCAAACAATTAGGCAAGAAAGTTCTCACAAACGACTTTTTGTCTTTCTGCGGCCACACAGGCAAGGCTTTGATAGAAAACAAACGTGAATTGTTAGAGCCGGAAGACTTAGAAATATTGTTTTCCGAAAACAGCGACCCAACGGAATTTAACTTAATGGAATCACTGTTTGCCAATTTGTTTTTCACGCAAGCAGAAGCCGCCTTTGCAGACAGCTTCCGCAGCAATGTGCGCCATTTGTCAAATTCCTACAAGCAATCTATGGCCTTGGCCATAATGTGCAGGAGCATGACCCGCAAAGTCACGATGGGCCATTTCGCACACACGCAGGCCCTTGTATATGCAGCAGACCCGGCTCGCATCAAACGCAACCGTAGCCTGGTGCGCCCGCTCAAAGACTTGTTTTTGGATTTGTTGCCTGCGTATAATGCCGCCGTTTTTGACAATGGGTGTGAGAATGTTAGTTATAATGAAAACATTCTCGACTTGCTACCACACCTCACCGGGGTGGATCTTGCGTACTTCGACCCGCCATATTGCAACAGCCATGCAGACTACCAGTCGTTCTACCATTTGCTTGAAACATTCGTCGAATATTGGAAGGACAAACGCTTCATAAATGGAACGAAGCGATATGAGCCGAAACGTTTCTCTGGTTTCGACAAAAACAGTGAGGCGGTGCGCAATTTGAAAAAGTTGTTTGAACTTGCCTGCGACATTCCAATATGGCTTGTGAGCTATAACGACCGCAGCTACCCAGACATTGAGACAATGGTTTCCATCATTGAACCGTATCGCAAAGTGCAAATCGAGCGTAAGCCTTATGACAACAGCCGTGGCGGGAAAGGCAGCGTCGCTGGCTGTAACGAAGTGCTACTTATATGCAAGAAACGTTAACATCGTTATGCCATGACAAATTTTGAAATGTGGAACGCCAAGTTTTCCTCGCACGAACTTTATGCTTTCAATGGCAACAGGAATGGGCTTTTGTGGCTGAAGGTGCGCTCAATTTGCCGCGCCAAGTTGATGGCACAGTTTCTTTCAGATACTGGCATAAGCCTTAGCTCGCTGCGATTGAGCGAACAAAGCGCGGAACTGTTTGGTGCGTTAGAGGCAAATCCCAATGGTATGCAAATGTTAGACGACTTTTTGCGTGCCAAAAACCATGAATGGTACGTAGCCGCAGGCATCAACGAGGCGAAGCTAAAAGAAGATTTGTATAAAGTGCATAACTATGATTGGGGCGGCGACAGAAACAATTCGTTAGACAAATACTTAGTAAGCAGGTTTGTAAAAGTTGTCAGCAATTATGACGAACTGGTCGGTCGAAGGGCAGAGATTGCAGAAAACGCTTGGAACTATGTCAAAAACAGTTGGTACAATAATTGGACTTCGTATTTAATCGAATCGCTCTTTAAGCGCCATCCGCGAGTGGTACCCGCCGTTGGAGAGATAAAAAGTGTGGATTTCTTTATAGACAGCTATCCCCTTGACTTAAAAGTTACATATTTCCCAGAGCAGTATATGGCCATGAAACTAAGGGAAAAATTAGGCAGGCCAGAACTTTCATGGCTTAAGCAGCAAGCAAAAGCGGCAGGAATTGCCACCAGCCACAGCATGACAGAATCGCAGCAACGGTATGCCATAATGGAAAAAATGTGGGAGATTGGGCTTGATGGTATATTGGCGGAACTACAAGGAAAACGAAGGGAAGTCGTGGAAGAGGCGCGAAATGACAGCAAGGAACTGATGGAATGGCTCTACTCCAATCAGGGCGAAATGCGTTTTGGAGCCGAAAACAGGTTGTTCGTCGTGTTGGTAGATTCTTCAGACATGAGCCGCTCTTGGAAGATGAAGCGCGCGTTTGGGCTGATAGAGCCAAAAGTCAGACACTTCTTGGATAACTACGACAACTACGGACTAAAAGAAATAGACTTTGCCTATAAGCAAATGCGCTATAAAACATTTGCCAACACAATATTTGTCGTAAAATGAGCATTTATTGTTTTCTTTGACTTATAGGCATAACATATAGTTACTGCGCAGCCAACCATGGGTAATGGATTGTGAATTATGAACAGAAAGCAATGCAGGTAATCTACGAAGACAACCATATCATAATAGTAAACAAACAGCCCGGCGAGATTGTGCAGGGCGACAAGACAGGCGACCGCACGCTGGCCGACGACGTGAAGGCATACATAAAGGAGCGTTACGCCAAGCCGGGCAACGTGTTCCTCGGCGTCGCCCACAGGCTCGACCGCCCGGTGGGAGGCGCGGTAGTGTTCGCCCGCACGTCGAAAGCCCTCTCGCGCCTCAACGAAATGTTCCGCAACGGCGACGTACACAAGACATATTGGGCAATAGTGGCGGGCCGCCCGCAGCCTGGCGAGGCCACGCTCACCCACTGGCTCGTGCGCAACGAGCGGCTGAACAAGAGCTTCGCCCACGACAGCGAAGTGGCCGGGGCCAAGAAGGCCGTGCTCGCCTACCGCACCATCGGGCGCGGCGAGCGGTACACCCTGCTTGAGGTAAACCTGATGACCGGGCGGCACCACCAGATACGATGCCAGCTCGCGGCGATAGGCTGCCCCATAAAAGGCGACTTGAAGTATGGCTCGCGCCGCAGCAACCCCGACGGCTGCATATCGTTGCTTGCCCGCCGCGTGGAGTTCGTCCACCCCGTGAGCAAGCAACGCATCGTGGCGGAAGCCCCGCTCCCGGCCGACAGGCTGTGGCAGGAGCTTGCCGGGCAGGCGGGGGAAAAGTAGCCGTGGAAGGCAGCCTGGCCGATGCCGCCGGCCTTTTACCAGCGTCCAGGCATAGCGGCCAAAGGTCGGCAAAGGCTGATTTTCCCATCAGGGGGCATTACTTTTTTGCGCAAAAGCCAGCCGTTTCCAAGTTTTTTCAGTATCTTTGCTATCAGATAGGCCAACAGGAAAGCTCCGGCACGGCCTGTCGGCCTTGCCTTTGGCCTTTTGGCCGCAAGGGTGGAGAGGCCACGCTTGCACAAATAAAGGCCGCCGCAACAGGCAGGCGGGCCTGGAAGGCGGGCCACTGAAAAAGCCAGAAACATGAAGAAAGCATTATTTGGGATATTGGCCATCGTGCTGCTGCCCGTGCTGCTGTTCGCCGTCGGGGCAGCGTTGCTATACGTACCCGCCATACAGAACTGGGCCGTGGGGCAGGTGGCAAACGCCGTTTCAAGCTCCACGGGCATGGAAGTGAGCGTGGGGCGCGTGTCGCTCGTGTTCCCGCTCGACCTCGGCATCTACGACTTCAGGGTGGTGCAACGCGGCTCCACTCTGTCGCAGCCCCGCGACACAGTGGCCGACGTCGGCTCGCTCGTGGTGGACGTAAGGCTTAGCCCGTTGCTTGGGGGCAAGGTAGTGGTGGACAAGCTCGAACTCTCGGGCGCAAAGATAAACACCGCCGGACTGGTGCCCGAGGCGCGCGTGAGCGGCGAGATAGGCCGCCTTAGCCTAAGCAGCCGCGGCATTGACCTCGGCAGGCAGCTGGCAGAGCTTGACGGAGCCACCCTAACAGACGCAAGGGTGAGGGTGGAACTGCGCGACACGGTGGTGCCGCCGGACACGGCATCGGCACCCACGCCATGGAAAATAAACATCGGCAAGCTCGACATAAAGCGCACTTCGATAGACCTCCACACCGCCGGCGACAGCCTCAGAGTGCAGGCGGGCATTGGCACGCTGGCCGCCCGCGAGGCCAAGATTGACCTTGGCACGGGCAGTTATGCAATAGGCAGCGCAGACCTGGCCGACGCAACAGTGGCCTACGACGACAACCTGGCGCCGCGCACCGACGGTCTCGACCCCGGCCACATAGCCCTCTCGGAAGTGAACATCGGGCTTGACTCCATACTATACCACGGCCCCGACATCAGGCTGGCGGTGCGCCACTGCCGGATGAAGGAGAAGAGCGGCCTGCAGCTGGCCGACCTCAGAGGCCCGGTGGCCATGGACTCCGTGCGCATCAGCCTGCCGTCGCTCAAGGTGCGCACGCCCGACTCCGACCTTAAGGCCGAGGCCGCCATAGACTTAAGCGCGATGGACGCCGCAAGGCCGGGCCGGATAAGCGTGCGGCTGCTCGCCTCGATAGGCAAACAAGACATAATGCGCTTTGCCGGGGGAATGCCCGACGAGTTCGTCCGCGCGTGGCCCAACCGCCCGCTCACGGTGCGCGGCAGCGTGAACGGCACTGTGCGCAGCCTCGACATAACCGGGCTGCAAGCCGACCTGCCCACGGCGTTCACACTAAAAGCATCGGGCAAGGCGGCAAACGTGACCGACGCCGGGCGCCTGCAGGCCGACCTTAAGGTTGAAGGGCGCACCGACGACTTAGGGTTCGTGGCGGCACTGGCAGGCCCCGGCGCACCCTTCGCCCTGCCGCGGATGGCCATCGACGGCACGGTGAAGGCCGACGGCAGCGCCTACTCGGCGCGGCTCACCATGCGCGAGGGCATGGGCAGCGTGTCGCTCGACGGACGGTTCAACGCCGCGACGGCGGCCTACAAGGCGTCGCTGGCCGTGAACAGCCTCAACGTGGCACACTTCATGCCAGCCGACTCGATAGGCACCGTAAGCTGCCGGGCCGACGTAGAGGGGCGCGGCTTCGACTTCATGTCGCCCTCCTGCCGCCTCGAAGCCACGGCAAGAGTGGACAGCATGGCATACGGCGGGTGGAACATCGCCAACGTTTCGGCCTCGGCCACGCTGCGCAACGGCATCGCCCACGCCACGATAGAGGGCGACAACCAGCTGTTCGACGGCTCGCTGGCTGTAGACGCCACGCTCAACAGGCGCCGAATAGAGGCCACGCTCACCGCCGCCGTGCGCAAAGCCGACCTCCAGCAGCTGCGCGTGGCCGACGCGCCGCTCACCGCCGGGCTGTCGTCGAGCGTAAACTTCCACACCGACCTCAACCAACTCTACTACCTGCACGGCTCCGTCTCGGGCATCAACATCGAGACGCCGAAGCAGGCTTTCCACCCCACCGACATCACCTTCCACCTATACCCCAGCCCCGACACCACC
>CALUMB010000102.1 GCA_944321645.1 uncultured Prevotella sp.
ACGGGCAAGTCTTGCACGGCCAGCTCCCTTCGAATCCTCCAGGACGGGAACGTAGCAAAGGTAGTTGGTTGTAGCGGCGCGATGCAAGTAGCTTGCCCACCCGCCTCATTAGCTCAGTTGGCCAGAGCACGTGATTTGTAATCTCGGGGTCGTTGGTTCGAATCCGACATGAGGCTCAAGCAACGGGGAGGCGCGAAGCCTCCCCGTTTTTTGTTTTGGCAAAAATATTTGTACCAGAGTATTGCGTCCGCAGCGGAGCAAATGGTTCTGAAAACGTACAAAATCACAATTATTTGTACGATTTTACCATAAATAGAACCTGAACTATGCTTAACTTTGCATACCGAACAGGAAAGAACGCAAACCAAAACAATAAACAATTATGTCACTGACAAGCATCATTTGCGCCGCCGCGCTGCTGACGGCGGGCCAGGTCGGGCCTAAAGCATGCCCGAAAGCATCGAGCCGGTGGCGGCCCCGTTCCCCATGCCGGAGCTGAGTCGCCCGCAATTCCGGGCCGACACCACTTGGGTGGAGATGGACAGCGGCGGACTGTCCACCGAGAGCATCCAGACGGCCATCGACAGCATGGGCCGCCGGGGTGGCGGAACGGTGGTGATACCCGCCGGAGTGTGGACGACAGGACGCATAACGCTGAAGAGCAACGTGGAGCTGCACCTGAGCGACGGGGCCGAGCTGCGCTTCAGCGGCTACATCAAGGACTACCTGCCCGCCGTGTTCACCCGCGATGATGGCGTGGAGGTCTACTCGCTGGGCACCTGCATCTATGCCAACGGCCAGGAGAACATTGCCCTCACGGGGCGGGGCAAGATAATCGGTCCGACGACCGACTGCGAAATCTTCACCCGCAACGAGGGAATGATGATCGACGGCGTGGAAAAGAAGCCTCTGGCCGAGCGCGTGTTCGACGGCAAGGACCAGGCCTTCCGCTTCAAGACGCGCCGCCCGCGCGGCGGCTTTGTCGAGAATGTCTACGTGGAGCGCGTCCGCGCCGACGTCAAGCACCAGGCGTTCTACTGCGACATGCTCGGCTCGGCCAAGTGGGTGGGCGAGCTGGCCAAGCGATACCCTGCCCGCGAGGTGACAAAGCTCACGCCGTGGTTCCGCAACATATCCATCCACGACGTGGAGATAACCGCCTGCCGACAACTCGTCGATGTGGGCGGACTGCCGGAAAAGGTGCTGAAGAATGTTTTCTTCGGCAACGTCAAGGCGCGCTGCGAGAAGATAGGGCGCGTGCGCGACGCATCGAAATTCTCGATGAAAGACGTGCGCGTGGAGACCACCGACAGCGTGCTGGAGATAGACAACTGCGACTTCGCCTCATTCTTCGGCTTCAGCAACACAGCCACGGGCCGCCCCGTGGACATCCGCAAGACGGGCGGCGAGTGCCGCTACCTGAACGTGCAGACCTACCCGCTGGCCCCGGTGACATGCAACTCGATACGCCCCGGCGAGGTGTGGCTCGACACAGAGGGCAAGCCGATACAGGCGCACGGCTTCCAGGTGACGCGCATCGGCGACAAGTACTATTGGTACGGAGAGGACAAGACGAACACGCTCTTCGGCACGAACATGATGTTCGGCGGAGTGAGGCGCTACTCGTCAACCGACTTCTACAACTGGAAGGACGAGGGACTGATCGTCACCCCCGACACCGACCCGGCCTCGCCCACTCACCATTGCCAGAAGCTGGAGCGCCCGCACATACTGCGCAGCCCCAAGACGGGCCGGTGGGTGTGCTGGCTGAAGTCGCAGAGCGACGACGGACACTTCGTAATACTTGAGGCCGACAGCTTCATGGGACCCTACAGATACGTGCGCAGCCTGAAGCCCTGCGGATTCGCCGTGGGCGACTTCGATATGTACTCCGACCCTGAGACGGGCCGTGGCTACGTGTTGTTCGAGCGGCCGCACTGGGAACAGATATGCGCCGAGCTGACAGACGACTATCTCGACGCCAGCGGCAAGTACTCGGAGCACTTCGTGGGGCAGACGCCGCCGCTGACGCGCGAGGCCGCCGCCCACTTCGTGATGGACGGTCGCCACTACATCTACCGTCTGGCACGACGGGCTACGTGCCGAATCCCTCGGAGGTGGCCGTGTTCGACGACTACCACGGCGACTACAAGACGCTGGGCAATCCGCACATAGGCGACCCCTACGACCACTCGTTCTGCTCGCAGATAACGAGCGTCATAAAGATTCCGGGCAAGAACCTCTACGTGGCCATGGCCGACCGCTGGCTGCCCCACACCAACAAGACGGACATACCGAAAAAGGAGTGGAACTCGTTCCTGAAGCGGTACAAGGACCACCGCCCATACCCCCGCGACTTCAAGACACCGCGTCCGGCCAACAGGTTCTATACGCTGGTGAACCCCAACCAGATGTCTACAAGGCCACATACGTGTTCCTGCCCATCGTTGTTAAGGACGGAGAGCCAATGATAGAGTGGAAAGACGAGTGGCGGATAGAGGACTACGACTGATGCTCCCGCCCCGGCAGAACGCATGAAAGCCTCGCCGCCATAACAAAGATTAACATTCGGACGGGCAGAATTTAACACGGCCGGAAGTGACGAAATAGAGCCGGGAAAGCGGTTTCAGCACGCCCACAAGGCGCGAAAAAGCCGACAAAATTGCAATAAGGGCCGTTTCGCATCTCGAAACGGCCCTTATTGCAAGGCGATATAGGCCATATTGCAAGGCAAAACAGCCCTTCTCGCGCAGCTTCTTATGCCAAAATATGCTAAATTTCAAAGGTTTTCGGCATACGACATTAATACATTTTAAGCACACTTTCGTGTCCGTTTCATCCAATACCCACTGTATTAGCCATTTAACGTTGCACACCTGAGACTGCAATATACGCCGCCAAAGATGCAGTCGGCGCAAAATACGCCACTCACGGACGGTTTGCAGGGACGTGTTTTAACATTTACGGAGCATAAACGAGCAATGCCGCACACCGCAATCATGCGCCATAAGAAACAAAAAAGGCCGCGCCATGATGTTTGGCGCAGCCTTTTTTACCTTTTTACTCTTTTACCTTTCTACTCTTACTTGAGTTTCGGTTTCAGCTCGTCGGGCGAGTCGTTGGTGAACATATTCACCGCCGGGGCTTCCTTCTCGAACAGGTTGGTGATTACCTGCGGGTCGAGCGTGATGGCCGGGCGGAAGCTGTCGCCAGCCACATAGTCGAGCATGGCCTTGCGCATCTGGCGCGCCACGGGGCGGCTGTCGAGGTCGCTGTCGATGTCGATGGTGGTCATGAGCAGCTTGCCGCCCAATACGTTGGCCTCGACCACCATGCCGAGCTTGCGGCTTATGTGCCATGTGTCGAT
The DNA here is from genome assembly GCA_944321645.1 of uncultured Prevotella sp. Taxonomy (GTDB): domain Bacteria; phylum Bacteroidota; class Bacteroidia; order Bacteroidales; family Bacteroidaceae; genus Prevotella. Next base: position 3,368 of record CALUMB010000102.1, read on the forward strand.
GGGCTGCACGGGCGGCTGGTAGGCGGTGGGGAAGTCGCGGAGGTTCATCACCTGCGCCTTGTTCACCAGCTCCCACCAGTTGAGGTTCGTCCAGTCGTCAGTCGGGAACTCGCTGAAGAGCGGGTGCTCGGTGTCGATGTAGGCCCCGGTGGTGTGCGGCGGGCGCATCTTGAACCAGCTCGTGTTCCAGAACACCGGCAGGTAGGTCTGCTTCACGTCGTTGCCGAAGCGCACCTTGCCTGCGGCGGTGATGAGCACGCGGCCCCCTTTCTTAAGCGTGGCGATGGCCTCGGCGTCGAGCGTGTCGGTGATGAGCACGCCCTTGGCCTCCGGCATCTGCGTCTCGGCGGGGTAGACCCAGAACTCCCAGCTGTTCTCTATCTTCTGGCCAACGTCGTTCTTTGGCGTAGTCCTGACGGTGAGGCGCAGCTTCGACGGCTCCGTGAAGGCCGCGAGGGGCAGCGTGACGGCGCCCAACGCGCGGTTCTTGCCCACGGTTATGTCGCCGCTGAAGAGCTGGCCCTTGGCCACTTCCGCGCCTTTCGTGTCGGTCACGGTGTAGATGGTGAGCGCGTCGCGGAGCGTCTCGCGGTATGCGTTGTACATCTCCACGTCCACTTTCAGCGTCTCTTTGTTTGTGTAAACGAACTTGGGGAACTTTGCCAGCGGCACTATCGGCGAGCAGAACTGCGTCCAGTCGGCGGCGGTGCAGTAGCCCTTCTCGCGCCAGAACACGTTGAGCACGCCCACGAGGGCCGTGCCTTGCCCGCTGTAGTCGTTGAGTGCGAGCAGCTGGAAGCCCGCGTAGTCGGGCGTGCGGAGGTTGCGCTCCACGTCGTATTTGTAGGCGAGGGTCTGCAGCTTGCCGCTGGCCATGAGGAACTTCTCTGCCTGCGAGGCCATGCCGTTGTCTTTCAGCAGGTCGGCGAATATCTCGAAGTTGCGCGCTTTGTACGCCCCGGTGTACTGCGAGGTCTCCTTCAGGTCGGGGAACGCGCACCACTGGCCCAGCTCGTGGCTCAGGTAAGGCTCGTTAACGTCGAACACTATCGGCTTGCGGCCTTTTTGCGTCACCTGCATTATGTTCCTGAGGAAGTCGTCTGTTGACTGCGGGGCGCGGCGGTCCCAGTCGAGTCCGCGTGCGCCGCCTTTCACGTGGTATTCGCTCTTGGGGTCCCAGGCCCATCCGCCGCCTACGGACGCACCGCAATACACGCGGCGGTCGTCGCCCGTCTGCTTCCAGTGGTCAACGAAGTCGCCCACCCAAGTCACCCAGTCGCCCGCCGGCTCGTTGCCGGCAGCCAGCATGCAGAACGAGGGATGGTTGCCGTAGAACTCCACCATGCGCTCCGTCTCCTCCAGGAGATAGTGGTCTATGTTCATGCCACGATTGAGGCGGACGCCGTGGTTTGGCCACGACGGCCCTTCGGGCTGCAGGTAGAAGCCCACCTTGTCGGCGGCCTTGAAGGCAGCCTCGGGCGGGCAGAAGGAGTGGAAGCGCATCATGTTCAGCCCGTACTCCTTGCACTTGCGGAACACTTCGAGCCACGAAGCCTCGTCGGTGGGCGGGTAGCCCGTCAGCGGGAAGCAGCAGTTCTCCACCGTTCCGCGCATCCATATAGGCCGTCCGTTGATGTAGAACTGGCGGCCGCGCACCTCGATCTTGCGCATTCCGAAGTCTGTCGCCACGGTGTCTGCGCCGAGCACCGACGTGAGGGTGTAGAGGTTTGGTGTGAACTCGTCCCAAAGCTTCACGTCGTCGCCCATGGGCAGCGTCACTTTCACCACGCCGTCGGCATCGGCCACGAGCTTCTTGTGCTCATAGTCCTTGCCCGCCACGTTGAAGCGCAGGTCGTACTTGCCCTTGCCGCCGACGATTTTCACCTCCACGTCGATGGCCTTCGCGTCGATGTCGGGGTAAACCTGCACGTTGGCTATGTAGACTTCGGGGCGTGCCTGCAGCTCCATCTGGCCCGCTATGCCGTTCCAGTCGCCCTGCGTCTGGTCGGTCACGCTGTGCGAATCCTGCCCCACGCATACGTTCTCGATGCCGTTGTACACCTTCACGGCAATCTCGTTGTCCTGTCCCGGCACGAGCAAGTCGGTCACGTCGAACACGTGCGGCACGCTGAGCGACGAGTCGCGCCCGGCCTGCTTGCCGTTGACGTACACCGTGGTCTCTATGTGCGGGCGTTCGAGGTAGAGCAGCACGCGGCGTTTCTTCCACGCCTCCGGCACGCTCACCGTGCGCGAGTACCACGCATTGCCTATGTAGTGCTTGTCGGGCGTGAGGAAGAACGGGAACTTCATCTTGCCCGGCTGGCGGTATTTTTCCATGTATGGGTTGAAGAAGAAGGAGGAGTCGTAGAGGCTGCTCACCCATTTCGTCTCCACCGTCACCTCGTTTCCCTTGCCGTTGGTGAGCATGGAGCCTGGCAAGGTCAC
>CALUMB010000103.1 GCA_944321645.1 uncultured Prevotella sp.
TATGAGTCTATGTGGCGCATCCGCTTCTCTTCGAGTATCTCGTCGACGGCGATGAGTATGCCCGTCTCCTCCACATCGCCGAACTCGTCGTTGATGGCCGTGCCGAAGAATTTCATCGTGGGGCTAAGGCCCATGTAGGCGTTCACCAGCGGCGGGATGTTGTAGCCCATGGCACGCACCTCGCGGTTGAGTATGCGGTAGTCGTCCTTGAACTTGCTCTCGCAGAACAGGGCCTCAAGCTCCTTGGGGTCGGCCTCTATCTTTAGCGGGTGGTAAGGCTCTACGAGGTTTTCCTTGTCCTCGAAGTGCTTCTTGAGGAAGTAGAGAATCATGTCGCGGCCGCGGCGGATGTACGACGGGTACATGGTCATCTTGCCGAACAGGTATTTCATGTCGGGCTGCACCACGGTGAGCGCGCCAAGCCCGTCCCACAGGTTGTCGAGCGCGAAGAGGCTCTTCGACGGGCGCTTGCCCGTGTTCTGGTAGCCCAGCGACACGAAGCTGCGGCCAAGCTCGATGGTCTTTGGCAGGTATTCGCTGATGAACTTCTCGGAGAAGCGGAACATGTGGCTCGTGGCGAGTATGGGCTGGCCGTCGGCGTCGAAGTCGGCGTCGGTGCCGCGGAAGTAGCGGTAGCCGCCTATTATCTCCTCCTCTTCGGGGTCCCACACTATGAGCTGCTTATAGCAGTTGTCCTTTGTGTCGAACTCGTCGAGGTCTACCGGCTTGCCCGTGCCGCCGCCCGCCTCGCGGAACACCATCTCGCGCAGGCGGCCTATCTCGTTGACCACGTTGGGCGCGTTGTGTATGTCGACGATGTATATCTCGTTGTGGCTCTTGTTGGTCATGCGGAGCTGGCGCTCTGGCGTAAGCTCAGCCTTGATCAGGGCCTTGTCCACCGGCCCGATTATCTCTTGTTCCATTTCGTTGGTATGTTTGCTAAAGTTCGTAAACCCTGTCCTTCACGTACTGCGCCCACTCTGCCGGGGTGCGGCTCTTGTCGAACGTCTGCCACGGTATGGGCTTGCCGATGGCCACGCGGAACGTCTTGTGCACGTTCTTGTACATCTCGTCGGCGAGGAAGAGCATGGCTATGTTCACTTTCTTCATGTATTTGTCGGAGAAGTTGGCCAGGCGGTAGAAGAAGTCGGAGTTGCGCCCGCCGAAGTGTATCGGCACCACGTCGCGCCGGTATTGCACGCTCTTGCCCACGAACGTCTTCTTCCAGGGCAGGTCGCGTATCACGCCGCCCTTGCGCCTGGAGCACAGCCCGGCGGGGAACATCAGTATGTGGTTGTCGCTCTGGAAGCCGCTCTCCACCATCTGCGGGAAGTTGCGGCCCTGGCTGCCGGTCTTGTTGATGGGTATGCACAGCGGGGCGAGGCCGGGCAGGTTCATGAGCAGGTCGTTCACGAGGTAGCGGAAGCGGCCGTCGTAGTGGCGGCCGATGATTGCGCCGAGGGCCACGCCGTCCTGCCCGCCGAGCGGGTGGTTGCTCACGAAGGTGTACAGCCGCCCGTCGTCCTTGGGCGGCAGGTTTTCGATGCCTTCCACCTCGAGCGTCATGTCTAAGTAGCGCACGCACTCCTCGAGCCAGTCGACGCCGGTCTTGTCGCGGCTCTCCCACAGGAACTTGTTCACTTCGTCCTGGTGTACGATGCGCTTTAGCCACGCCACGGCGGGCTGCGGCACATACTTGGCCTTCGAGCCCATCTTGTCGCGCAGGATGTTGTCTATGTCTATTGTTTTCTCTGTGATTCCTAACATCGTCTCTCTCCAACAGATACAAACAGTTTTGCAAAAGTAACAGAAATCTTTTAAACCCGACACTAATTTTTGAAAAAATAGCACTCCAGTTTGAAAATACGCTCAATTTTCCATAAATTGCATTCACATTGTCACGCCTTTGGCACATTTCCGCGCCCTTTTGCCCCTACGCAATGGCGCGTCGGCCCGCACGGTGGCGGCCCTGCGGTGGCTAAGCCCGCCGCCACCAGCCATCTTGCCGCTTTTAAATTCCGCTTAATTTAAAAATGTCTGCAAAAAGTTTTGTGGTTTCAAAATGTTTAATTATTTTTGCAGAAATATCGCATGATAAATATTTTATAACTAAAAACAATATTAAGTACATGGAAAATCGTTTGCATAGATTATGGCTTTCGCCGGCAATTGTTTTGCTTGGAGGGGCCTTGTTGGCCGGTTGCGTCAACGACGATTACGACTTCGACGAAGTCGACTCGACAATGGGCTTTATCGGGGGCGAACTGCAGCTGCCCGCAAGCTCAACCACCGAAATAACGCTTGAGGACGTGCTCGAACTCGAAGACGGAGACTGTGTGGTGGCTGACCGAGTGACGGGTGACTACAGCTTCGTGCAGGAGGGCGACGACGTTGCCCCGAGCCATCCGAGTGTAGACCGCATCCGCGTGGCCCAGCGCATGCCTCCCGAAGAGACCCCGCTGCCGCTCGAACGCAACTCCCAGGGCAAATATGAGGCGTCGGGCAACGTGCAGGTGTTCCACTTCTCGGGCGACAAGCCTGAAGAGGTGGTGGAACTCACGTCGGCAGACTTGTCGGCAGACTTGTCGGCAGGCACGACCAGCGGCGAGAGTGCTTCGTTCGACTTCACGCTCAACCTCACCGACCTGCGTAGCGTGGTCAGCACGGTGGAGGAGCTTACCATCGCCTTCCCGGAGTATATGGAGCTGTCGGGCATTGACGCTGGCGACAGGACTTTCACCCAAGACGGCTCGGAGGTGACGTTCTCTAATCTGCCCACAAGCCGCGACCTTAAGTTGTCGGTCAAAATCTCCACCCTTAACTTCGGCTTTTATGAAAGCCTGGACAACAGGCTCGTTGTAGAAGGCAACAACATATACCTCGACGGCTCCATCTATGTGGCCATCCGCACCGCCCGCTCTTCTTCTTCCTCTTCATACGTGAGGGTGGGCAGCTCGTTTGGCATGGACAACTTCTACATCAGCTCCGTGACAGGAAAGTTCAACCCAGAAATAGACATGACAGACCTCGGCTCTGTTGACGTGACGGGTGTGCCAGACTTCCTGCGCGGCGACGATGTGTGCGTAGACCTCGCCAACCCGCAAGTGCTGCTAACCATCAAGAGCGACCTTTCGATGGGCGGTACAGTGGACGGTACCATCAAGGCCTTCTTCAACGACGGGAGCGGGCCGGTAGTAGTGCCGGTAGAAGGCATCAAAATCAATGCAGGCGGCACCACCACCATCTGCATCTGCCGCAACGCCGATGGCATAACCGGCTACGACGATATGAAGGAGGTGCCAAACCTTTCGGACATCATCAGGCGCATACCGGACCGCATCGAGTTCTCGGCTGTGGCCACTGCCGATGCCACCAAGGAAGTGGAGTTTGAGCTTGGACGCACCTACGACATACAGCCAAGCTACACCGTGAAGGCTCCCATCGCCTTTGCCGAGGACGCGCAGATCGTCTACCGCGACACAGTGGATGGCTGGAACTCCGACCTCGAGGACTACGAGCTTTCTGACAACTCGTACATTGAGCTGACGGCCAACGTGGAAAACCGCATCCCCGCCTTCCTCACGCTGTCGGCTTACGCCATCGACGTCAACGGCAAACGCATGAGCGACAGCGAAATCGAAGTGAAGGTGGACAACACTATCCTGGCTTCAAGCAATGGCGTGGAGCCTGTTGGGTCGGCAATCGTAGTTAAGGTTGAGCAGAAACAATCAGACGCCCTCGAACGCCTCGACGGGCTGGTGTTCGACTTTGCCGCTTCGGCCCGCAACCCGCAAGACCGCACTGACGTGGTGGACAACATCACCCTCAATTCCAGAAACCATACGATACTAATCAACGACATAAAGGTGAAACTCGTAGGCACCGTCATAGGCGACTTTAATTAATCAGGCTTACACCAACAAAGAAACCAACGAAAAGTTATGACACACATTAGTAAATATATATTGGCATCGGCCTTGGCCATGGTTGGCACGGGCGCAATGGCGCAGGCTCTGCAGTCTGCCTATTTCACCGACGACTACAAGTTTCGTCACTCGATGAACCCTGCCTTCGGCAACGAGCAGAACTATGTCTCCATCCCCGCCCTCGGCAACATCAACGTCAACCTGCGCGGAAACTTCGGCTACCAAGACGTGGTGTTCGACAATCCGATGTACCCGCACGGCAGCGACAAGCGGCTCACCACCTTTATGAACCCATACATATCGGCAGGCGAGGCTCTCGACGGCTTCAGCTCCGGCAGCAACCGCCTCGTGGGCAACGTGGGCATCACCATCCTTTCGGCAGGCTTCAAGGCTTTCGGCGGATACAACACCATCGAGCTTTCTTCGCGCACGTCGTTCGGAATGTCGCTGCCTTACGAGCTGTTCGAGTTTGCAAAGAACACCGGCAATAAGTCATACGACATGGGCGACATCAGCATGGGCGCAATGTCATACGTCGAACTCGGCCTCGGCCACTCGCGCCAGATTAACGACAGGCTGCGTGTCGGCGGTAAGTTCAAGCTGCTTTTCGGTCTTGGGCGTGCCGACGTCAAGCTCGAGGACATGACAGCCGACCTCTCCGCCGCCGACAAGTGGGTGGTGTCGGGCAAGGCCACTGCCGACGTCTCGGTCAAGGGTTTCAAGTTTGAGTCGGAAATGGAAGACTACAACGTTGAGTCCAATGGCCAGTATGAGCAGGTCAGCGACTTCGACGTTGACGGCTTCGGCCTTGGCGGCTTCGGCATCGCTTTCGACCTCGGCGCCGAGTACAAGATTGACGACGACTGGACTGTGAGCGCGGCTTTGCTCGACCTTGGCTTTATCAGTTGGAAAGAGAATGCCCGTGCCGAGAGCAGCGGACAGCCGTTCGTGTTCGACGGCTTCCACGACGTGGCCGTTAACTCCGACAGCCAAAACGGTACGGTGCTCGAAGACCAGACCGACCAGCTGGGCGACGACCTGCTCGACTTTGCCCACCTCGAGGACAAGGGTGAGACCGGCGGACGCACCACAGGCATCGGCGCAACGCTCAACCTCGCTGCGCAATACAACCTGCCCGTCTATCGCCCCATCACGTTCGGCTTTCTCAGCAGCACGCGCATAAATGGCCCATACACATGGACTGAAGGGCGCCTGAGCGCCAACTACGAGCCGCTCAAGTGGCTCAACGGCGGCGTAAACCTCTCCGTCAACAGCTTCACCACCAGCTTCGGCTGGGTGCTCAACATCCATCCTAAGGGCTACAACTTCTTCATTGGCATGGATCATATCCTCGGCAAGGTCAGCAAGGAGTTTATCCCACTCAGCTCAAACGTCAGCGTTTCGCTCGGCATGAGCGTGGCATGGTGACAAGTCCATAAAGCCACTGGGCGCACCAGCCCAATGTTTATCGAAGAGGGTCATGCGGCAGCATGGCTCTCTTTTTTCAGTTTATCATTGTCCTTCTGCTCCTCTTCTTTTTCTGCTTCTATTTCGCTTCTCCATTTCCCCTTTTCGCCCATCCCCGCCCCCAAGCCCCTAATTAGTCTAATTTGTCTAATTAGTCCAATTAGCCTTATTTGTCTTATTTGTCTTATCAGTCCCATCAGCCCTCCCATGCCTCCCATTCCTCCTTCCTCCGCCTAATATAATAATGTCCTCTCCCTCCCATCTGTCAACAATTCCGAAAAACTTCGCCCCTTGCCGAAAAAAGTTGCCGAAAAGTTTGGCGTGTGCCGATAAAGTGCGTACCTTTGCACCCGCTTTCAGGGAACAACGCCCTGGGGCGGCAAAAAGAGACGATCTTTGA
>CALUMB010000104.1 GCA_944321645.1 uncultured Prevotella sp.
ATGACGGGAATCTCGCCAAGCCCGGTCATCTGCTGCACCTCCTTGGTGAGCACGCCTATCTCGGTGGCGGGGTTAACCATCTCGCCGAAGTTGCCGCGCGTCAGGCCAACGCTTTGCAGAAGCTCCTCGTCGAGCTGCTTTGTGCGCGGGTCGAGCATCTGGCTGGTGGAGGCGATGGTGTATTCGCACACCATCTTGCCCGTGAGCATATAGCTCAGGGCATCCGGCACGAAGAGTACCTTATCGGCGTTTTCGAGCGCCGAGTCGCCGTTCTTGCGCATCGTGTAGAGCTGGAACAGCGAGTTGAAGTTCATAAACTGTATTCCCGTGATGTCGTACACCCTCTCCTTGCTTACGGCGTGCTCGAAATAGTCTTCCATCATGCCGAAGGTGTGGGGGTCGCGGTAGGAGATCGGGTTGCGCAGCAGCGCGCCGTCCTTGCCTACGCACACGAAGTCGACGCCCCACGTGTCGATGCCTATCGACCGGATGGGCAGCTTGCGCTGCGCGGCCAGCTTCAGGCCCTTGATTATTTCGAAGTATAGGGCGTAGATATCCCAATAGAAGTGGCCTCCCGTCTCTATGAGGTTGTTGTCGAAGCGAGTGAGTTCTTCAAGCTCTATCTTGCCCCCTGCGAGTGTTCCGATTATAGTCCTTCCGCTTGTCGCTCCCAAGTCGACTGCGAAGAAGCATTTTTTCCCATCCATGTCTTTAGTTGTTAGCAGTGTTTGTTTCGTGTTATAACTTTGCAAAGTTAATGATTTTGTCGCTTACTCCACCATAAATAATTGATTTTTTGTGATAAATTTTGAAGTCTTTAGCATTTCGCGTCGCATACCTCTCCTACATAAAAGATGTATGCGCGAGGGCTTTTGCCAAAATAGCCGCCGCCCCGTTGCGCCTGAGGCCCCGGCGAAGCCTCCGCCAGCGACAAAATGTCACCAAGCTTTCCATATATCATATTAATGTGTGACGGTGTTACTCCCGGTTTAAATTCTTCGTGGCACCACTCCGCGCAATGGCCGATGCCATGCCGGGGAGGCGTTCCCACGCCTGCCCCCGGCGCGAGGCCCAAGGGCAGCGGCCGCCAAGCAAGCGGACAGGCTCCGCGCAACGCGCACGCGAGTGCGGCCCGCCGTTTTTCACATTGGTTAACGCGGCCACGCATAACGAGCCGTTCCGCCCTGCGAAATGTGCCGTTTTAGGATGCGAAACGGCACATTTCGCAGGGCAAAACGGCATGTTTTGGAAGGCAAAACGGCACGTTCCGCAACCCGCTGGCTATCAACGCATTGCGAGAGAAAGCAAAAAGCGCAAAAACGCTAACGTATGTTAACGCAGGGGCTGCGCCCGGTCTGCGGCGCAACGTGCGCCCGTAACGGGAGCCGGGGCAGCCTCCGGGCCATCACGGCGGCACGCCAGCCGACGGGCCGGAGCCGGGCCTGTAAACGATTACGTGCTTATTCTTGCCATGCGGAGGTTGCAAATCGGGAAATAATCGCTACTTTTGCGCCGTAATAGCAACAACCAATAAACAATCACCTAAAATGTCAACATTAACACTTTCAATTGTTGTCGTTTTCGTGTTCGGCTATCTGTGCATAGCCCTCGAAAGCCTGACAAAAGTAAACAAGGCGGCCATCGCGCTGCTGATGTTCGTAGCCTGCTGGACGCTGTTCATGGTAGACCCGGGCAGCTACATACCCGCCGCCGTGGGCGACAACGTGGCCTCGGCCGTGAGCGAGGTGATGGAGCGCCACCTCGGCAGCACCTCCACCACGCTGTTCTTCCTGATGGGCGCCATGACCATAGTTGAGCTGGTTGACCAGAACGGCGGGTTCAACTTCGTGCGCGACATCATCGCCGTGAAGAGCAAGAAGTCGCTGCTGTGGCGCATAGCCTTCATCACGTTCTTCCTCTCGGCCATACTCGACAACATGACCACGGCGATAGTGATGGTGATGATACTGCGCAAGCTCGTGGCCGACCATGGCGACCGCATCATCTACGCCTCGCTCGTTATCATAGCCGCCAACGCCGGCGGCGCGTTCTCGCCCATAGGCGACGTGACCACCATCATGCTCTGGAACAAGAGCCTGATCACCGCAGGCGGCGTGATAAAGGAACTGTTCCTGCCGTCGGTGGTATCGATGGTCGTGCCGGCGCTGCTGCTGCAGGCATTCCTCAAGGGCAACCTCTCGTATAAGGACGAGGGCAAGGCGGCAGCCATGGAGGGCGACCTCTCTGCAGGCCAGCGCAAGGCCATATTCTTCCTCGGCGTGGGCGGCCTGATATTCGTTCCCATCTTCAAGTCCATCACCCACCTGCCCCCGTTCGTGGGCATACTGCTCGTGGTGGGCGTGCTCTGGCTCGTCACCGAGCTGTTCTACCGCAGCCACGGCGAGGAAGACGGCACGCAGAAGCGCATACTCAACATACTGCGCCGCATCGACATGGGCACCATCATGTTCTTCCTCGGCATACTGATGGCCGTTGCCTGCCTCGAGGTGGTGGGCGTGCTGGCCATGGCCGGCGAGGGCCTGAACGTGGCATTCGACGGCAACCACTACCTCATCACCGGCATCATCGGCGTGATGTCGAGCATAGTGGACAACGTTCCGCTCGTCGCGGGCTGCATGGGTATGTACCCCATGGCCGAAGTGGGCGACTTCGCGCAGGACGGCATCTTCTGGCAGCTGCTGGCCTACTGCGCCGGCGTGGGCGGCTCGATGCTCATCATCGGCTCGGCGGCAGGCGTCGTGGTGATGGGCCTGGAGAAGATAACCTTCATCTGGTACATGAAGCGCATCTCGCTCGTGGCCTTCGCAGGCTACGTGGCAGGCATCGTGGTCTACTGGCTGGAGCGCACGTTCCTGTTCTGATGAGCCAAGCGCACAGCCCCCTGCCGCGCCGCGCAAGGCAAGGCGCGGCAGGGGCAATCCGACAAACACCAAAGGGGGCGCGGACAGCATGTCTGTCCGCGCCCCCTTTGGCGCACAGTGCCCTGCGATCAGTCCTTGGGCCTGAAGTCGGTGGGCTTGCGCCCGGTCTTCTGGCGGAACTTCACGGAGAAGTAGTCGGGCGACTCGAAGTTCAGCCGGTAGGCTATCTCCTTGATGCTCATGCCCGTGGTGCTCAGCAGCTCCTTCGCCCTCTGCATCTTGGCCTGCTGCTGGTAGGTGGCGGGGCTGAAGCCGGTGAACTCCTTGAAGAGCTTCCTGAAGTTGGAGTAGCTTAGCCCAAGCTCCTCGGCCACCTGCCTGATGGAAAGGCTGCTCTCCACGCCTTCGTCGATGCGGAGCCTCGCCCGCCTGATTATGTTGGCGTGGGTGTGGTTGAGGTTTTCCGCCATGCGGCGTTCCAGCATATACATCAGGCCCACAATGTGGCCCACTATGCCCGCCAGGTGCTGCTGCACGCCCGGCTCGCCGAGCGAGGCCGCCACGTATGCCTCGTCGTAGAGCCTCGCCACCTCGTCGGAAAAGCCTATCTGGCGGATGGGCCTCTCGCGCTGCATGAAGCCCGCCTCCACCCTGGCGTCCACCACCGGGCCGCCGAAGCCTATCCAGTGGCACTTCCAGCCGGTGGCCTTGTCGGGGCAGTAGGTGTGCCACTCGCCCGGGAAGAGCAGTATGAGGCTGCCCTCGCGCACCCTGACGGACTCTTGGTGGGAACTGGCGAAAGTGCCCTCTCCCTCGACAACGTAAAGCAACTGGTACTCGCCAAGCGTCCGGCCTGCGGCCACGTCGAAAAAATATCCGTCCGCGTGGCCCCGCGCAGGGTATGGCGCACGGGGCGGAATGTCTTCGTATCCAACAGTGCTGACAGTCACCCCCCACTTCCTGTCTTCGTCCGAGGGCGTGAGATACCTGCTCTTTTGCATAGTCGTTGTTTGTCGCTAAAAGTAAGTGTTTAGTTTCATGCCGGCGCACGTTCATCCGCCCATGCCCTGCCGCCGTTATCCGAAGCGGAGTGGCGGGCCTGCCGCGCGGCCTCCTTCACAAAGCAAAGATAATGCAAGCGGGGGAAAGCGGGCTTGCCTGCTGTTTCCCCGGCGCGGCTTATCTTGCGCGAAGGCAGTGCAAGCGGGCGCAACGAAGCTTGCCTCGGTTGCCCGGCGCAGCCTGCTTTCGCTTCGCAAAGGTAATGCAAATTGGCAGAAGCGCCAAAAGGGAAACGGCAAATTTAAGATTTATTTGTCTTGTTGATAGTGAACTCGAAGCGCAGCCCTCCCTCCATGTTGTTGGCGGCAGAGATAGTGCCTCCGTGCAGTATGACGGCGTTCTTGACGATGGCCAGGCCAAGCCCCGTGCCGCCGAGCTTGCGGCTGCGCCCCTTGTCTACGCGGTAGAAACGCTCGAAGAGGCGTTCGAGGTGCTGGTGCGGCACGCCCACGCCGTTGTCGCTGAAGCAGAAAAGCCACTGCCTGCCGCGGTCGGCCACGGTGAGCGTGATGGTGGTGTCGTCGCCGGCGTATGAAATGGCGTTGTCGGTAAGGTTGCGGAAGATGCTGTACACCATCGACGGGTTGCCGTCCACCACGAGCGACTCCGGCAGCCTGTTGTCGAAAGCCATGCGCCGCTCCTTCAGCGCCAGCGCGGTTTCGGTCTCTATCTGGCGCACGGTCTTGGCTATGTCCACCGGCTCGAACACCCTCATGCCCGGCGCGTCGTCGAGCCTGTTGAGCGTGGAAATGTCTGCCAGCAGGCTCGCCAGCCGCTGGCTCTGCGCGTAGCAGCGGTCGAGGAACTGCATCTTGGTCTGCTCGCCGATGCCGGGGTTGGCTATTATCGTCTCTAAGTAGCCCTGTATGCTGGCCACCGGGGTCTTAAGCTCGTGGGCGATGTTCTGCGTGAGCTGCCGCTTCAGCACGTTCTGCTCCTCCTTGGTGTGCTGGAGCCGCTTGTATATCTTGATGATGTGCTCGGAAATCTCGCCCAGCTCGTCGTCGGGGAACTCCACGAGGTCTTCGGTCTCGAGGCTCTCGTTGTGGTCGGCGCGCCGCGCGAAGATGCGCAGCTTCGTTATGTTGTCGTCGAGCCGCTGTATGAAGCGGTAGAGCACGAAGGTGAGCATGGCCACCATCATCACCGTAAACCAAATGTAGTGCCAGTCGGCCTGCAGCTTGTCGGAGAGGTCGTTGTCGTATGGCAGCGAGCTGCGTATCACGTACCTGTCGTCAGGAAAGTAAGTGGCGGAATAGAAATAGTCGCCGTAGAGCGTGTTGCTCCTGCGGTTTATGTCGTAGCCGGAGCCTTTCTGCAATGCCTCGGCCACCTCGGGGCGCCCCCCGTGGTTTTCCATGGCGGCGTAGTTCTTCTCCTTGCTGTCGTAGATCACCTTGCCCGACGGGTCGATGAGCGTGACGCGGAGCCCGTGGATGAAGTGCGTCTGCACGTACTGCTCTATGCTGGCGTCGCTGATGGTGTCCATGCAGTGCAGCGCGTCGTCCATGCGTGCGTTGTAGTCCTGCAGCCGCAGGTTGAGCATATCCACCTTATACTCGTTCTCCCGAATCTGGTGGAACGCGATGAAAAGCGCGGCAAACACGACGAAAAGCGCGAGCACGCTCCAAAAAAGCCTCTTGCCTACGGTGAGATGGGTCATTGGCTGCGGTCGGTGTTGTCTTGTCTTTGTTAGCGGGAACCGGGGTTCAGGCATTGAAGAAGTAGCCGAAGCCGAGCCTGGTGGTGATGCACTTCGAGAAGCGGCCAAT
>CALUMB010000105.1 GCA_944321645.1 uncultured Prevotella sp.
GCGGGAGATTATACTACTTGCTGAATCATAAATCAAAGATATTCAGCCACTTGGAGGAATAGTTCGATTCCTGGTGGCACCACTTTGAAGAAAAGCGAATAGCAGTAAACTCCTGATTTCCAAGCGAAGTCGGGAGTTTTTGTTTCCCCCGCAGGATGCAAAAAGTGCGGGATATGACAGGCTTCAAGAGCTTGGCTCACTGAAACGTGTAAGGGGGAGGAAGCAAGGATACTGGCAAATTATAGAATAAAGGATTATGGACGATTTGGAAGAATTTGAAAGCTGGCACGAGGATTTGATGGCATGGGAGCGTTTCCAAGATGAGCTTGAAAGAATCAAGGGAGGAAATACCTACGATGACGTATGCGACCTTGGGGTTAAAAACATACCTTCGCAGCAGGAAACCTCCGCGCAATCTGACGCAGAGCGCTGCAACAATCCGGCAGAGCAATAGCGCCCCAGGATGTGACGTGGCGTTGTCAAATGCAGCAGGGAGTGCGTGGGGTGCTGCTCGCTGAATGGGAATGTCGTGGCGGCACTTTTTGAGATGCCTGTTAGACCTTTGGCAACGAGAGTGATTGGGTTTAGGCTGCGGCTATACCCATTCGAGCAGTGCGTATATCACCACCGCCACCCCGGCCACCTTGGGGATGAGGGCTATCGTCTTGTTGAGCCTGAGCCAGTCGGGCACTCTGTCTATCAGCAGCCAGCCGATGATGAGCAGGACAATGGTGCGGATTATTGCGTGTGTCATTGTTTTGGCGTTTTGTCGTTTCCTTTATGATGCTTACGTCGTCTTGCGGCGTGCCTGCACAGCGTGCGTGCCGCTTGCCGCACTGCAATATTACGAATAAAATTTTGAATGGTGGCCTTTTCGTCCGTAAAAGTTTGCGCCAGCTGCCGTTTTTGTCGGCTGCCGCCCCTTGCGGATGGGCGTTTTGGGGCTGGATTTGATTTTTTGGCTGCAACTTATTTTGTAATGTCTCCGATTTGTCTTACCTTTGTAGTCACGCAGGATGCGCCCTAAAACGTGGCGCACCGCTGCCCAACTACCATCCACGACTATGACACAGGAAGAAAAAACAGCTATAGAAGAGCGGATAGTGGACGTGCTGCGCACGGTCTACGACCCGGAGATACCAGTGAACATCTACGACCTTGGGCTTATATATAAGGTGGACGTGAAGGACACGGGCGACGTTGACATCGACATGACGTTCACCGCGCCGTCGTGTCCGGCCGCCGACTTCATACTCGAGGACGTGAGGCAGAAAGTGGATGCCGTCGACGGCGTGCGCAACGCCACGGTAAACCTCGTGTTTGAGCCTGTGTGGGACCAGAGCATGATGACCGAAGAGGCCCGTGTGGAGCTTGGCTTCGCTTAGGGCGTGGCGGCACGGTTGCCCCATGCCGCACAGGGTACTTGGCGGCGAGGGCGCTACGTAAACAGGCTGACTCTTTTAAAACCTGACGAGATGAAAAACGTGTATTTTATTTCTGATGCCCACCTCGGGTCGCTGGCCATCGACCATGGCCGGATGCAGGAGCGGCGGCTGGTGCGCTTCCTCGACAACATAAAGCACAAGGCGGCGGCTATCTACCTCTTGGGCGATATGTTCGACTTTTGGTACGAATACCGCTGCGTGGTGCCCCGTGGCTACACGCGCTTCCTTGGCAAGCTGTCGGAGCTTACCGACATGGGCGTCGAGATTCACTTCTTCACGGGCAACCACGACATCTGGGCCTACAACTACCTTGAGAGCGAGTGCGGCGTGATAATCCACAAGCAGCCGCTCACCACCGAGATTTACGGCAAGGTGTTCTTCCTGGCCCACGGCGACGGCCTTGGCGACCCCGACTCCAAGTTCAAGCTGCTGCGTGCCGTGTTCCACAACCGCCTCTGCCAGGTGCTCTTCTCCGCCGTCCACCCGCGCTGGGGCATAGCCCTTGGAATGCTGTGGGCTAAGCACAGCCGCCTTAAGCGCAAGGACGGCAGCGAGCCGCCATACATGGGCGAGGATCGCGAGCCGCTCGTGCTTTTCACCAAGGAATATATGCGCACCCACGGCAACGTGGACTGCTTCATCTATGGACACAGGCACATCGAGCTTGACATCCAGCTGTCGAAAAAGGCACGCATGATGATAATCGGCGACTGGATTTCGCAGTTCACATACGCCGTGTTCGACGGCGAGCACCTCTTCCTCGAGGAGTATGTCGAGGGCGAATCGCGCCCCTGACGCTGGCCGCCGTGCAGACAACCAAGTAACATAACCGACTTTTGAAATGAATTTCTGGATTACATTCATAGTGTGGCTTGCCGTGTCGGCCTTGCTGCTTTTCGGCTGGGTGTACAAGCTGGGCAAGTACCGCGAGCTGACCAAAGAGACGTTTTTCACCCTGCTCCTTGGCGGCGGGGCCTTGGCCTTGGCCGTGAGGTTCCGGCTGCCGCTGTTGGGAGCCGTGGCCCTGGCCGCCGCAGCCGTGGCCTATATGTGCGTGGCCATGCTCACGCGGCTCAGGCCCAAGATGCCCCGCTGGGCCAACACCCCGGCGGCCACGGTGCTGCTCGTGATGGTGTGGCACGCCCTCGGCTACCACGCCGGGCTGCCGCGCCCTGCCGCATTAGGCTGTGGCGTGGCGGTGTTCCTCGTGGTCTACGGCCTGTTTATCTACCGGAGCAACCGCCTGCGGCTGCGCAACGGCGAGTGAAAGGTTTCCGTGGGAGCGAAGGAAGCTGGCCGCACTTTGCAGGCACGCAACAAAAAAAAAGAAAACGAATGTCCGCATATAGCCAAACAAATGAAATAAGGAAACTAAGGAGCATACGTCCTCTAACTTCCTATCGGAACGCAGTGGGGCGATGACTTCTTGTAACTCCTTTAACTCCTTTGAATTGGAGCTTTGCGGATATTCAACATGAAAAAAGATGTTGTGGCGCAAGTCGCGCCCCAACATCTTTTTTTCATGTTGCGCCCTTGCGGGCGTAATGATGCCTTTTACAGCAGGTTCATCGTGTCGGTGGCAATCATCAGTTCCTCGTCGGTGGGGATTACCACCACCTTCACCTTAGAGTCGGGCGTGGAGATGACGGCTTCCTCGCCGCGTGTCTTCAGGTTGGCGGCCTCGTCGAGCTTTACGCCCATCCACTCCAAGCCTTCGCACACCCCGGCACGCATCCCGCTCTGGTTCTCGCCAACGCCGGCTGTGAACACAATCGTGTCGACGCCACCCATGGCGGCGGCGTAGGCGCCGATGTATTTCTTTATGCGGTAGTTGTACATATTCTGCGCCAATATGGCCTTGGGGTTGCCGGCCTTCTCGGCGGCCTCGATCTCGCGCATATCCGACGATATGCCCGTGATGCCGAGCACGCCGCTCTTCTTGTTGAGCAGGTTAGAGATGCCGTCAGCGTCCAGTCCGAGCTTCTTCTCGATGAAGGCCACCGCGCCACCGTCGATGTCGCCGCTGCGCGTACCCATCATCACGCCTTCGAGCGGCGTTAGACCCATCGAAGTGTCAACGCACTTGCCGTACTTCACTGCGGCCACGCTGCCGCCGTTGCCTATGTGGCAGGTTATGACGCGCTGCTCCTCCGGCTTCACGCCGAGGAAGTCGCACACGCGCTTCGACACGTAGCGGTGGCTCGTGCCGTGGAAGCCGTAGCGGCGTATGCCGTACTTCTCGTACAGTTCGTAAGGCACGGCGTACATATAGGCGTAGTCGGGCATGGTCTGGTGGAAGGCCGTGTCGAACACGCCCACCTGCGGCAGGCCGGGCATGAGTTCCTGCACGGCGCGCACACCCTTCAGGTTGGCGGGGTTGTGCAGCGGCGCGAGGTCGCTGCAGGCCTCAAACACCTTGAGCACATCCTCCGTGAGCAGCACGCTCTTGTTGAACTTCTCGCCTCCGTGTACCATGCGGTGGCCCACGGCGTCAATTTCCTTAAGGTCTTTAATCACGCCTATCTCCGGGTCGGTGAGCAGGCTGAAGATGAACTTCACGCCCTCGGTGTGCTCCGGTATGTCGTGCATGATTTGCTTTTTCTCGCCGTTAGGCATCTTTACCTTTACGAATGCCCCGTCGAGGCCGACGCGCTCTGCGCCGCCCGATGTCATCACCGTCTTGTCGTCCATGTTGTAGAGGGCGTACTTGATTGACGATGAGCCGCAGTTTAATACGAGGATTTTCATTGTTGTTTTCCTTTCTTTGTCTTTTTAGGAGTTAAGGAGTTACAGGGAGTTAAGGAGTTAAGACAATTGCTCGGTGGCCGGATTGTGGCTCTGCCCGTGGCTGATCATGCCCGAAGAGGCTGCTGCTTGTTGCCTTGGGCTGTTGTCATTGGTCTGCGTTGTTCTTGTAATTATTGCTCAGTATGCCCTTGCAATAGCCGTTGAGAAGCCTGCTTGTCTCCTCCAAGCTTGCGTACAGAGAGTTGTACGCCTCGCTGCTGATGTATCCGAGGTCCTTGGACAAGTGCAGATAGCACCTGCATTCCTCCAGGCTTCCTTGCGCAAAGTTCATGAAATGCAGTTTGTCTGCCTTGCCTATTCGCTTGTATCCCTCCGCGATGTTTGCCACAATGGACACGGCCGCCCGTTGGAACTGTGAGCACAGCCCGTACTTCTCGTCTTTCGGATAGTCGGCAAGGGCTTTGTAGGTGAGCAATACAAACCTGTAAGCCTTCTGCCATGCGAGTATGTCTTCAAACCGAACGGTGGCCATTGTCGTTTATGTTTATGTGCATAGCGTATGCGGGATAAGTCTGTTGTGTTGCGAGCTGCCGCATAAGAGCTATCGGCTGGTTTCCGCCATCATGCCGCACGGCTCTCTCCACAAGACTATTGTCTTAACTCCTTAACTCCCAATAACTTCTTAACTCCTTAATAGTTTAATATTTAACTCTTCTTCGCGTCCATGGCCTGGCAGGCGGTGATGGCCACCATCTTATAGATGTCGTCCACCGAGCAGCCGCGGCTAAGGTCGTTCACCGGGCGTGCGATGCCCTGGAGAATCGGGCCGAGGGCTTCGGCGTCGCCGAGGCGCTGCACGAGCTTGTAGCCGATGTTGCCCACCTCGAGGCATGGGAACACCAGCACGTTGGCGTGGCCGGCTATCGGGCTGCCCGGAGCCTTGTGCTCTCCTACGGAGGGTACGAGGGCGGCGTCGGCCTGCAGCTCGCCGTCCACCTTCAGCGTTGGGCAAAGCTCCTTGGCCTTCTTCGTGGCCTCCACCACCTTGTCCACCACCTCGTGCTGTGCGCTGCCCTTGGTAGAGAAGCTAAGCATGGCCACGCGCGGGTCGGCAAAGCCGGCCACGCTCTGCGCCGTCTCGGCGGTGCATACGGCAATCTGCGCCAGCTGGTCGGCGTCGGGCATGGGCGTAACGGCCACGTCGCCCACCACGAGCACGCCATCCTCGCCATACTGCGGCTGCTTCGTTATGAGCAGCATTGCGCCGCTCACGCAGGTGATGCCCGGACGGCACTTTATTATCTGCAGGGCGGGGCGCAGCGTGTCGGCCGTGGTGCTGAGCGCACCGCTTATCTGCCCGTCGGCGCCGCCGGTCTTGATTATCATGCAGCCGAGGTAGAGCGGGTTCTTCACCAGCTCGCGGGCCTGCTCTATGGTCATGCCCTTCT
>CALUMB010000106.1 GCA_944321645.1 uncultured Prevotella sp.
TCCGTGTACGCGCGAACGGCTCACCCCCAAGGGCCTGCGCTCCCCCGCGCCGAAGAGCGGCGGCTACAACCCTATGTACGTAGGCCCGCAGGCGCAGCGCGCCGACGCCTCCCACCAAGGCACGGCTTGGCCGTGGCTCGGCGGGTTCTACATGGAGGCTTGCCTCAAACTCTACAAGCGCACGCGCCTAAGCTTCGTCGAGCGCCAGATGGTGGGCTACGAAGACGAGATGAACTACCACACGCTCGGCACCATCTCGGAGCTGTTCGATGGCAACCCGCCGTTCCACGGGCGCGGCGCCATGTCGTTTGCGATGAACGTCGCCGAGATATTGCGCACGCTGAATTTACTCGAAAAATATTCATATAAGAAATAAGGTGGAGGATTTGAGAATATGAAAGTACTGATGTTTGGATGGGAGTATCCTCCCCACGTGTTTGGCGGACTTGCCACTGCAAACTTTGGAATTACCGAAGGGCTGCACGCCCAGGGCGACGTGGAGATTGCGCTTTGCCTGCCAAAGCCCTTCGGCGACGAGTCGCAGCACGCTGCGCGAATCATAGCCATGAACGCAGTGCCCATTGCTTGGCGCGACGTCGACTACGATTATGTGAAAGGCCGCGTGGGCAACATCATGCCGCCGGAGCTTTACTACAGGATGCGCGACCACATATATGCCGACTTCAACTACATGAACGTGAACGACCTCGGCTGCATGGAGTTCGCCGGGGGCTATCCCGGCAACCTCCACGAGGAGATAAACAACTACTCGATAATAGCCGGCGTGGTGGCGCGGACGGAGCAGTTCGACATAATCCACGCCCACGACTGGCTCACTTTCTCGGCAGGCATACACGCAAAGCAGGTGAGCGGCAAGCCGCTGTGCATCCACGTGCATGCCACGGAGTTCGACCGCAGCCGCGGGAAACCCAACCCCACGGTCTACTCGATTGAGAAGAACGGCATGGACTGGGCCGACTGCATCATGTGCGTGAGCGAACTTACGCGCCAGACCGTAATCAACCATTACCACCAAGACCCGCGCAAGTGCTTCACCGTACACAACGCCGTCTACCCCCTCAAGCCTGAATACGAGGCCATCCCGCGCCCCGACCATTCCGGCCGCGACAAGGTCGTGACTTTCCTCGGGCGCATCACCATGCAGAAGGGCCCCGAGTATTTCGTAGAGGCCGCCAACATGGTGCTCCACCGCACGCGCAACGTGCGCTTCTGCATGGCCGGGTCGGGCGACATGATGGACGCCATGATCTACCTCGCGGCAGAGCGCGGCATTTCAGACCGCTTCCACTTCCCGGGCTTCATGCGCGGCAAGGAGGTGTACGAGTGCCTCAAGGACTCCGACGTTTACGTGATGCCGTCGGTCAGCGAGCCTTTCGGCATATCGCCGCTTGAGGCGATGCAGTGCGGCACGCCGTCGATAATATCGAAACAGAGCGGCTGCGCCGAGATTCTTACCAACTGCATCAAGGTAGACTATTGGGACATACACGCCATGGCCGACTACATCTACTCCATCTGCTCAAACGACAGCTTCTTCCATTACCTGCAAGAGGAGGGCAAGAAGGAGGTCGACCAGATTACCTGGATTAAGGTCGGGGCCTGGATTCGCGAGCTTTACGAGCGCACGCTCGGCTGGCGCTGACCGCCGGGCGGGGGCGTGCCACCGGCTCGCCGCCAACTCTATCGGCGCGGAAGCCATGCCGACGCGCCTAATCAACAAACAAACCAAAAACTACGGATTGGGCCGCCGGGCCCGCCAAAAACAAACAAAACGATATGAAAACAATTTGTCTTTATTTCGAGATACACCAAATAATCCACCTGAAGAGGTACCGTTTCTTCGATATCGGCGTTGACCATTACTATTACGACGACTTTGAGAACGAGCGCAGCATCAACGACATTGCCAACCGCTCGTATATGCCCGCGCTGAACACCTTGCTCGAAATGATACGCAACAACGGCAACTACTTCAAGGTGGCCTTCTCGCTTTCGGGCGTGGGCATGGAGCAGTTGGAGATGCACGCGCCCCAGGTGCTGGAGAAACTGCAGGAGCTTAACGAGACGGGCTGCGTAGAATTCCTCGCCGAGCCTTACTCCCACGGCCTATCGTCGCTCGCCAACGAGGAGACGTTCGCCGAAGACGTGAGAAAGCAGTGCGTAAAGATTGAGGAGTATTTCGGCAAGAAACCCACCGTGCTGCGCAACTCCTCGCTCATCTACAGCGACGACATCGGAGGCCAGGTGGCCGCCATGGGCTTCAAGGGTATGCTCACCGAGGGCGCCAAGCACGTGCTCGGATGGAAGTCGCCGCACTACGTCTACAACTGCAACATCGCCCCAAACCTCAAGCTGCTCCTGCGCGACGTGGAGCTGAGCGACGACATCTCGCTGCGCTTCAACAACAGCAGCTGGGACCGCTACCCGCTCTTTGCCGACACGTACATCAACCGCATAGCCGACTTCCCCGCCGAAGAGCGCGTGATAAACATCTTCATGGAGCTTTCTGCGCTGGGCATCGCGCAGCCGCTTTCGTCCAACATCCTCGAGTTCATCAAGGCCCTGCCCACCTGCGCCCGCGCCAAGGACATAACCTTCTCCACCCCCTCGGAGATATGCTCGGTGGTCAACAGCGTCGGCAGCCTCGACGTGCCAGACACCCTTTCGTGGGTTGACGAGGAGCGCGACGTCAGCTGCTGGCTCGGCAACGCCATGCAGCGCGACGCCTTCAACAAGCTCTACAGCGTGGCCGACCGCGTGCGCATAGCCAACGACCCGCGCATCTGCCAAGACTGGGACTACCTCCAGGCAAGCAACAACTTCCGCTTCATGACCACAAAGCCCACCAGCGTTGGCCTCGACCGCGGCATATACAGCAGCCCGTTCGACGCCTTCACAAACTACATGAACATCCTTGGCGACTTCATCAACCGCGTGAACAGCCTCTACCCGGAGGAGATAGACAACGACGAGCTTAACGGACTGCTCACCACAATAAAGAACCAAGGCGACGAAATAGAGGCCAAGAACAAGGAAATAGAGCGTCTCAAGACGAAGATTGCCAAGATGGAAGCCACAGAGGACAAGCTCAAGGCAAAGCTCGACAAGGCCGCCGCGCCCAAGAAGTCCACTTCCCGCCGCACAGCAGCGAAGGCTGCCGAATCCGGCGAGGAGGCATGACGTGCGCAAGCCTGCCGCCGCTTGCCTGCGGTGGTTGACATAGCAATGAGGTGCAACGGCACGTGCAAACGGCCGTTGCGCCTCATTTTATTGTGAGCTTGGCATAAGGAAAATCCACGAGAAGTTGCGAGGGCTTGCGTAACTTCTTGATTTTTTATAACTTCCCGTTGCAATAATCCATCTCCTCCAACCCGCGCACACCGGCATTCTCCAATTCTATCAGGAATAGCCGTGCACACATCTCCGCATCATCGCCTGCCCGGTGGTGCTGTCCGTAGGGTATCTTGAACTGGTCGCAAAGGTAATCCAGGCTGTTGCAGCCGAAGTTGTAGAGCCTGCGTGCCGCACGGAGGGAACAATAATAGGCAATGTCGGGCTTATCCATGCCGTAGAACTCCAACGAGTGGCGGATGCAGCCCATGTCGAATGCGGCATTGTGGGCCACAAGCACGGGGATGTCTTTAAGGTATCCGCAGATTTCGGCCCACACTTCAGGGAATCCCGGCGCATTGGCGGTGTCGTTCGGGCGGATGCCGTGTATCTGCATATTCCAATAGCTGTATAAGTTTCCCTGCGGGCGGACGAGCCACGAACGGGTTCCCGCAATCTTTCCGTTGCGCACCACGCAGATTCCCGCCTCGCAGATGGAAGCGCGTTTGCCCGTGGCCGTCTCAAAGTCGATGGCTATGAAATTTATTCCTTGCATGGTTTGTCCTCTTTTTTACTGGTGTAATAGTTCAGCATATTCTGTGAAAAGTTGCGCATTTCGGCGCGCACGGATTCCGGCTCCAGCACTTCCACCTGGTCGCCTTGTGCGAGTACCAGCTGGTAGAAGTCGAAAGTGGGCTTCAGGTGGTATTCAAAGAGCGTTGACTCGTCGCCGCCCCCTATCTCCCGCTGCGATTCGTGCAAGGGCAGCGTGCGCAGATAGTCGGCAAAGCCGCCGTAAGCCAAGAGCACGATGCGCTGTATCGGTTCGTCGGACGTGATCACCCCGCAGCACCCTTCAAAATATTGTTTGGCATCGAAGTCATTCTTCATCTTGAACGTCTTGCCCGCGTCCTGAATGTCAGAGATGCGGTCGAGGGCATACACCCGGTAGACATCTGCGGGCTTGACGCCTTTCTCTTTGTTGCGCTCCGAATAGTAAGGGCTGCGGGCCACAACGTACCACCGCCGCTTGACTACCTTCAGGCAGTATGGCTCGATCTCGAACGTGCTCGGATACGGCTTGCCGAAGCCTTGGTGCGTGATGCTCAGCACGCTGCCATGCCGCATGGCCTCTGCGATGGGCGTGAGCCATGTCTGCCCCGACGGGATGTCCTCGAAAATTATGCGGTCTTCAAGCTTGTTGTCCGCCTGTATCTGGTTCAAGGTGGCGTATGAGCTTATCAGCCAGCTTTGCAGGTTGTTTCCTTCAAGCCGTTCCGGCTCGTCAATGTAGTAGCGGTAGCCGTCCTTACGGTCGCATTCGATGTACACGTCGAAGATGTCCTTGATGGCTTTCTGATGGTTGTGGAACGTGCGCAAAGGCAATTCCTCGCCATAGCTCAGCCCGCTTTCCTGCCAAAGCTCGCTGATTTCCTGAAACGTAAGGCGCTTGTGTCTGCGCAGGGTGTCTATCAGCCAGACGTACCGCCCAAATAGGTTTGCTGCCATATTGCCATGATTTATATGTTAATGCCGCAAAAGCTGCGCAAGCGTGTGCAACGTGGGCTTGCCCGCGAATTGCCGAGTGCAGCTTGCTTTCTGCAAAGTTACTTGTTTGATTGTGAAAAATCGCGGCATATCATTGTTTTTTCTGCTTTTCCATTCGTTTTTTGCGTATGTCAGCAAACGGCCACTTTGGCCTGCGTTTGCCGCGTGTTGCCGTTAACATTTTTATGTTAACGGCAATGGCTTTTCTCGTTTCGGCTAAACGCCTGTCACTCAATGTGTTGCGGAACGTGCCGTTTTGGATTGCAAAACGGCGCGTTTTGGCTCCTGAAACAGGCCATATTGCAGCCCAAAACGTGCCGTTTCATCGCATGGCATGGCACATACAGGAAACAAGGATGCACACGGACGCTTTTTAGTTGCATATTTGCAAGTAAGGGCTGGGCGCATTTTTATTTTCGTAATTCTGCAAAAGGAATATACCTGCTTGAAATTAAGAGAGTTAGAAGAATTACTTCGTTTTCAGGTAATGAGTTGGCAACCGTCCTAATTGCCGTGGTCTGCATCGCTTTGCTTGTTCGGGTAACTCTTACAGATGCAAAAATACAAAAATATAGTCAAAAGTAAGTAAAATGCGAATAATTCGTTCAAAAGTTGTATATTTGCAGCATGGGAATCCAATTAT
>CALUMB010000107.1 GCA_944321645.1 uncultured Prevotella sp.
TGTATCCTGCGATGGACGAGGTGATGAACTGTGCCGGCACGCCTCCTGCCAGGTGGTCGTTGAACACGTAGGCCACGGCTCCGCTCACGGCAATGTCCTTTGCCGAGAAGTCGCCCAGCTCTGTGTTGTCGGCCGTAAACTCGCGCATGGAGCCGTAGTCCATGTATTGTGCGGCCACGGCCCATGTGCCGCGCTCGCGCCATGCCTTGGTGAACGACGCACTGGCAGTGTTGGTGCCGGCCATGTATGTCATAAAGTTGAGGTTGAGGCTCTTGTCGCTCACGGCGGTGATGAGCGCCGGGTTGTGGAATACGAGCGACGGGTCGTCTTCCACTATGGTGATGTTGTCGCCGCCGAGTGCCGCCGCGTGGGCGCTCACGGGCAGGCGCAGGAAGTTGAAGGCCGTCTGGCTTTCCTGCCCTTCGGCTCGTGTTGCGGCAAAGGCGCACAGCAAGGCAAAAACAACTTTTTTCATTCCTTTAAGCTATTTTGTCGGCAAAGTTACACCTTTTTTCAAATATCTGAGTTATTTTTGTAGCTGCAAACGATGCCATTACTGTTTTATAACGCTGAACGGCATCGATTATTATGCGGCAGATGGACATAAAGAAGACGAAAGAGGCTGATTTGGAGCGGGGCAGGCTCACGTGGTTCCTGCTTGGCCTTGTGCTTGTCCTTGCCGTGGCTTTCGTGGCTTTGGAGTACACCGCCACGCCTTCCGGTGCCGATGCGGGTGACGGCGGCGAGCTTGGCGAACTGCCAAAGCATGACGACGGCTTCGTGCCGATGATGCTGCCCCATGCCACTCTGCGCATGGTGGAGCCTCAGCCGGAGGCCGACAAGGCCGCGCAGAAGGCGCGGATAGTTGACGACGACGATGCGGGGCGGCTATTGCCCGAAAAGATATTCGACCCCGGCGCCCTTGCCGACAGGCAGGCCATGGAGCCTATTGGCGAAGTGCTGCGCCCTGCACCCAACGACACGTCGGGGGCGCAGGCCGCGCTCATGGACGACAAGCCGCTCGACTTCCGCATCGTGGAGAGCCTGCCGCAGTTCCCCGGCGGCGCGGTGGAGTTTATGAAGTGGCTCACGCGCAACTTGCGATACCCGCTGTCAGCCGAGCGCCAGAAGATAGAGGGCAGGGTGGTGTTGCAGTTTGTGGTGGAGCGCGACGGCAGCATCAGCGGGCTTAAGGTGGTTGAGCCTGCGCATCCTTACCTCGACCGCGAGGCCATGCGCGTGTTGCGCACCATGCCAAAATGGAAGCCAGGCGTGCAAAACGACCGCCCATGCCGCACGATGGTGAGCATCCCCGTGGTGTTCAGGCTCTAAGCGGTACACGCAGTACGGCAAGAGGCCGGTCGCGGGAGGCATACTAAGCTAAAATGTTAAATCGAAATAAAATGTACACACCAAACGAACTGCTGGGCCGCATAAACGACTATATCGACGGCTTGGCCTACGACCGCAAGCCGGAGACAATCTATGCCCCTATAAAATATGTATTGTCGATAGGCGGCAAGCGCATACGCCCGGTGCTGATGCTGCTGGCCTACAATCTCTATAAGGATGACCCCGAAGGCATTCTCAAGCAGGCGTGCGCCTTGGAGACTTACCACAACTACACGCTGTTGCACGACGACCTTATGGACAACGCCGAACTTAGGCGCGGCAAGCCCACCGTACACAAGAAGTGGGATGCCAACACGGCCATCCTGTCGGGCGACTCAATGCTTGTGTTGGCTTACCAGCGCATGGCCGATTGCCCGGCTGCGAAACTGAAACCCGTGCTTGACCTTTTCACGGAGACCGCACTCGAAATTGGCGAAGGGCAGCAATACGACATGGATTTCGAGGTGCGCAACGACGTGACCGAAGAGGAATACATCGAGATGATACGCCTGAAGACAAGCGTGCTCCTGGCCTGTGCCGCAAAGATTGGCGCCATTTTAGCCGACGCTCCCGCCGCCGATGCCGACGCGCTCTACCGCTTCGGCGAACGGCTCGGCCTGGCGTTCCAGTTGCAGGACGACCTGCTCGACGTCTACGGCGACCCGAAGGTGTTTGGCAAGGCCATAGGCGGCGACATCGTTTCAAACAAAAAGACGTATATGCTAATCAACGCCTACCGCCTGGCCGATGCCTCGCAGCGTGCCGAATTGGAACGCTGGGTAGCCGCAACCGAATTTGACCGCGCGGAGAAAATAGCCGCCGTAACCCGCCTTTACGACCAAATAGGCATACGCCGCCTGTGCGAGGAGAAGATCGGGCACTACTTTGGCGAGGCCGGACGTTGTCTCGACAGTGTGGCTGTGGCCGACGACCGCAAGCAGCAGTTGCGCCTGTTTATGCGCGAGCTCGTGCGGAGGGAGGCGTGACGTAGTGCTTCCTGGGCAGCCTCCATTGGCTTCCTGGGCGCTATGCTTGGCATTGAAAATATGCGGCGGCCATGCCCGGTGCCTGTCTTTTCTGGCTTTGGGCGTGCCGCTTTGGCTGTCGGCTGTCTTTGCGCAGCCGGAATTTATTTGTTTTTGATTGAGAATTATGAATTACGTTGACACTCACGCACATATCGATGGGGCGGAGTTTGATGCCGATCGCGACGAAGTCGTGGCGCGGGCCCGTGCCGCAGGCGTGTCGAAGGTGCTCGTTCCCGCCATCGACCTCGCGTCTGTAGACTCCGTTTTGCGCACGTGCGACCGCTATCCGGGCTTTGCCTATCCCATGGCTGGCCTCCACCCGGAGGAGGTGCGTGCCGACTTCCGCGCCGTGCTCGCCACGATGCGCAGCCGCATCGACGGGCGGTTTGTGGCCATCGGCGAGGTGGGCATTGATTATTATTGGAGCCGCGAGTTTGAGAAAGAGCAGCTCGAAGCCTTTGAAGAGCAGGTGCGCTGGGCGGTGGAGCTGCGCAAGCCGCTTATGGTTCACTGCCGCAAGGGTCAGAACGAGATGGTGGCCGTGTTGCGCCGCTACCGTGGCGAGTTGCCGGGCGGCGTGTTCCACTGCTTCACCGGCAACGAGCGTGAGGCCGAAGAGCTGCTGGCCTTCGACAACTTCGCCCTTGGCATAGGCGGCGTGCTCACTTTTAAGAAGTCGCACTTGCCAGAGGTTTTGCCGCACATCCCGCTCCAGCGCATTGTGCTTGAGACCGATTCGCCGTATATGGCACCGGTTCCCATGCGTGGGAAACGCAACGAGAGTGCCTTCGTAAGCTACGTCCTGGCCCGCGTGGCCGATTGTTACGGCGTGAGCCAAGAGACTGTGGCAGAGGCGACTAACGCCACCGTGGAGCGCATTTTTGGCATTAAGGCGTGAGGAACAAGCCTTGCGGGAGTTTGGAATCCGCCCGTTAAAGAAACATAAAACGGCGCGGCAAATTGCGTAATTACGCGCAAATGTAGTAATTTTGCACCGCGTTAGGCTAAGGAGAGGTGCTCGAGTGGCTTAAGAGGCACGCCTGGAAAGCGTGTAGGCGCCAAAAGTGCCACGGGGGTTCGAATCCCCCTCTCTCCGCAATTTGTTACTAATTGGCTTACGTTCACGATGAGAAAACTAATTGCATTGTGCGCAATTATGGCTTTGCTGACTTATAGCCGGGTGGCTATAGCGCAGGATAACGTGCCACACGATACCACGATTACAACGGAAGGCGACTCTGCCGCCATGGCGCTTGCCGACTCGTCGGCTGCATATACGATGGGCGACTCGGCTTTTGCCGACGGCGAAGAGGCTGCGGCCACCGCGCAGGCGGAGGCTGGCTTGCACAAGGAACTTAAGACGCGCTTCATCGAAGGCAGCGCGGGGTTTATGTCGCTGGTCGCCCTTGCGCTGGTGCTCGGACTGGCGTTCTGCATAGAACGCATAATTTACCTTACGCTGTCGGAAATCAACGCGAAGAAATTCATGGAGGATGTCGACGCGAAAGTCGAGGCGGGCGACGTGGATGGGGCAAAGGAGCTTTGCCGCTCCACACGCGGCCCCGTGGCATCCATCTGCTACCAAGGGCTTACGCGGATAAGCGAGTCGATGGACAACATAGAGCGTTCGATTGTGTCTTACGGCTCGGTGCAGGCCGCAAACTTGGAAAAGGGGTGCTCGTGGATTACGCTTTTCATCTCGATGGCACCGTCGCTGGGTTTCCTCGGCACCGTGATTGGCATGGTGATGGCGTTCGACCAGATACGCCTTGCCGGCGACATAAACACCACAATCGTGGCGGCTGGCATGAAGGTGGCCTTGATCACCACTATTTTCGGCATTATCGTCGCCCTTGTCCTGCAGGTGTTCTATAATTATATATTGTCAAAGATAGAGCATCTCACGTCGCAGATGGAGGAGTCTTCCATCACGCTCCTTGACACAATAATGAGATATAAGCTGTCGCGCAATGGTGAATAAGGCTGGTGGCAAACGGAAGTGGGCGCGGGCCGACAAGGTGTCTGGCGGTGTTTTGGCAATTGCTGTCGCGCTTACGGCAGTGGTGTTCGGCGCGTTTTTCATGGTGGGCTACGATATGCCATACGCCGCCGACCCGCAATTCAACGCACCGTTGCTCACCGATGCGCTTCTCTGCTATACATACGTGCTCTGCACCGTCGCCGTGGTTGTTGCCGTGGTGTCGATGGTTCGCGGGGCGATATGCCGCAGCGGGAGCCGCTACGAGACAAACGGCGTGCCTTCCGGGCGCATCGCTTGGTTTGTGGCGGGACTTCTTGTGGCCACGCTCGTGGCCACTTTTGCCTTTGGGTCGGCGCAGCCCCTTGTCGTGAACGGCAAGGTGTTCGACGATGCCGGGTGGCTGAAGCTCACCGATATGTTCATCGGCACGTCGGCTGTGCTGGGCTTTGTGGCAGTGGCCCTTGTGGCCGTTGGCGTGTCGGGGCTTAGCCGCCGCATAAACAGTAACCGCAAATAGCCGCGCCTATGCTTAGGAGTCGCCAGCGGAAACACCGCGTCCCGGAGCTTAACACCACGTCTACGGCAGACATTTCTTTTATGTTGCTGACGTTTTTCCTTGTCACGACGTCGATGGAAACCGACAAGGGCATAGCCCGCCAGTTGCCTCCTATGCCTGCCGGCGGCGACAAGCTCGGAATAGTGGGCCGCAACGGCATAGGCAAGTCGACCTTCCTCGACCTGCTCAC
>CALUMB010000108.1 GCA_944321645.1 uncultured Prevotella sp.
TCCACCTGCGGGCCAGCTCGGCCGGGTGGGGTATGCCGGCGAGCGATGTGTCTACGTAGATGTAGTCGTTGCCCGCGCCGTGCATCTTGGTGAACTTTATCTTGCTTGCCATGTCTCGCCTTTCTTTGTCATGTTTTCAGTATTCTAAGGCCGCAGCGTAAGCCCCGCCACGAAGTAGGCGCGCTCTGTGCTGGGGTTGGCCGACACGGCGGCGAAGAGTGGGAGGGTGAACGAGTCGGTCACGCGGATGTCCTTTGTGGCCCTGAGCGAGACGTTGGTCACGGCGAAGCCCCCGGCATCGGCGTAGAAGTCTGTGGCGTATGGCACTGCGCCCACTGCGGCCGCCCACTCGCATCCGCCGAGGCTGAAGGGTGCGCTCAGCTCGAAGTAGGACGAGTAGGCGCGCTTGCCGCTTTTGTTAACCCCGTCGTTGCCGGCGAAGTTCGTGTACCACTGCACTGCCACTGGGCCGAAGTCGTAGCCAACGTTGGCCTCGAACACGTGCGAAGTCTCGTGCGCCGAATAGCTGAAGTAACGGTCGTTGGGCGAGTTGAACCAATAGTCTGTCACTCCGATGTTGAAGCCCGCCACATTATATGACAGCGTGAGGTCAAGCTCTTTGGTGTCCTCGCTGTCTGAAAGGCCGACGTTTCCCCACGCCGTAAGCGACAGACCCTTGTACGACAGGCCGAGCGTAGGCTGCAGGCTCACGTCGCCCAGGTCTTGCCCGCGCCATATATATTGGCTCACAACGTCGGCCTGCACGGTGGCCTCCACTCTGTCTTGCGCCGCCATTGGCAGCACTGTGCCGCACAACGCGGCTGCAATCGCTGTTTTTCTCCCAAAATCTTTCATATCCTTACATATTATTTAATAAAACAGCTTTCGTGCTGACACTTTGCTGTGTTATCTGTTGTCAACGTTTCTTTGTGTCGTTTTCGATGGCAAAATTACATCATTTTGTAATTAATGCCATGGCTTTCCCGCACTTTTGTTGCTGAAATCTTTTGCAAATTACAATCTTAAGACAAAATGGCGGGAATGGCTTACGAAGTGTGAAGCTGCGGGCTGCGGGTTTGACGGATTGTAAGCTGGGGCGCGGCGGCTTGAATTTTGTCCGACTATTTTTATCCCATTGCCGCATGGCTGTCGGTTTGTCGGAAATCGCATCGCGGGAATTTCAGATTGAAACGACGTTGGCTTGAAATGTGGCAAAAGTGTAACCATGGCGGCTTTTGTGTTGCAATGTGTCGCGAAATTGTTGCGTGCTGTGTCAAAAAGATGTAATTTTGCCGAAAAATATCACATTTGTGCAAATGATATAGTGTTTAACTTGGCAAAAGGAAAGGATTGAGTATGAAAAAGATTGAGGCGATTATCCGCAAGTCGAGGTTTGAGGACGTGAAGAAAGCCCTGCTTGAAGCCGACATCGAGTGGTTTTCGTACTACGACGTGCGCGGCAACGGCAAGGCCCGTCAGGGGCGCATCTACCGCGGCATCGTTTACGACACAAGCTCCATCGAGCGCACGCTCGTGTCGCTCGTGGTGCGCGACAAAAACGTGGAGAAGTCGGTGCAGGCCATACTGAAGGCCGCGCAGACGGGCGAGATTGGCGACGGGCGCATTTTCATCATGCCCGTGGACGACGCCATCCGCATACGCACCGGCGAGCGAGGCGACATTGCGCTGTATAACGCAGAGCAGGAAAAGTAGCGCGTGGGATAATGTAAAAGGTTTAAAGGACAAACAAAAAAGCAAAGTTATGGGAAAGCATGGATTTACACACTCGGCCGGCGTGAGGCTGGCCCTTACCGCGGCGTTTGCCGCATTGCATTCTGCCGGGGCGTGGGCTGCCGGCGATGGCGCCGCGCCTGCGCTCGACACGGGCAACACGGCGTGGATGATCGTGGCCACGACGCTGGTGCTGCTGATGTCGATTCCGGGCATCGCGCTGTTCTACGGCGGCCTGGTGAGGCAGAAGAACGTGTTGAGCGTAATCATGCAGACGATGTTTATCGTGGGCGTTGTCAGCATATTGTGGGTGGCCGTGGGCTACACCTGGGCCTTCGGCACGGGCTTCAAGGAAAGCGGGAACCCGCTGTTCGCCGTCATGGGCGGCTTCGACAAGGCGTTCCTCAACGGCATAACGCTGTCCACCGTCACATCGACGGGCATCCCCGAGCTGGTGTTCGTGATGTTCCAGTGTATGTTCGCGCTGATTACGCCGGCCCTGATACTTGGCGCGTTTGCCGAGAGGATAAAGTTCAAGGGCTACATGGTGTTCATCGTGCTTTGGACGGTGCTGGCCTATTTCCCCATGGCGCATTGGGTGTGGGGCGGCGGCTTCTTGCAGGAGATGGGCGCGATTGACTTCGCCGGCGGCACCGTCGTGCACATCAACGCGGGCATCTCGGCGCTCGTCATGGCGCTGATGGTAGGCAAGAGGGAGGACTACAAGGCCGGCCACCCCATCACGCCGCACAACATCACGTTCGTGTTCCTCGGCACGTCGTTCCTCTGGCTCGGATGGTTCGGCTTCAACGCGGGCAGCGGCCTTGCCGCCGACGGCCTCGCAGCCAACGCCCTGCTCGTGACGCACGTGGCCACGGCAACGGCGGCGGTGGTGTGGATGGCCATAGACTGGATATTCAACAAGAAGCCGACCACCGTGGGCGCTTGCACCGGGGCTGTGGCGGGGCTTGTGGCCATAACGCCCGCCGCAGGGTCTACGGGGCTGCTCGGCGCCTTCTGCATCGGCGTGGTGACGCCCATCGTGTGCTTCTTCATGGTTGCGGTGGTGAAGCCTAAGTTCAAGTACGACGACGCGCTCGACGCCTTTGGCGTGCATGGCATAGGCGGAATCGTAGGCTCCATACTCACCGGCGTGTTCGCCACGCGCTTCGTCACGGGCGACGGCGGGGCCGAGGGCGCGCTATATGGCGACTGGCGCCAGCTGGGCGTGCAGGTCGTGGCCACGCTCGTCTCGGTGGCGTTCAGTGCCGTGGTCACGTTCGTGCTCTACAAAATAGTGGACCGCTTAGTAGGCATCAGGGCCGACAAGCGCGTGGAGGAAGAAGGGCTTGACGTCTACGAGCACGGCGAGAGCGCGTATAATTAATGAAGGATTGAGAGTTAAGAATTAAGAAAAACACCGCAAAGGCATACTTTCTTAATCCTTAACTCTTGACCCTTAACCACCAAACGGCCCGGCAGGAGGGCGCGAGACATATTTTCTTAATTCCTAACTCTTAATCCTTAACTTATATGTGTGGCATAGTTTCTATTTTCAACATCAAGGAGCAAACCCCGGCGCTCAGGCAGAAGGCGTTGCAAATGAGCGGCAAGATACGCCACCGCGGCCCCGACTGGAGCGGCATCTACTGTGGCGGCTCGGCCATATTGGCGCACGAGCGGCTGGCCATCGTCGACCCGGAGTCGGGGCGGCAGCCGCTCTTCAGCCCCGACATGAAGCAGGTGCTCGCGGTGAACGGCGAGATATACAACCACAGGGAAATACGCAGCCGCTTCAAGGGCAAGTACCAGTTCCGCACCGGCAGCGACTGCGAGGTGATGCTCGCCCTCTACCGCGAGCGCGGCGACAGGTTCCTCGACGAGCTTGACGGCATCTTTGCCTTCGCCCTGTACGACGCGGGGCGCGACTCCTTCCTCGTGGCACGCGACCCGATAGGGGTCATCCCCCTTTACTACGGCCGCGACAGCGAGGGGCGGCTCTACGTGGCCAGCGAGCTGAAGGCCCTCGAGGGGCAGTGCGACAGCTACGCGCCCTTCCCGCCGGGCCACGTGCTCACCTCGGACGACGCCGCCCCGCGCCGGTACTACAAGCGGGATTGGTTCAGCTACGACAACGTTGAGGCCAACCCCGCCGACCCCGCCGCCCTGCGCGGCGCGCTTGAGGCGGCGGTGCGCCGCCAGATGATGAGCGACGTGCCTTACGGAGTGCTGCTCAGCGGCGGGCTCGACTCGTCGATCATCAGCGCGGTGGCGCAGAAATACGCAAGGCGGCGCATCGAGACTGGCGGCGACGAGGCCGCATGGTGGCCGAGGCTGCACTCGTTTGCCGTGGGCCTGCGGGGCGCGCCCGACCTGGACAAGGCGCGGCTCGTGGCCGGCCACATCGGCACCGTACACCACGAGATTAACTACACCATACAGGAGGGGCTTGACGCGCTGAGCGACGTGGTGTACTTCACCGAGACATACGACGTGACCACCATACGCGCCTCCACGCCGATGTACCTCCTGGCGCGTGTCATCAAGAGCATGGGCATAAAGATGGTGCTATCGGGCGAGGGGGCAGACGAGATTTTCGGCGGCTACCTCTACTTCCACAAGGCGCCCGACGCACGCGCCTTCCACGAAGAGACCGTGCGCAAGCTCTCCAAGCTGCACCTTTACGACTGCCTGCGGGCCAACAAGAGCCTGGCCGCGTGGGGGGTGGAAGGCCGCGTGCCGTTCCTCGACACTGAGTTCCTCGACGTGGCCATGCGCCTCAACCCCGCCGCGAAGATGTGCGGCGGCGCGGCCATCGAGAAGAAAATCCTGCGCGAAGCCTTCGCCGACCTCCTGCCCCCGGAGGTGGCGTGGCGGCAGAAGGAGCAGTTTTCCGACGGGGTGGGCTATTCATGGATAGACACGCTCAAGCAGATAGCTGCCGACAGCGTGGCCGACAGCGAGATGGAGCACGCCGCCGAACGCTTCCCCATCAACCCGCCGCGAAGCAAGGAGGAGTACTTCTACCGCTCGCTCTTCGCCGCCCACTTCCCCAGCGACAGCGCGGCGCGGAGCGTGCCGAGCGTGCCGAGCGTAGCCTGCAGCACGGCCGAGGCCTTGGCCTGGGACAAGGCATTGGCCGGGAAGGACGACCCCAGCGGGCGGGCTGTGAGCGGCGTACACAACCAGGCTTACTAAGGCCGGATGCGTCCGCCGGATGTGTTAAGGCTTCTTAAACGCGGCTTGCCGCCGTGCCGCCACGGCCGTTCGGCTTTGCAAAACAGGCCGTTTCAGG
>CALUMB010000109.1 GCA_944321645.1 uncultured Prevotella sp.
CACAGGGTAGTCGGTGATGAACGTGGGCTGTATGAACGTGCCTTCGCAGAACTCGCCGAATATTTCGTCGATGAGCTTGCCCTTGCCCATGGTGTCGTCGATTTCCATGCCGAGCTTGCCGCATACCTCACGGATTTGCGCCTCGTCCATTCCGCTTAGGTCGTAGCCGGTCTTCTCTTTGATGGCATCGAGGATTGGCAGGCGGCGGTATGGAGCCTTGAAGCTGACCATTTGGCCGTCGATTTCGCGCTCCGGCTTGCCGTTGACGGCTATGCAGACAGTCTCCAGCAGCTTTTCAGTGAACGCCATCATCCAGTTGTAGTCCTTGTATTGCACGTAGAGTTCCATGCAAGTGAACTCCGGGTTGTGGTTGCGATCCATGCCCTCGTTGCGGAAATTCTTGCCGATTTCGTAAACGCCCTCGAATCCGCCTACAATCAATCTCTTCAAGTAGAGTTCAGTGGCAATGCGCATATACATATCAGCGTCCAAGGCATTGAAGTGGGTTATGAACGGCCTTGCGCTTGCGCCGCCCGGTATGTTTTGCAGTGTCGGGGTTTCCACTTCTGTATACCCAGCCTCGTCGAGCACCTTGCGGATTGTCCTTATCACGGTGGCACGCTTCTGGAATGTGTCCTTCACGCCGTCGTTCACCACCAGGTCAACGTATCTTTGGCGGTAGCGCAGCTCCGGGTCGTCGAACTTGTCGTATGCCACGCCGTCTTTATATTTTACTATTGGCAGGGGCTTCAGGCTCTTTGCCAGCAG
Source organism: uncultured Prevotella sp. (assembly GCA_944321645.1). Classification (GTDB taxonomy): domain Bacteria; phylum Bacteroidota; class Bacteroidia; order Bacteroidales; family Bacteroidaceae; genus Prevotella. The sequence goes on from CALUMB010000109.1 coordinate 769, forward strand.
CGTGAGTTCCTTGGCGTGTACGGAAATCTCGCCCGTCTGCGTGCGGAACACGAAGCCTTTCACGCCGATAAAGTCGCCAATGTCGAGCAGACGCTTGAACACCTTATTATATAATTCCTTGTCTTCCCCCGGACAAATGTCGTCGCGGGTGATGTAGACTTGTATCCTGCCTTTCGAGTCTTGCAATTCGGCGAAACTGGCCTTGCCCATCACCCTTCGGCTCATCATCCTCCCGGCTATGCAAACCTCGCGTGGCTCGTCTTCGTCCTTGAAGTTTGCCCTTATGTCGGTGGAGAAAGCGTTGGTTGGGTATTCGGCAGCCGGATATGGGTCGATGCCCATGTCGCGCAGTTCCTGCAGGCTTTGGCGCCTGCCTATTTCCTGTTCACTCAGTTCTAAAACGTTCATTTCGTTATGGTGTCTGTCTATTGTAGCTGCAAATATACGAATTTATTTTCAATGTGCGCCCATTGTTGCCGCTTTTATTGTGTGTGCCATGCCTAAAATATGTTTTGTTGCCTGGTGGTGGCACGTGCAAACGGCAACCGCACGCACCTTGCATTGGATTGTGCATGGTGCGTGCGGTTGCCATAAGTTGCGCCACTTTATTTCACGAGGTTCTCAAGCTCTTTGGGGCGCGGCACCACCTCGAGCGTGATGCCGTCGCCGGCTTTCCTTATGTAGATTGTCTCGCCTTGCGATATTTCGCCATTGATTATCTTTTCGCACAGCTTGTCTTCTATGTGGCTTTGGATGGCACGTTTCAGCGGGCGGGCACCGAACTGCACGTCGTAGCCTTTCCTTGCCACAAATTCCTTGGCCTCGTCGGAAATTTCCACCTTGTAGCCAAGGGCTTCGATGCGCCCGAACAGTGCTGCAAGTTCAATGTCGACTATCTTGATGATAGCGTTGAGGTCGAGCTGGTCGAAGGTTATTATCTCGTCGAGGCGGTTGAGGAACTCCGGCGAGAACTGCTTGCTTAGCGACTTTTGGATGATGCCGCGGGCGTACTCCTTGTCTTTCTCGCCTATGGCTATGCCCACGCTTGAGGCGTTGAAGCCCACTCCGCGCGAAAATTCCTTCAGCTGGCGCGTGCCAGCGTTGCTCGTCATGATGATTACGGTGTTCCTGAAGTCGACGAAGCGTCCGTTGCCGTCGGTGAGTCTTCCCTCGTCGAGCACCTGTAGCAAGAGGTTGAACACGTTGCCGTGCGCCTTCTCTATCTCGTCGAGCAATACGATGGAGTAGGGGTGGCGGCGCACTTTCTCGGTGAGTTGCCCGCCCTCTTCGTAGCCCACATATCCCGGAGGTGCGCCTATGAGCCTCGACACGTTGAAGCTTTCGGTGTACTCGCTCATGTCGATGCGTATCAGCGAGTCGGCCGAGCCGAACATGAATTCGGCGAGTTTCTTGGCGAGGTATGTCTTGCCCACGCCCGTCGGGCCGAGGAACATGAACACACCGATGGGGTGGTTGGGGCTTTTCAGTCCGATGCGGTTGCGCTGTATGGCCCTCACCATCTTGTCGATGGCAGCGTCTTGGCCTATCACGGCACGTTTAAGCTCACCGCCCATGCCCTTGAGGCGTATGCCTTCGGCCTCGGCCATGCGCTGCACAGGCACGCCCGTCATTATCGACACGACCTCCGCCACATCCCTGTCTGTCACGGAGTGCATCTCGCCGCACTCGCCGTTCGACCACATTTCGTTAAGCTCCGCAAGCTCTCTCTCGAGCTCGGTCTGCTTGTCGCGGTATCCGGCCGCAAGCTCGAAGTTCTGGTTGCGCACGGCTGCTTGCTTCTTAAGCTTCACGGACTCTATTTCTTTTTCCTTCTCGGTAATCTCCGGCGGAATCTGTATGTGGCCCATGTGTATCCTTGAGCCGGTCTCGTCGAGCGCGTCGATGGCCTTGTCGGGGAATTGCCTGTCGGTGACATACCGCTCTGTCAGTTTGACACACGCGGCAAGTGCCTCGTCTGTGTATTTCACGTGGTGGTGGTGCTCATACCTTTCCTTGATGTTGTTGAGTATGGTGAGCGTTTCTTCGGCCGTCGTCGGCTCTACCATCACCTTCTGGAACCTCCGCTCGAGTGCGCCGTCTTTTTCGATGCTGTTGCGGTATTCGTCGAGCGTAGTCGCGCCGATGCACTGTATCGTGCCGCGGGCAAGGGCCGGCTTGAGTATGTTTGCCGCGTCCATGCTTCCAGGTGTGGAGCCAGCCCCGATAAGGGTGTGTATCTCGTCGATGAATATTATGATGTCGGGGTTTTGCTCTATCTCCTTGATAAGCGCACGGATGCGCTCCTCGAACTGCCCCCTGTATTTCGTTCCGGCCACGATGGCTGTCATGTCGAGGCTGACCAAGCGCTTGCCGAAGAGCGCGGGTGAGGTGTGGCGCGAGGCTATGAGCTGCGCCAGCCCTTCCACTATGGCGCTCTTGCCCACGCCAGGCTCGCCAATAAGTATGGGGTTGTTCTTCTTCCTGCGCCCGATTATCTCGACCACGCGCGAAATCTCCTTCTCGCGCCCCACCACCGGGTCGAGCTTCCCTTCGCTTGCGGCCTGCGTGAGGTCGGTGCCGAAATTGTCGAGCAGCGGAGTCTTGCCGCCCGGCTTGCGCGTTTGCGTGGCTGTCTGCCGGCCTTGCTGCTCGCTGCCAAGCTTGTCTTGGCCTCCTTGGCGCTCCATTTCTTCGTCCTCTTCGTCGGGCAGGTCAATCCTGTCGAGCGTGCCGCCTTTGGGTTGCTGCAGCAGCGTGTAAACGTCGTCGTATGTCATATTGTTTTGTTCAAGTACTTCCTTTGCACCATTGCTTACATTGTCGTGCAGGATGGCGAGCAGAATGTGCTGTTCGTCCACCCGCTGCGTGTGTTGGATGCGTGCCTCAAGTACGGCGAGTTTCAGTATGTTGCTCGCCTTCTCGTTGAGCACCAGCTCCGAAGTGTTAATCGGCATTCCCATTTCGCCCATCCTCACCCGTTCCTCAAGTTCGGCCTTGACGGCCTTCAGGCTGACGTCCAATCGCTTGAATACGTCGATGACGGGGCCGTCTTTCATCCTGAGGATGCCTAAAAGGATGTGTTCCGGCGCGACGGAACGGCTCGCCAGCCTGGCGGCCTCTTCCCTGCTAAAGGCAAGAATCTCGGATACTTTTGGGGAAAATTGGCTTGTCATAATGCAGTTTCCTTTCTTTCGCTATGCCTGGATTTTGTTTCTTCAAGTTGTATCATCAATATTCCCTTAACGAGCAAAAGTCGTGCCAATGTGGTTCGTTTGGCGTAACCGGGGCGTGAAAAAGTTTGCCATGCAGCCGTTGGCAAACGGAGTGAACGGCGGATTTTAACACTTTGAAAACCGATGTAATAAATTTGACAATCCGCAAAAATGCCTGTCTGAAGCCGGTTAAACAGCCCCGGCTGTCTAAAACGTGCCGTTCCGCATTGCGAAATGGCGCGTTTCAGGATGCGAAATGTGCCGTTTTAGAAGCCAAAACGATACGTCCTGCATGGCAAAATGGGTTGTTTTGAAGGCTGGTTTTGCGCTTTTATTGACAGATTTCATTGCACAACACCATCCGCTTGGCAGGTAAGCACGTTTAAACCAGCCAGTTACGGTTGCACACGCAAGGTTGCGCTATTTGCGGACAAATATAAATTATTTTGAAATGCGTGGATTGTGAAGGGGCTGAAGCCAGTGGATTTAGCACTTTTTGCATTTGTTTACATTTGGATTTGTGGCGTGTGATTTAGCCGTTCTGCCCGATTTTGTGACTTATATTCTTTAAATTCGCGGATTTTTATTAACTTTGCAAGCAGAAAAGCGTTGCCGGAATGCGTTTTCCCAATTGTGTATGGAGGAGTCGGCACCGGCGGCGCACGGATTGCGAGAGTTGTGGACGACGTGCCTTGCGGCAAAGCATGCCGAGACGCAAGCGCATCCACGACGGCGGAATAAAAAGGGAAACAGTGTGCCGGCCTGCCGCTGGCACCTTGACGGTGCGAGAGGAAAGTCCGGGCTGCGCAGGGCGCTCCACTTCTGAAAGTAGAAGCTATTGGCGACAGTAGGATATAGCAGAAGAAAACAACCGCCCCGCCTTCGGGCGAGGTAAGGGTGAGAAGGCGGTGTAAGAGACCACCAGTCGGCGG
>CALUMB010000110.1 GCA_944321645.1 uncultured Prevotella sp.
TGCTGGCCTTGGTGGCGGCATTCTACCTGCTCGCCTACCGCGTGTTCTGCCGCACGCAGATTGTTGGACGCAAATGGGTTAACCTATGACGACGTTCAATCCGGACAAGGCCATATACCTGCAGATGGCCGACCGCCTGTGCGACGAGATACTGGCGGGAACTTACAAGGGTGGCGACCGCGTGCCGAGCGTGCGCGAGTATGCCGTGCTGTTGCAGGTGAACACCAACACGGCGGTGAAGGCATACGACGAACTGGCGCGGCGCGGCGTGATATACAACCGCCGGGGGCTGGGCTACTTCGTGGCCGCCGGGGCGCGCGGCGGCATCATGGAGACGCGCCGCCAGGAGTTCATGCGCCGCACGCTGCCATCGGTGTTCCGCGAGATGAGGCTGCTGGGCATTGGCATCGGCGACGTGGCCAAGGCGTGGGAGGAGCGCGTGGACGGCGGCGGCGCGTGACGCGGCCCGGCTTGCCCTCGTGGCGGCGGGGCCGGACGGCCTGGGAAAAATTGCGGTAGAAAGTGGGGGCGGGGGCAACATTTCGGCTTTTCCTGCGTCTATATAGTGTGGGCGCGGGCTTTAAAGGCCGTGCCGTAGGCATCTATCTATGACATCTATGCAGACGATGGACAAGGTAATAGAACTGAAAGACTTAAACAAGACATATCCCGGGGCGCAGCCGCTCCATGTGCTCAAAGGCATCAATCTCGACGTTGGGCGCGGCGAGTTTGTGTCAATCATGGGCGCGTCAGGCTCGGGCAAGTCCACATTGTTGAATATATTGGGCATACTCGACAACTACGACTCGGGCGAATACCGCCTCGGCGGCACGCTGATATGGAACCTGAGCGAGACCCGCGCGGCCGAATACCGCAACAGGATGATTGGATTTGTGTTCCAGTCGTTCAACCTGATAGGCTTCAAGACCGCCGCGGAGAACGTCGAGCTGCCACTCTACTACCAGGGCGTGGGCCGCCGCGAGCGCCGCCGCCGCGCCATGGACTACCTCGAAAGGCTGGGGCTGGCCGGGTGGGCCGGCCACTACCCGGGCGAGATGTCGGGCGGGCAGCGGCAGCGCGTGGCCATAGCCCGCGCACTGATAACGCGCCCGCAAATCATACTGGCCGACGAGCCTACGGGCGCACTCGACTCTAAGACGAGCCGGGAGGTGATGGAGCTGCTAAAGGAACTGAACGAGCGCGAGGGCATGACCATCGTCGTCGTTACCCACGAGAGCGGCGTGGCTGGCGAGACAAACCGCATAGTGCACATCAGCGACGGCGTGATCGGGCTTGTGGAAGACAACCGCGACCACCACGCCGCGCCACGCGGGGAGTACTTTAAGTAGGGTTTGGAGTCTTGGATTTTGAGTTTTGAGTTGGCGGCGGGCGGCCTACTGCTCCGCCGTTGGCGCATTATAGTGAGAGAATGTTCTACGAACTGTTTCGCGAAATATTGAGTTCGGTGCGGCGCAACAAGCTGCGCACCGCCCTTACGGGCTTCTCGGTGGCGTGGGGGATATTCATGCTCATCTTCCTGCTCGGGGCAGGCAACGGGCTGATAAACGCCCAGGTGCAGGCCACCGACCGCTACCTGGCCAACTCGATGGTGGCGTCGGGCGGGCGCACCTCGAAGGCTTACGACGGCCTGGGGGCGGGACGCGGCATCTCGCTGCGCAGGCAAGACATGGCCACCACCGACAGCGTGTTCGCCGGTGTGGTGCGCCGGGTGGCCGCAGTCTACGACAAAGGCGGCGTGACCATAGCCTCGGCCGACAACTACATGACCGGGCAGACGCTCTCGGGGGTGTATCCCGCCGACCGCGAGATTAACAAGCGGCAGGTTGTCCAAGGCCGCTTCATCAACGACATCGACATGAAGGAGCGGCGCAAGGTGGCCGTGGTGAGCGAAGACCAGGCCCGCGAGCTGTGGCCGCAGGGCGGCTCCCCGGTGGGGAAGGCGGTCAGGGCCGACGGCCTCGTGTGGCGGGTGGTGGGCGTCTACCGCGGCGACGGCATGGTGCAGGCCACCGACGTGTTCTGCCCGCACACCACCGTGTGCGCCATCTACGGCGCCGGCGACCGCGTGGGCAACATCGAGTTCACCTTCGGCGGGCTGGAGACCGAGGCGCAGAACGACGCCTTCGAGGCCGACTACACCGCCAAGCTGAACCTCAACCACCGCGCCGCGCCCGACGACGCCAGCGCCGTGTGGCTGTGGAACCGCTTCATGGGCAACATACAAATGGCCAAGGGCATAGCCATGCTGCGCACCGCCCTGTGGGTGGTCGGGCTGCTCACGCTGCTTAGCGGCATCGTGGGCGTGAGCAACATCATGCTCATCGCCGTTAGGGAGCGTACCCGCGAGTTCGGCATACGCAAGGCAATTGGCGCCGGGCCGTGGGCTATATTGCGGCTCGTGGTGGCCGAGAGCGTGGCAATAACGGCGGTGTTCGGCTACATCGGGATGCTCTGCGGCATCGCGGCCAACGAGTATATGGCGGCCGCGATAGGCCGCACGCAGGTGGACACTGGGCTGTTCAAGGCCACGATGTTTGCCGACCCCACCGTGGGCATAGGCGTTTGCCTGCAAGCTACGCTCGTAATCATCGCCGCCGGGACGCTGGCCGGGCTGGCCCCGGCGCGACGCGCGGCCCGCGTGAGGCCAATCGAGGCCATGAGGGAGCATTGAAACAACGGATTGCGGATTGTGAATTATGAATTTCAGGGAGATATTCGACACGCTCATGCGCAACAAGACCCGCAGCCTGCTGACGGGCTTCGGCGTGTTCTGGGGCGTGTTCATGCTCATTCTGCTTATCGGCGGGGCCGGCGGGCTGGAGCAGATGCTGCAGTCGAACTTCGACGGGTTCGCCACAAACTCTGCCATGGTGTGGGCGCAACCCACGTCGAAGGCTTACCGGGGGCTGCAGAAGGGCCGCCGCTGGAGCATGGACTATAGAGACGTTGGCAGGCTGCGCAGCCAGGTGCCGCAGCTCGACAAGGTTGCGCCGCTGCTCGTGGTGGGCGGCGGAAAGGCTGTCGTAGGCGACCGCTCGGCCTCGTGCCACACCAAGGGAGCCACGCCGGAGTATGCCGCGATATGCGCCCCGATGGTGCGCTACGGGCGCTACCTCAACCCGATGGACATGACTATGGGGCGCAAGGTGTGCGTGATAGGGCGGCGAATCTACACCGAGCTGTTCCCTGAAGGCGGCGACCCGTGCGGCAAGTCGCTGCGCATCGATTCCATCTACTACGAGATTGTGGGCGTGGACTACCGCTCCAGCAACGCCATAAGCATAGGCGGGAGCGCCGACGAGGCCGTGGCCGTGCCGCTCCCGGTGGTGCAGCGGGCCTACAACCGCGGCTCGGCTGTGGACATGATTGCCGTGACGGCTCGCCCGGGCGTGGTGATGAGCGAGCTTGCCGGCCGCATAAGGGGCGTGGTGGCACGCGCCCATGCTGTCGATCCGGCTGACGAGCAGGGGGTGATGGTGTTCAACACGGAAATACTTTTCGCCATGCTCGACAACCTTTTCCGAGGGATGGGCTTCCTCACTTGGCTCATAGGCATCGGCACTCTGCTTGCCGGGGCCATCGGGGTGAGCAACATTATGATGGTGACGGTGCGCGAGCGCACGTCGGAAATCGGCATACGCCGCGCCATAGGGGCCACCCCGCGCATGATAGTGGGGCAGGTAATGGCCGAGAGCGTCGCGCTTACGGCTGTGGCGGGGGCGTTAGGCATAATGCTGGCCGTGGCCGTATTGCAGATGATCGAGCTTGCCAACACCACCGACGGGGTGGCGGCGGCGAGCTTCCAGGTGGGGTTCGGCACTGCGCTTCTGGCCGCCGCTCTGCTCTGCCTGCTCGGCATGGCTGCCGGGCTTGCCCCGGCCTGGAGGGCAATGAAGGTGAAGCCGGTGGACGCCATGCGCGAAGAGTAGAGGTAAAAGTAAAAAGGTAGAAGGGTAAAAAGGTAAAAAAGGTAAGCTAAGAGTAAAAGGGTAGAAGGGTAAAAAGGTAAAAATGGCTGCGCGGCGTGGCGTTGGGGGCTTGCCGCTTCCCCGTGTTTCCCAGGCCTCCCGGCTCTCCCTGTCCTCCCGTAACTCCCATAGAAAACTTAAAAGAAACCAGATATGAAAAACTATTCGAGGGTCATTGTCGGGGCCGTGGTGGCCTTGGCGTTTGTCGGAACGTTCGTGTTCCTCTACCAGAAGTCGCGCCCCAAGCCTGTGGCTTACGCCGAGTTCAGGCCCAAGGTGGGCGACATCAGCCGCGCGACCGTTGTCACAGGCAAGATCGAGCCGCGCGACGAGGTGAGCGTCAAGCCGCAGATTAGCGGCATAGTAAGCGAGATAATGAAAGAGCCGGGCGACAAGGTGCAGGCCGGCGAGGTGATTGCCAAGGTGAAGGTGATACCCGACATGAGCCAGCTTAGCTCGGCGCAGAGCCGCGTCCGCCTTGCGGAGATAAACCTGAGGCAGGCCGAAACCGACTTCGAGCGCGAGAAGTCGCTGCACGACCGGCGGCTCGTGAGCGACGAGGAGTACGACAAGGTGCGCCAGTCGCGCGACCAGGCCCGTGAGGAAATGGCCGCCGCCGAGGACGCATTGCAGGTGGTGCGCGACGGGATGTCGCGCAGCAACGCCAACGCCAGCTCCACTCTCATACGCTCGACGATTGCGGGCGTGATACTCGACATACCGGTGAAGGTGGGCAACTCGGTGATTCTCAGCAACACGTTCAACGACGGTACGACCATCGCCA
>CALUMB010000111.1 GCA_944321645.1 uncultured Prevotella sp.
GCGCCGCCGTGGACGGCGCCACGGTGGCAAAGCTGACCGGGCAGGACCCGGCGCGGGTGTTCAAAACGCTGGTCACTTCCGGCAGGAGCGGCGCGTGTCGTGGTATGCCGGGCAGATGCTCATCTCCACCAAGTACCTGGCCGACAGCATAAAGTGCGCGAGCCAGCACACACCCAACGAATGGATAGACAAATACGTGGTGCTGGAGATGTGCCTGCTGCTCCGCAACACGTCGAAGAGCATAAAGGAGCTGGCCGCCCACATGAACTTCCCGAGCCAGTCGTTCTTCGGCAAGTACTTCAAGGAGCACGTGGGCATGACCCCGATGTCCTACCGCAAGGCCAGCAGCCTGCAATAGGCCGGACGGCCCCTGCCCTACAGCCCCAGCATACGCGCCGCCTCGAGCAGCTGGCCGTACCACTCGTCGCCAAAGCGGCGGCGCAGCGGCCCGGCCAGGAAGCGGTAGAGCGGCAGGCCGAGGGCGCGGCCCTTGGCCACGGCCGGGCGGCACACCTCCCAGCGGTGGTAGTTAAGGCCCACGGTGCCGTTGGCGAACGCCTTCTCGCGCAGCGGGTAGAGGGCGCAGCTCATGGGCTTGCGGAACGACGTCAGCCCGGCGCTGCAGGCGCGTTCGAGCGCACAGAAGCAGCACCCGCCCTCGTGGTAGGCGAACACGCAGTCGCGCCCGGCCACGATGGAGGTGACAAGCTCGCCCTCCGGGTCGGTGCAGGCCACCCCGTTGCGGTCTATCTCGGCCTGCGCCCCTGCCGCGAGGCTGCCCCACACGGCGTCGAGCGAGCCTTCCAAGGCCGCAATCTCGTCGAGGGTGACGGGCGCCCCGGCATCCCCCTCCACGCAGCACGCGCCCCGGCAGGCGTCGAGGTCGCAGCAAAAGCACTCGGTGAACACGTCGGGCGACACGAGCACGTCGCCTATCTGGATTATCGGCGGCAGAGCCGCCACGTTGTTGTTGGTCATGGCTTTGGCTTGTTTGACTTATTGGACTAATTGGACTGATTGGACTGATTAGGCTTATTAGGCTAATCGGCCTACCGGCTTACCGGCGGCTCACCAGTCCACCGGCTCCACGCCGTGGCTGGCAAGGTAGGCGTTGGCACGCGAAAAGTGGTGGTTGCCAAACCACCCGCCCCTGTTGGCCGACAGCGGCGAGGGGTGGACGGACTGCAACACGAGGTGGCGCGAGGGGTCCACCAGCCTCGCCTTGGAGCGGGCGTAGCCGCCCCAGAGCATGAACACGAGGTGGTCGCGCCCGGCGTTGAGCGCGCTGATGGCGGCGTCGGTGAACTCCTCCCACCCCTGCCGCTGGTGGCTTGCCGCCTGGTGGGCGCGCACGGTGAGCGTGGCGTTGAGCAGCAGCACGCCCTGCCGCGCCCAGCGGGTGAGGTCGCCCGAAGGAGGCATGGGCTTGCCGAGGTCAAGCTCTATCTCCTTATATATATTGACGAGCGACGGCGGGATGGCCACCCCGTAGCCCACGGAGAAGCTAAGCCCCTGGGCCTGGCCCGGCTCGTGGTAGGGGTCTTGGCCGATTATCACCACCTTCACGCTGTCGAACGGGCATAGGTTGAAGGCGTTGAAGATGAGCCTGCCCGGAGGGTAGCACGCCCCGGCGGCATACTCCGAGCGCACGAAGGCCGCGAGCCGTGCGAAATAAGGCTTGTCGAACTCCGCCGCGAGGCGTCGGCGCCACGAGTCTTCTATCTTTACATCCATGGTCTTGTTGTTGGCTTGGGCCGCGCCACACAGGCCCGGAGGCCGGGCGCGGCAATGGTTTCGGTGCGCAAAAATAGCAATTTTCCGGCTAACGGCAAAGCATTGCCGCCAAATGTGCTATCTTTGCATGAGATAAGCCGCGCCCGGCGGAGGCTACGGAGGCCACCACAAGCGCCAGCGCCGGCACACAAACCCACACCGCCCATGCGACACAACCAACTCGAACGGGAGCTGGAACTGATGCTCCTCATGACCGAAAACCGCAGCTACACCGTGCAGCAGCTCTGCGAGCGGCTCGACATATCGCGCCGCAACCTCTACTACTACATCGACTTCTTCCGCCAGGCGGGGTTCAAGGTGGAGAAGCGCGGCACCGCCTACAGCCTCGACAAGGCGTCGCCGTTCTTCGCGAAGCTGTTCAAGACGCTCCACTTCACCGAAGACGAGGCCATAACGCTGCGCCGCCTGCTCGACCGCGCCGACGGCAACAGCCTGCAGGTGCGCCACCTAAGGCAGAAGCTCGACCGCCTGTACGACCTCGACATACTCGACGACGTGGAGCTGCGCGAACAGGCCGGGCGCAACGTCAGCACACTCTACGACGCCATAAAGCTTAAGAACAAGGCCGTGCTGCACCGCTACTCCTCGCCGCACAGCGACACCGTGGCAAGCCGCGTGGTGGAGCCGTTCATGTTCCTCGACGGCAACAACGAAGTGCGCTGCTACGAAATATCCTCCGGCATGAACAAGACGTTCAAGGTAGCACGCATGGAAAGCGTAGAGATGCTCCACGACCCGTGGGAGCACGAGGCCGCCCACAAGCGGATGTTCACCGACATCTTCATGTTCAGCTCCGAGGAGCAGCTGCCCGTGGAACTGCGGCTCGACCGCCTGGCATACAACATCCTCACCGAGGAATACCCGCGCTCGGCAGCCCACATAGCCCCCGACGGCGGCCAGCGCTGGCTCCTGCGCCTCGACGTGTGCAGCTACGTGGGCGTGGGGCGCTTCGTGCTCGGCCTGCTCGGCAACGTCGAAGTGCTCGGCGGCGAGGGCTTCGCCAGCTACATCAAGGCCAAGGTGGAGGCGATGGGGAAGGCCGTGCTGGGAGCGCCGGCAGCCGGGCAAAAGCCCACAAGCAGCGGCAAAGAGGCCAGGCAGGCGGGCTTGGCCGTGCCAAAACGGATAAAAAACGAATAAAAAACGACTATTTCCGGCCACAATCCTTGGAAGATAGCGATTTTTTCCGTACCTTTGCAGCGTTCAGTGGAATGAGGGGCTTCGCCGAAGCTCCTCATTTTATTTTAATGACACGACATTTATGATCGACAAAAACGAAATCAGGACAATCGTCGAGGAGTGGTTGCAAGGCAACGAGTATTTCCTCGTGGACATCAGCATGGAGCCGGACAACCGAATCGTTGTGGAAATCGACCATGCCGACGGAGTGTGGATAGAAGACTGCGCGGAGCTTAGCCGCCACCTGCAGGCACGCCTCGGCACGCAGCTCGACGACTACGAGCTGGAAGTCGGGTCGGCCGGCATAGGCCAGCCCTTCAAAGTGGCGCAGCAATACGCCATACACGTGGGCAAGGAAGTGGAGGTGATGCAGGCCGACGGCAAGAAAGTACACGGGGTGCTCAAGGCGGTGGAGGGCGAAAGGTTCGTCGTCACCGTGAAGGAAAAGCAGCACATCGAGGGCAAAAAGCGCCCCGTGGTGGCCGACGTCGACAAGGAATACGACATGAACGACGTGAAATACACAAAATATCTATTAAGCTTCAAATAAATCAATGGCAGCAAAGAAAGACGAAAAAGGGCCGAGCATGATCGAGACCTTCCAGGAGTTCAAGGAAACGAAGAACATCGACCGCACCACGCTCGTGAGCGTGCTCGAGGAGAGCTTCCGCAACGTCATAGCCAAAATCTTCGGCAGCGACGAGAACTTCGACGTCATTGTCAACCCGGACAAAGGCGACTTCGAGATACACCGCAACCGCATTGTCGTGCCAGACGGCGAGGTGCAGGACGAGAACAAGCAGATTTCGCTCACCGACGCGCAGAAGATAGAGCCTGACTACGAAGTGGGCGAGGAAGTTAGCGAGGAGGTGAACTTCAGCAAGTTCGGACGCCGCGCCATACTGAACCTGCGCCAGACGCTCGCCTCGAAGATACTCGAGCTTGAGCACGACGCGCTCTACAACAAGTACAAGGACAAGGTGGGCACCATCGTGAGCGGCGAAGTCTACCAGACTTGGCGCCGCGAAGTGCTCCTCATCGACGACGAGGGCAACGAGCTGCACCTGCCAAAGAGCGAGCAGATACCCGCCGACGCCTACCGCAAGGGCGAGACCGTGAGGGCCATCGTGCTCCGCGTGGACAACGAGAACAACAACCCGCGCATAATCCTAAGCCGCACCAGCCCAATATTCCTCGAAAGGCTGCTCGAAGCCGAGGTGCCGGAAATCAACGACGGCCTGATCACCATACGCCGCGTGGCACGTATGCCCGGCGAAAGGGCAAAAGTGGCCGTCGAGAGCTACGACGACCGCATCGACCCCGTGGGAGCCTGCGTCGGCGTGAAGGGCAGCCGCGTGCATGGCATCGTACACGAGCTGTGCAACGAGAACATCGACGTAATCAACTACTCCAGCAACGTGCAGCTGTTCATACAGCGCGCGCTCAGCCCGGCCAAGGTGTCGAGCATCACGATAGACGAGGAGAGCCGCAAGGCCGAAGTCTACCTGCAGCCAGAAGAGGTGTCGCTGGCCATCGGGCGAGGCGGACTCAACATCAAGCTGGCCAGCATGCTCACCGAATACACCATCGACGTGTTCCGCGTGGTGAGCGAGAGCGAAGCCGACGAGGACATCTACCTCGACGAGTTCTCCGACGAGATCGACCAGTGGGTAATCGACGCCATCAAGGCCATCGGGCTCGACACGGCCAAGGCCG
>CALUMB010000112.1 GCA_944321645.1 uncultured Prevotella sp.
CAAAGGATTTCCGCTTAGATTCTGTTGTGACTCCGTTGGGATTCAAACCCAAGACCTTCAGAACCGGAATCTGACGCTCTATTCAGCTAAGCTACGGAGCCAAAACCGGGTGCAAAGGTAATAATAATATCGCAAACGGCCTAAAAGTTTGAAGATAAAAAGTCTTAATTCTGAATTTCCTATATGTATGCCAGCCATCTGCAAGCCCACACGCGCAACAACAAACCTGCTATGGCAAATCCTAAACTCAAGAAATTTGCGAAGGCAACGAATTGTTAACTTTCGTAAAAGCAAGACGAATCGGCGGCCCGACTGCAATCAATTGAGTTCCAACGCATTACACGTTCCTGCCGTTTTGCGTTCCAAAACAGGCCATTTCGCATAGCAAAACGTGCCGTTTTATAGCATGAAACGGCACGTTTTGAAACACGAAACGGTGCTCCAGCCAGATTGTACGCGCAAATTAAGACACCTTAACATCATTAATGCGCTCGGTATGCAGTACACATTGCCATTGATTGTCGCGTATTTCCAGCCGGTTTCGACAGCTGCCTAAAGGCATCATGCAAGCCACCCCTAACCCAACAACGCCTAAAGCACACCATCTGGCAAATAAAAAACACCGGCTGGCAAAGCATGGCCGCCAGCCGGTGTTCATTACCTTCAATGCCGAAATACCAACACTGCTTCTGAATCTCAATGCAAATCTATGGGCGTGCCGATGCAACCATTAGGACTTTGCACGCCAAGCAAGGAGCATACGGTGGCGGCAACGTCTGTGATGTGGGTCTCACGGGAAGTGCGGCCACTGGCAACATTCCAGCCATAGAATATCAGTGGGGTGTGGGAATCGTAAGGACACCACGCGCCGTGGGTTGTACCTTCGTGGTAGGAATCTGGCTCGAAGCCATAATACCCCGGCTGGAGGACAACCTGTATGTCGCCGCTGCGCTTTGGGTTGTAACCGTTTGTGATGCGCTCCCGTATGGCCTGAGGAATGTTTGACGTAGGCACAAGGACGTAAGGCACAGCGTAAGCCACGCGGTCGTCGCGACTGATGTATTCGGAAAGCGATGCCGCCACCTCGGCAACAGCGTGTCCGCCGGCAACAATGGCTTCGTGGTCGAGGTAGACACGATATTCCATGAAATCCTTAACAAAAGGCACAGTAGTTGAATACCGCTTCCTCAAGTAATCGTTCATGCCTTGCAGTGCCTCAGTCTCCATCCATTCGCCGGCAGGCACGCCGTGCTCCTGCATGAGTGCAGCATTATGGGCAGCGGCATGGTCGGCCGAGAGGAATAAGAGATAGTTACCTTTCCCTACAGCCATGTCGAGGGCAGCAAGCAGCTTTGCCACCTCGCCGTCGAGGCGGCGATACGCCTCCTCCGTTTCCTTGGCGCGCGTTCCGTAGCGGTGCCCTATATAATCTGTGGAAGAAAAACTGACGGCAAGGAAATCGGTTGTCGAGCCTTGGCCAAGCTTCTCGCCACGCAAGGCGGCAATGGCCATATCGGCCACAAGTTCGTTGCCCTCGGGAGTATAGCGAATATCTTTGTCCTTTCGATTGGCAGCATTGAAGTCTGACACCCACTTCGGGAGTTCCTCCATATAATATGTGCTGGTGACGAACACGCCCGACTCGTTGTCAAACCAATAAGCGGCATCTGCCGTATGGCCGGCCGGCAATATTGCCCCACGGTCTTTGAGCGAAACGCCGATGGTTTTTGAAGCGAAATTTTGGGCAATCTTCACGGCATCGCACATCGTGGTAACGCGAAGGTTGCGCGGCGACATCCGTCCGGCCTTGGTAGTGCTGCCAACGGTCTGCACCGTAGAATCGTCGGCGCAATATACTTTCACGCCGTCTTTATAGAAATTATTTCCGGCTATGCCCGTGATTGCAGGTACAGAGCCGGTGTAGAGGCAAGTGTGGCCACAGGCAGTAACGGTGGGCAAATAGTTGAGCGAATTGTTGTCGCAGCTGAAACCTTCAGAAAGCAATCTGCGGAATCCACCTTCGCCAAAGGCATAACCATAGTAAGCGAGGTAATCCCAGCGCATTTGGTCGACCACTACGCCCACCACGAGCTTAGGCCGCTTAGGTGCTGACGATTGCGCCTGACCATAAACCGTCGTGAAAAATCCAAGCACGACAAAAACAAAAGATAATAATCTTACCATATAACCTTGATGTTGATTTGTTCGCGGCAAAATTATCGAAAGAATATTAAATTTTCGTTTTCACGGTGTTTCAATGATGCTACGCGAAAACTTCATAACAAGTTCACAAAAAACGACATTACCCCCTGTCGCCTGATGCTATACGCCACAACCAATATAAAACCGCGTTGGGCGCATGATATAATGGTGTCATCGTTGCCGATAAACAGCACAAAAAGCCGCTTTGTTTTTCAGCGGTGGGCTATATGCGTCTACTTAATTCGCAGCGGGTGTGCCATTTGACAGGCTATTTGCCGGTTTCAACATTCAACCGGCAATTTTCTTACAGTCGCCAAACTCCCATTGGAATCTCACTCAACAAACGGACAAAAACAAGGCAGCTTCATAAACTTAGTTTTCAGGCCAACTCCAAGTCAAGCAACCCACGCAATTTGCCAATGGACTGGTTGCGCTTGCTCATCTCGTCGAACTGCTCGCGACGAGACAAGATACGAACCTGTTCGTGGTTCTCGGCCAGTTTCATTACCAAGACTATCTTCGCGTTATGCAAGTACAGCTTCAGCGTGTTTTGTATGCTGCCCTTTATTTGGCGCATCTGGTCCATCATTATTTGGTTTTCAACCACAACCTCCACTGTGGGAAAATCCGCAATGCTTGGCTTCATGTTTTTCATCCGGGCCGCAATCCCGCTCAAATGCTGGGGCATACGGTTGCACATTGACATCCATTGGTACTCAAGGTCAGACTGTGTGAATGCACTTTCTTCAACCTTAGGTTGCGTGCCTACGGCTTTTTCATCGAGCACTGGCGAAACGACAATCTGCTTTTGTGGCTGCGACGACTCCTTCAAGTTACTCCACGAGAATCCAACAGACCCTATCTTTGATTTCAAATGGGGCCTGCTTGTCGACGAATAATTTGCCGTAGGCTGTGGAGAGGGGGCCTGAACATCCTTAACCACACTCGCTGAAGCCACCTTGGGCGAAACTGTTGCTTCAACATTTATGTGTCCAACAGAGCCACCAGCCGAGGCTACCTGCGGGGCCTGCTTGGTTGGCTGGGGCTGACGGACAATATTCCTGAACAGGGTTTTCAATCTACGGGGCCTACGCCCCGCACCGGCGGCATCGTCCGGCTGGGTCAACTGCGCGATTTCTATCAACGTAAGCTCAACGAGCAAACGCTTATTGCTGCTCTGCCTGTAATTTATATCACACTGATTTGTCAGCTTTAAAGCATTGAATAGAAACCGGTTGTCGCACTTTGCGGCCTGCTCTTTGTATCTCTTGCGTTGTTGTTCGCTAACCTCAAGCAAAGGCAAGGTGCTTTCGTCTTTCGCCATGAGCACGTTCCTGACGTGCTTGGCTAGTCCGCCTACAAGAAGCCCCGCATCAAAGCCTTTGTTCACAATGTCATTGAGCAACACCATTATGTCGCTGACTTTATTTGCCACACTATAATCCAAAATGCGGAAATAATAGTCGGAATCAAGCACATTTAGGTCTTCAATAACCTTCTGGTAAGTAATGTTACCCTGACAAAAGCTCGCAGCTTGGTCAAAAATAGACAGTGCGTCGCGCATCCCGCCATCTGCCTTCTCGGCGATTACGGCAAGTGCCTCTTCTTCATAACTGATGCCCTCGCTCTCGGCAACATGCTTTAGATGGTCTATCGTCTCTGCAACTGCCATGCGCTCGAAATCATAAATCTGGCAACGCGAAAGTATCGTTGGCAGAATCTTATGCTTTTCAGTTGTTGCCAAGATAAATATTACATGGGCAGGCGGCTCTTCCAATGTCTTCAAAAAGGCATTGAAAGCCGCAGTCGAAAGCATGTGTACCTCGTCGATTATAAAAACCTTATACTTTCCAACTTGTGGCGGGATGCGGGTCTGCTCCATCAAAGTCTTGATGTGTTCCACAGAGTTGTTGCTTGCGGCATCCAGCTCAAAGATATTAAACGACCGCTGCTCGTTAAAAGCCTTGCAACTCTCACATTCATTGCAAGCCTCTCCATCTGGTGTGGGGTTCTGGCAATTAATCGCCTTGGCAAATATCCTTGCACAAGTCGTCTTCCCCACACCCCTCGGCCCACAAAACAAGTAAGCATGGGCAAGCTTACCGCTCTTAACGGCGTTTTTCAGAGTAGTAGTCAATGCGTGTTGCCCAACTACTGAATCAAATGTTGACGGCCTGTACTTGCGTGCAGAAACGATATATTCTCCCATAAAAAAGTCATTGCTATTTTGTAAGCATCTGCAAACTTACTAATAATTTTTCAAAAACCACCAATCTATCCAATATTTCTCAAAAGCAAAAACGTTAGGTCAAACACCTACCTCTCCTTCCCCCACCTACCATCCCAACCGCCCCTCCCCCGCGCCATGGGACGAAAAAAGCCCCGCCGGAAGCTTTCGCTCACGGCGGGGC
>CALUMB010000113.1 GCA_944321645.1 uncultured Prevotella sp.
GCAGCAGGTTGCCCTGTGCATCGAGGCACGCCACCTTGCAGCCGGTGCGGAATCCGGGGTCGATGGCCATTACGCGCTTCTGCCCGAGCGGGGCTGCGAGCAGCAGCTGGCGCAGGTTTTCGGCAAACACGCGGATGGCCTCCTCGTCGGCCTTCTCCTTGGCGATGGCCGCAAACTCGGTCTCCATGGATGGGAACACGAGGCGTTTCATGGCGTCGTCAACGGCCTCGGCCACGAGCGCGGAGCATTGCCCGCCGCCCTTGGCCACGTAGTTGCGCCTGACCCTTTCGCCGCATTCGCTGCCGTCGGCCTCGATGCTGATGCGCAGCACGCCTTCCTCCTCGCCCCGCCGCATGGCCAGCAGGCGGTGGGCAGGCAGTCGGCGCAGCGGCTCGGAGTAGTCGAAGTAGTCGGAGTATTTTGCGGCCTCGTCGGTGTCGGCTTTCCCCTTCACCGCCTTCGACACGATGGTCGCGCCGCGCCTGAAGGCTGCGCGGGCAGCGTTGCGCGTGCGCTCGTCTTCGCTCACGCCCTCGGCTATTATGTCTTGTGCGCCCTTCAGCGCGGCTGCGGCGTCGGCCACGCCGCCTTTGGCAAACCTTGCGGCCACCCGCTCTATGTCGCGCTCGCGCTGGGCCATTACTATTGCGGCCAGCGGCTCAAGCCCTTGCTCGCGCGCCACTTGTGCGCGGGTGCGCCTCTTGGGCTTGTATGGCAGGTAGATGTCCTCCAGCTCGGCTGCCGCCCAGCAGTCGGCTATGCGTCTTGAGAGTTCTGGCGTCATCTTGCCCTGGTCGGTTATGGCCTTCACTATGGTCTCCTTGCGCTTTGCCATTTCGCTTAGGCGTGCCTTGAGGTCGGCTATGGCGGCTATCTGCACCTCGTCCAGCCCGCCGGTGCGCTCCTTGCGGTAGCGGCTGATGAAGGGTATTGTGCATCCTTCGTCGAGCAGTTCGACGGTGCCTGCCACGCCCTTGGCAGGCAGGCCGAGCTGCTTGCATATAATGTCTGCGAATGTGTTTTGGTTGTTTGTGTCCATAAGTCGTGTGGTGTGTGTCTGTTGGTTCAGTCGTGCCGCCTCATGAGTCTTTTGCGCTCTTCGGCGGTGAAGCGTTCGATGGCGTAGCGCAGCGTGGTGCGCGGCATGGCGGCGCGGTTTGCCTCGACGTATGCCGTGAGCCGGCTTGGGTCGCGCTTGCCGGCCTCGCGCAGCATCCACCCTACGGCTTTGTGCATGAGGTCGTGGCTGTGGCCCATCAGTTTCGATGCAAGTGCGAATGTGTCGTCAAGTTCGCCGTTGCGCATGAAGGTTATTGTCGCCACTATGGCAATGCGGTTTTCCCACAGGCTTTGGCTCTCGGCGAGCTTGTAGAGCGTGTCGCGCGGCTTGTCGGCGAGGTAGCCCCCTACGATGGCCGGTGCCGAGAGGTCGACCAGGTCCCAGTTGTTTATGCGGTCGGTGTGCGCCAAATAGAAGTCGAACAGCTCCTTGCGCCGCCTGTCGTCGGCCTTGGCGGCCTGCCCCACCATTATCAGTAGGGCGCAAAGGCGGGCTTCGTGCCATGGCGAGGCGAGCAGGCTGCCGAGTGTGGCGGGGCTTGCGTCCAAGTGGTTTCGCGCCACGCTGCGCGACTTCGGCACTGTCACGCCGAGGAACTTGTCGCCCTCGCCATACTCGCCCGGCCCGGCCTTGAAGAAGCGCGGGAGCACCTGCCGCTTCTCTTCGGTGGCGAGCGAGCGCAGTTCGCTGATGATTGTTTCGGTATTTTCCATACCCGCAAAGTTATTCCTTTTCCGTTTAAAAGCCTGTTTCGCGTGGGTTAAAATAAGTGAAGAGCGAAAAGTGAAGAGTGAAGAATCAATGTGTAGCTCGGCGGGGCGTTGTGCATCAGCCATTGTGCATATTGGTTCTTCACTCTTCGCTTTTCACTCTTCACTTAAAACAAAATGGTGCGGCAAGAAATTGCCGCACCATTTTGTTTGAGGTACCTAGCAGAGTCGAACTGCTCTACACGGTTTTGCAGACCGTTACCTAACCGCTCGGCCAAGGTACCTTGGTGTTGTTTTGCGGGTGCAAAGGTAATGCTTTTGTCTGATTCGGCCAAATTATTTTGCAATTATTTTTTATGTTGCCGCGCGGTTTGGGCGCATTTGGCGCAACTTTTCATTGGTGGTGGTAAGGCTCTCCCTTGATTATGGTGCAGGCGCGGTAGATTTGCTCGGCGAAGATGAGGCGCACCATCTGGTGTGAGAAAGTCATTCGCGAGAGCGACACCATCTCGTTTGCCCGCGAATACACATCGGGCGAGAAACCGTAGGGGCCTCCTATCGCGAACACGAGGCGGCGCACGGTGTTTCGCTTTTGCTCCATCCAGCGGGCGAAGGCCACGCTGGTGCGCTCCGTTCCGTTCTCGTCGAGCAGGACGAGGGTGTCGGCGGGCTTCACCTGCCGGAGAATCAGCTCGCCTTCGGCTGCCTTTTGCTGTTCCTCGGTCAGGCTTTTGGTGTTTTTAAGCTCCGGTATGGTGACCACCTCGACAGGCATATAATGGCCGATGCGGGCCACATAGTCGTCTATCCCGGCGGCAAAGTGCTTGTCGGTGGTCTTTCCCACCATGATTATTGCCGTCTTCATTTCTTCTCGTATTCGTGCCTGCGCTTCGGGTTCATCGGAAACCAGCCTTTCATCACGCGCTTGCGCTGGTCGAACAGCTCGCCGATGGACCAAAGGAACGATGCGCCGACCACGCCCATTACCGACGAGAGGATGACGTTTTCGATGAACATCGCGCCAACGATGGCGGCTATGCCGAGGGCGAGGAACACCCACCAGAGTCGCGTCCCGGTGTAGTATTCGGCTTTTATCACGATGGGATGGAACATCCCGATTATCAGAAAGGTGCTCACTGCGATGATTATTCCTGTGAAGTGCATATCCTGTTTGTTGTTGTTAAGGTGTTACAGATGGTTTGGTTTTCTCCTGCCGGGGGGCGGAGGCAACCAGTGGGTTGCCGCGTTGGCTACTTTCGTGAGGCGTTGAAGCCTTCGGCCATTTCGTACTTTGTGCGCAACATCCGCTTGTGTATGTTGCTTAGCCACAGCCTGTGGGTGGTGGTGAGCGCCGCCCCGGTTGCCGCCAGCGTGGCGATGGCTGCGCCGTGGCCCGCCGTCGCGCCTACTAAGCCGAGCGTCGCGCACGGCAAAGCTATCACTGCGGCCACTGTGGCAAGCTTGCGAGTGGCGTTGGCGGCAGTCTTGCGGCCGCCGCGATCGTCGAGGGGCATGGCCTGCCTGTTGTGTGCGGCCAACTGGAAGAGCATGAAAGCCGCCGTGCCGCTTGCCGTGAGCAAGCCTGCGAGGAGTTCGCCCCACGTCAGTTTGCCTGTGGCGACTGCTGGCAGGAGCATGGCCGCAGGCAGTGCGAGGGTGATGCAAAGGCAGCGGTATTTGGCTTTGAGCAGCTCTCCAAGGCAGTCTTTGCGCGTCAGGAGCAGGCCAATGTAATTGCCCTCCACTTCCATTATCCTCGAAATGGTAGATATTGGCAGCAGCAGGAAACAGTAAAGGCACCACATCATGTTGCCGAACGCGCCGACGCCTTCGTTTGGCGAGGCGGCAAGCGCGATGCTTAGCAGTGCAGTGAGTGCGGTGCTTTGCGCAACGTTGCGCTTCACTGCCGGGTTGCGCATGGTGCTTTTTGCTTCGAGCCATACGAAATAGCGTCCCGCGCTGCCGTTGGGTATGGTTGCAGCCCGGCTTCCATGGCTTGCCGCCTTGCTGACTTTCCGTGAGTCGCTGTGGGCCAGGCTTATTGTCAAGGCCGCGTCGGCGCACCAAAGGAGGGCGGCTGCGGCTATGTAGGCAACGATGGCAGCAGGCGTTAAGCCATGGCGGCAGCACCAAAGGAACATGGCTGCAACGCCCTCGCCGCTCACTCCGCAGAAGCTGG
>CALUMB010000114.1 GCA_944321645.1 uncultured Prevotella sp.
ATCTATTCTGAAATATAGTACCAAATAGTACCAATATTTTCTAAAACCGTGAAATTCCGTGCGTATTTCAATTAAATGAAAATATCTGCAAATAACTGATATACAAGAATAATTAATAAAACAAGGTTCTACTGAATATAATTATTGAATAGTGGGCAACCATTTCTTCGGCGCGGGCATACACGGCGACACCTACTCGGAGAAGGCCTGCGCCACGCTGCCCGACGGCTCGATTGTGTTTGGCACCCACCGTGGCGCGGTGAGGGTATGGCCGGGCGGAGGTGCGCCACGGGCAGCCGGACACCGAACGTTCGTCACCTCGGTGGAGGTGAACGGGCACCGCCGCGACCCCGGCCGGGAGGCAAGCCTCGGTGGCGACACGCTCGCCGTGCCATACGACATGAACACGCTGGCCTTCAGCTTCTCCAACTTCTGCTACGCCGACCTGCGCTCAGTGCAGTACCAATACTACTTAGAGGGGCTTGAAGACGGCTGGGGCCACCCCACGGGGCGCAACACCGCCACCTACACGAAGCTGCCGCCGGGCAGCTACCGCCTGCACGTGAGGTCTAACGACGGCCGCGGCAACTGGGGCGGCGAGGCCACCATGGCCATTGCCGTGATGCAGCCGTGGTGGAACTCTGCCGCCGCCTGGGCCGCCTACGCCATGGCTGCCGCCGTCCTGGCCGCCGCCGCTGCCTTTGGGCTGCGCCGCATCTGGGTGTTGCGCCGCAGGCTTGAGGTGGAGCGTGGCGTGACGGAGATGAAGCTAAGCTTCTTCACCGCCGCCAGCCACGAGCTTACCGTGCCGCTGACGCTCATCAGGGCTGCCGCCGACCAGATTGTGGAGGCAGGCAAGGGGACGCTCCCCGCCACGGCTGTGCGCACCGTGGCGGGCAACGCCGCGCGGCTGTGCGGCATGGTGGAGCGGCTGGTGCAGTTCCGCAAGCTTAGCAAGCTGTCGCTCGTGCCGCGCCTGCGGCCTGCCGATTTCGTGGCTACGGTGCGCGGCGTGTGCGACAACTTCAGGGGGCTGGCCTCGTCGCGCGGCGTGAGGATTGTGCTCACTCCCTTCGCCAAGAGCCATACGGGGCTGTTCGACCCAGACATGATAGAGACCGTGGTGGCCAACCTTGTGGACAACGCCGTTAAGTTTTCGCCGCCGGGAGGCGTCGTCGACGTGGGCATCCGGCTTGCCGACGGGAGGCTTAGCGTGGCCGTGGCCGACGGCGGGCCGGGCGTGGCCGACGGCACCCTGCCGCAGCTCTTCATACCATACGCAGGCATTAAGACGGCGGGCGGCGGCCTTGGCATGGGGCTGTACGTGAGCCGCCAGGCGGCCTTGGCCATGGGCGGCACGCTCGGCTACGCCAAGGCCGCCGCCGGCGGGGCCTTGTTTACGCTCACCGTGCCAGACCGTGCCGCCGGCGGCGTGGCCACTGGCGGCAGCCTGCCGCAACCCGCCGTGGCGGCTGGCTGCGAGAGGGAATTGCTGCCTGTGCCGATGAACCCCGGCGTGACGGTGGTGGTTGTGGAAGACGACGCCGAGACGCTCGGCTACATGGGCTACCGCCTTAGCGAATACTTCACGGTGGTGGAGGCCGGGTTTGCCGAGGCCGTGTCTGCGGCAGTCGGCGAGACGGATGCCAGCCTCGTGGTGATAGGCAGTCTGGCGCAGGCCGATGCCTATGCCTTGGCCGCGCGCCTGCGCCGCGAGCGCGGGCAGCGCACGCGCACCATAATAGTGGACTCCGACGGCAGCGACAGCAACCGCATAAAGGCTGTGGAGGCCGGGGCCGACGACTTCTTCGTGCGCCCGTTCGGCATGGGCGTGCTCGTGGCGTCGTGCGTGCGCAGCGTAGAGGTGGCTGCCAAGTGGCGCCGCGCATCGGAACGGGCCGGGGGCGCAGGCCGCCCGGAGAGGAATGTGAAGGAAGTGGTCACGGAGCATAAGGACAAGAGGTTTGTCGACACGTTCAACCGCTTACTGGAGGCCAACGCCGCCGACCCGGACTTTTCCACCGACGCTTTTGCAGCCATGATGAAGCTTGGCCGCGCCCAGTTCTACAAGCGCACCGTGGAGCTGACGGGCGAAACGCCTGCCGCCCACTTGCGCCGCGCCCGCATGGAGCACGTGGCCAGGAGGCTCGCCGAGACCGACCTGACCGTGGACG
This sequence comes from uncultured Prevotella sp., assembly GCA_944321645.1. Classification (GTDB taxonomy): domain Bacteria; phylum Bacteroidota; class Bacteroidia; order Bacteroidales; family Bacteroidaceae; genus Prevotella. Next base: position 2,175 of record CALUMB010000114.1, read on the forward strand.
AAATACGCATTGAGGCAGGGTTTGCCAACCAGACGCACTTTTACAACACGTTCAGGAAATACTTCGGGGTAAGCCCGGCGCAGTACAGGGGCGGCGAAAGGGCGGAGCCAAATTCCAACCCGAAGCGTGGTTGAGGGGCGACGGCGGCTCGCCAAATGTTAAATCTTCGGGGCGTAAACGGCCTGAGAATCGCTCATTCCTGGCCGAAGGCCGGCTCGCCCGCGTATGGCGCAGCCACGGGTGTGCAGCCGCAACGGGCTGTGGCGCAGGCGGTTGCGCGTGGGCGCACGCCAAGTGTGCAGTCGGCGGGGCTTTGTTTTCCTTTGGTTTTTGCCAAAAGGCATGGCTCTTTGGGCGGAAACTGGGCTGAAAACTGGAAAATCGCCTTGCGGCGAGGGGCGTTTTGGCTTGCGGAACGGGTCGTTTCATGTTGCGAAACGGCCCGTTTTGCAACATGGAACGTGCCGTTTGGGAAAAAGGGGCGTTCCGGCGGACTGCTTAAAGCCGCAGGACTTGCCCCGCAAACTCTATTTCGCTGCTTTTGGCCGTGTTAAATCCGGCATGGCCAAAAGCCAAAAAACATTAATTCGGTGCGTCGCAATTAAAAAGCCAATGGGGCGGGGGTGGGGGATGGCCGCGCCCGGCGCGGCTGCCCTCTGTCACCTCTGGCCCCATTGGCTCGATGGCTGTTTATTATGCAATCTTGCCTGAAGGCTTACTTCTTCCTTGGCTTGCGGCGCGCCCAGCCCTCTTCGCTGAAGTCGGGTTCCTCGCCTTTGAGCTTCACGTTGTCGTTGCGGAAGAACTGCCGCCAGTCGGTCTGGTCGCCGTTGTCGGCAAAGCTGTCGGCGCGGCGGCTGCCCTTGGGCGTGTCCTTGCGCTTCTTCGGGCCCTTGTCGAACTTGCTGAAGGCCGACTGGCGCGGCGCGTCGCCGCCGCCACGTCGTGCGGGGCGCCCTGCGGGCTTAGGCTCGTCGGCGTCGTTGCAGCGCACGTCGCGCCCGTGGTAGCGCGTGCCGTCGAGGGCGCGCATCACGCGGTTGGCGTCGCGCTCCGGCACTTCGATGTACGAGAACTTGTCGTGCAGGTCGATGTGGCCCACCTCCTGTCGGCCGTCAACGTTGCGGTTGACGAACTGCATCAGCTCGCCGGGGTAGAAGCCGTCGGTCTTGCCGAGGTTGATGAACAGCCGGCGGTAGCCCTGCTCGGCCTTGCGGCGGCCTCCGCGCTCGCCGCGCTCGCGCTCCTTCCTTGCGCCGCGCTCGCCCTTGCCCGTGGGCTGGTCTATTTCGGGGGCGTTGGCGTAGTAGGCAAGGAAGCGTCCGAACTCGCGGCTCACCATCTTCTTTATGATGTCTTCCTTGTCGATGAACTCGAAGTGGCGGTTTATCTCGGCCATGAAGGGCGCAATCTCCTCCTCGTTGACGTCCACCTTCACAATCTCGTCCATCACCTTGTAGAGCTGCTTGGTGCATATCTCCTGCGGGGTGGGCAGCTTGCCCTCTACGAACTGCTTGCCGATTTCCTTCTCCACGGCGCGTATCTTGCTCTTCTCGCGCGAGTGTATGATGGCTATCGAGGTGCCTTTCTTGCCGGCGCGGCCCGTTCGGCCCGAGCGGTGGGTGTAGCTCTCGATGTCGTCGGGCATGCCGAAGTTTATCACGTGGGTGAGGTCGTCCACGTCGAGCCCTCGGGCGGCCACGTCGGTGGC
>CALUMB010000115.1 GCA_944321645.1 uncultured Prevotella sp.
TAAACTTATCAAAGAACTCTTTGGCTTTGTGACGGAAGCCGCTTAGCCGATATGTTGAATTTTTAACGGACTATTACATATTGTCGTCGGTTTTTATTTGTTTCCTATTGCTCTTTCCGCCATTTCCAGTATTTCGCTTTCGGCTTTCATTGCATTTTCAACCATGGAGTCGGCCTCGCCCACGAGTGCCTTTGCCGTCTCCCCGTCGAGCGAGGCTGCGTTTATTTTCACGTTCAGGCCAGCGCCAATCATTGCCGCGCGGGCTGCGAGTGCGCCAACCCCGGCGTCGGACACGCTGTTGGGGTTGCCCTCTTCCACCATGGCGCGGCATATCTTGAACACCTTCGATGCGCAGCGCATGGTCTCCAGCGGCACTTGGGCGGCAAAGAGCGTGGCCCGGCGTATGCTCTCGCTGCGCAGGCGCTTTTCTTCGTCGGTGTTTTTGGGCAGGGCGAAGGCTGCCATCACTTTGTCGAATGCCTTGGTGTCTTCGTCGACGAGGCGCAGAAGCTCGGCCTGTATTTCCGCTCCCTTGTCTGCCCAGTCGCTAAATTCCTTCCAGCGGGCGTCCCATCCGGGCTTGTGGGCGGAAAGGTTGGCCACCATCGTGGCGAGCGAAGCCCCGAGCGCACCCATGTATGCCGACACCGACCCGCCTCCCGGGGCCGGCGATTCCCTCAATGTCTCATCGGCAAAACCTTCGATTGTAAGGTCGGTGAGTGCCTTGCCGCCTTCGGCTTCTTTCGGTTCGAGCAGGCGTTCTATCACTTTCTCTTCGGGGTTGAACGGCTTCAGGTCGTCGAGTCCGAGCGACTTGATGGCCATTTTGATAATGTCGTCCTTGGGGATGCCTGAAGAACGCTGCTGCTTGTGTAGGAAATGGCGTCCGGCCTCTGTCAGCGTGCGTTCCGGCACAAGCCCGACGATTTCAGTGCCGGTCACTCTGATGCCGCGGTTTTGGGCGCAGCGGCATACCTCGTCGAAGGCGACGTGCAGCGGGGTGGCGTTGATGTCGGTGATGTTCATCGACACTTGGGCGATGCCGTATTCCTTGATGTACCACCCGATGGCCTTGGTGGATTTCAGCGTTCCGGGGCGCATCACCGGGTTACCGTCTCCGTCGCGCTTTATCTTGCCCGTTATTGGGTCGCCGATGCGTTCGGGGCGGCCCTTTTCGCGCACGTCGAAGGCAATGGCGTTGGCACGCCTCGTTGACGTTGTGTTGAGGTTGAAGTTGACGGCGATGAGGAAATCGCGCGCCCCGACGACCGTGCAGCCCGTTCGCGCCACGCCTTCGTCGTATGGGCGCGCCCCAAAGTCGGGGGCTTCGGCCGGGTCTCCAATCCGTTCGGCAATGGCTTCGTACTCGCCCTTGCGGCACACGGCCAGGTTCTTCCTTTCCGGGCGCATCGCGGCGGCTTCGTAGCAGTAGCACGGTACGGAAAGCTCGTCGGCTATGCGGCGTGCCAGGCGGCGTGCCAGTTCGGCGCACTCTTCGAGCGTGATGCCGCTCACCGGCACTATCGGCAGCACGTCCGTGGCGCCTATGCGTGGGTGTGCGCCGTGGTGCTGGCGCATATCAATCACTTCAGCCGCCTTGGCCACGGCGCGGAAGGCGGCCTCCACCACAGCCTCCGGGCTGCCGGCAAAGGTGACCACTGTGCGGTTTGTGGCCGCGCCCGCGTCCACATCGAGGAGCCTTACGCCTTCGTGCTGTTCAATGACGTCTGTTATCTGTTTTATCTTGGCCATGTCGCGCCCTTCGCTGAAGTTGGGCACGCACTCTACTATTCTCTTGTTTGTTGCCATGGTTGTGTAGTCTTTGTTGAAAATAATCCGCCCGTCACCCTTGGCTGCCGTCGCCGCCGGTTTCCCCTTCGTATGGCGTGGTGTCCACGATGCCAGCCTGCGACAGGGCCTCGCGCCTTTCCACGCAGGTGGCGCAGCGCCCGCAATGCTTCTCGCCGCCCTTGTAGCACGACCACGTCTCGGAGTAGTCGATGCCCAGCTCCTTGCCCTTGCGAGCTATGTCTGCCTTCGATATGTTGGTGTATGGCGCGGCCACCCTCACGTTTGCATACGTGCCGGCCTTCGTGGCGGCATCCATCGCGCATATAAACTCGTTGCGGCAGTCGGGGTAGATGGCGTGGTCGCCATTGTGGTTGGCTATGAGCACCTGCGACAGCCCCCGGCTTTCGGCCATGCCTGCGGCTATGGCGAGCATTATGCCGTTGCGGAACGGCACTACCGTTGACTTCATGTTGGCTTCGGCGTAGCTGCCTTCGGGAATGGCGTCGGCCCCTTCGAGCAGGGAGCTTCTGAAGTAGTCGTGCATGAAGCCGAGGCTCAGCGTGAGGTGCTCGATGCCGAGCCTTTGGCAGTGCATGGCCGCGAGGGGTATCTCGCGGGCGTTGTGGTTGCTGCCGTAGTCGAACGACAGGGCGAGGGCTATGCGCTCTTTGTACTCGTAAAGCAGCGTCACGCTGTCCATGCCGCCGCTAACGACAATAAGTGAATCTTTTTTTGCCATTGGCGTGTGTTATTTCTTTGCTGCCACCATCTCTATTTCCACCAACGCGCCTTTTGGCAAATCCTTGACGGCGAATGCCGAACGGGCGGGGTATGGCTCGGCGAAAAACTCGGCGTAGACTTCGTTCATGGCCCCAAAGTCGGCTATGTCGGCCAGCAGCACCGTGGTCTTCACCACGTCTGACAGTTCAAGCCCGGCTGCGGCGAGTATTTCTTTGGCGTTGGTTATCGACTGCCTTGTCTGCCCTTTCACGCCGCCCGGGGCGAATGCGCCCGTGGCCGGGTCGATGGGCAGCTGCCCGGAGAGATATACGAAGCCGTTGGCCTCTATGGCTTGGCTGTAGGGGCCGATTGCGGCCGGTGCCTTTGTTGTGCTTAGTGCTTTCATTTTGTCTTTTTTTTATATTGTGTTATGTTGTCTGCAACCTGTGAGTCTGCGCCTGCGGCATGGCTGCGCCTCTCTTTACGCAAAGGTAATGTTTCTTTCATAAACGGCAAAGTCTATGGCGAAAAAATATGCAAAAATAATGAGGCGCGGCCCGTTTCGCGCGGCGTGTGCCGCCTGGGGGGCTTTGGCTTTGGCGCGGCCTTGGGCAGGGCTGCCGGGCCGCTTCTGGCGCAGGCAGCCTGCCAAGCGGCTGCAAAAGTTTTGGCCTTTTGCGGATTTTGGATTACCTTTGCACGTCAATTAAAAAAACAAGTTAAACATGGCAGGTTATTTGGTTAGTGACAACCGCAAAGTCACTGCACACCGTTTCGTGGAGATGAAGCAGGCTGGGGAAAAGATCTCGATGCTCACATCCTACGACTACACTACAGCCGGCATAGTGGACGCGGCCGGGGTTGACGGAATACTCATTGGCGACTCGGCCTCGAACGTGATGGCCGGCAACGCCACCACGCTCCCCATAACCGTGGATCAGATGATTTACCACGCCACGGCGGTTGCCAAGGCCGTGAAGCGGGCATTGGTCGTGTGCGACATGCCTTTCGGAAGCTACCAGGCGGGCTGGGCAGACGGCGTGAGGAACGCCGTGCGCATTATGAAGGAGTCGGGCTGCGACGCCCTTAAGCTCGAAGGCGGCTTGGAAATCATCGACACGGTTAAGGGCATACTCGACGCTGGCATCCCCGTGATG
>CALUMB010000116.1 GCA_944321645.1 uncultured Prevotella sp.
GGCGGTCTTTGTATGGCTTAAGCGCTTCCGTGGCAGTTGTTTCATCCCCCGGGAGCGGGCCGCCCTTTTCGAGGCTTTCCATGAGCTTGTCGTGGGCCACCACCACTTCGAGCGGCCCGCCGTCGTCGCCGGCAATGCGGCCGCCCTCCTCCGGCAGCACGGCCATGCTCGCCGCCGCGGGGCTTGCCGGGAGGCTGCCCCTGCCGGCGAGCCTCCCCTCGAACATGGCCTGCCAGTCCCTCGCGGCGGTGGGCAGGCCGAAGAGCCGGTAAAGCCCCACGTTGTCTATTACCACGCAGCACTCCTTGCCTTCCGACCGGCGCAGCCCGCGCCCCACCTGCTGCAGGTACTTGGCGAGCGAGAGCGTGGGCCGGGCCAGCTGCACGAAGCCCACGTCGGGGCAGTCGAAGCCCTCGCTGAACACGTCGACGTTCACGAGCACGCGCACCCTGCCCTGCCTGAAGTCCTCCACCAGCCGCGCCCGCCCGGCGGCGGGCGTCTTGCTGTCTATCGCGGCGGCGCTTATCCCCCTGGCGTTGTAGTGTGCGGCGATGTTCCTCGCGTGGGCTATGCTCACGGCGTAGACGATGCCCTTCCTGCCGCCGGCGTACCGCTGCACGCTCTCGCAGAGCCTTTCTATCGGCGGCCTGCGGTTGAGCGCGGCCTCCATCTCACCCACGAGGAAGTCGCCGTCGGCACCGCGCCTTTTCAGGCCATCGATAACCCGTTGCTCGTCGCTGCCCTGCCTTATCGATACGTAGTCGAAGGCCGACAGCCAGCCGTCGCGGATGAAGCCCGCCACGCCGCCGGAGCACACCAGCGCGTCGAACAGGTCGGTGAAGCCGCGCCCGCTAAGCCTGCACGGCGTGGCCGTCATGCCGAGGAACTTCGCCTCCGGGCAGCGCAGCCAAAGCTCCTTGTAGGTCTCGGCCAGCGCGTGGTGCGCCTCGTCTATCACGACCAGCCGCGGCCTCTCGCCTATCTCGCCGAGGTGGCGCGACAGCCACTGGATGGAATAGACGGAGACTGGATTTCGAGTTTGAAGTTTTGAGTTTGGAGTTAAGGCTGCGCCGGGTGTTTTTTGAGTTTGGAGTTTTGAGATTGGAGATGGTTCCGCGACATTGGGATTATGAACTGTCCTTAGCGACTTTTGGACTGTCGCCTCAATCTGCTCAACAAGTTCGCGGCGGTGGGCCACTATCCATACGCCGTGCGCCCCGCCGCCCGCATTCGGTTCTCCATCCTTCGCCCTTAATTCCTCATCCTTAATCCTTAACTCTTCATTTCCTGTTTCTTCATTTACAATCGCTGCCAGCACCGCCGTCTTGCCCGTGCCTGTCGGCATCTGCACCATCACGCTGCGGTACCGCCGCCATGCTTCGACGACGCGCCGCTTTATGTCCTCTTGGTAGTCGCGGAGTGAAAGGCTGCCTCGCTTCATTTGAATGTAATGGTGGAAAAAGACATCGGAAAAAACAAAAAGGGCAAAGCATTGCGACCTGCCTTGCCCTTACGCTGCAGCACGGCAGGACGGTTACCTGCCCTTATACATCTCGTCGTAATATTTCTGGTAGCCGCCGCTGGTCACGTTGTCCATCCACTCTTGGTTGTCCAAGTACCAGCGCACAGTCTTCTCTATGCCCTCCTCGAACTGCAGGCTCGGCTCCCAGCCAAGCTCGCGCTGCAGCTTGCGCGAGTCGATGGCATAGCGCATGTCGTGGCCCTTGCGGTCGGTCACGTATGTGATGAGACCCATGTCCTCGCCCTCCTTGCGCCCGAGCAGGCGGTCTACAGTCTTGATTACAACCTTTATGATGTCGATGTTCTTCCACTCGTTGAAGCCGCCGATGTTGTAGGTGTCGGCCACCTTGCCGCTGTGGAAGATGAGGTCGATGGCGCGGGCGTGGTCTTCCACGTATAGCCAATCGCGCACGTTCTCGCCCTTGCCGTAGACGGGCAGCGGCTTGCGGTGGCGTATGTTGTTGATGAAGAGCGGGATGAGTTTCTCCGGGAACTGGTACGGCCCGTAGTTGTTGGAGCAGTTGGTCACGATGGTGGGCATACCGTAAGTGTCGTGGAAGGCACGCACGAAATGGTCTGACGAAGCCTTCGACGCTGAATATGGCGAATGCGGGTTGTACTTCGTCTCTTCGGTGAAGAACTCCTTGCCGTAGGCATGGTGGTGCTCGGAGCTTGCCTTAGTGGTAAACGGCGATTCTATCCCTTCCGGGTGGGTAAGCTCCAGCGCGCCGTACACCTCGTCGGTTGAGATGTGGTAGAAACGCTTGCCTTCGTAGCCTTCGGGCTTGCTTTCCCAACACTCCTTGGCAGCCTGGAGCAGCGTCAGCGTGCCGATCACGTTTGTATGCGCAAAGGTGAACGGGTCTTTTATCGAGCGGTCAACATGGCTCTCGGCGGCAAGGTGGATTATGCCGTCGATGCAGTATTCCGCCATAAGGCGTTGCATTGCCCCGTAGTCGCAAATGTCGGCCTTCACGAACACGTAGTTCTCCTTGCCCTCTATGTCCTTGAGGTTGGCAAGGTTGCCCGCATACGTCAGCTTGTCCACGTTGACGATGCGGTACTCGGGGTACTTGTTCACGAACAGGCGCACCACGTGCGAGCCGATGAAGCCCGCCCCGCCCGTTATCATTATGTTACGCTTGAAATCCATTGTCTCTCTCTCTTTTTCGGTAAATGAGTTTATTTTATAGCATTCATGTTGCCCATGCAGGCTTTGAGCGAGTCTGTCCAGTAAGGCACGTTCACGCCGAACGTCTCCTTTATCTTCGTCTTGTCGAGCACTGAATACGCAGGCCGCTTCACCGGGCTGGGGAACTCGTCGCTGTGGCAGGGCTGTATGTCGCACCCCGTGTTTCCCGCAAGCTCCGCTATCCTTTTCGTGAAGTCGTACCACGAGCACACGCCCTCGTTGCTGAAGTGGTAGACGCCGGCCTTGCTGTAGCCTGCCTTTGGGCATTCCTTTTCATAGTCGGCCAACACAGCCTTTATCGCTACGGCAAGGTCGTAGGCGTAGGTCGGCGTTCCGGCCTGGTCGAACACCACGTTGAGCGTCGGCTTTGTGGCCGTGAGGCCGAGCATCGTCTTGACGAAGTTCCTGCCGAACTCGGAGTAAAGCCACGCCGTGCGGATGATCACGTAGTCGCAGCCTGCGGCCACGATGTTCTGCTCGCCCTCGAGCTTTGTCCTGCCGTAAACGCCTGTGGGCGTGCCTTTCTGGTCTTCGCGGCATGGAGTGTTGTATGGGTCGCCGCCGAAAACGTAGTCCGTAGAAATCTGCACGAGCAGCCCTCCGGCTTCCTTCATCGCCCCGGCGAGTATCTTCGGGGCGTCGGCGTTGAGCTTCCGGCAAAGGGCCTCGTCTGTCTCTGCCTTGTCCACGTTGGTGTAAGCCGCGCAGTTCACTATGCAGCGTATGCCCTTTTCCTTCACTATTTTTCGTATGGCTTCGGCATCGGTTATGTCGAGGATGGCCGTCTGCACGCCTTCGGCCTCCACCACGTCGGTGAACGTGTAGCTGTCCGTTGCCTGTTTACTAACTATGCGCATTTCGTTGCCGAGCTGTCCGTTTGCGCCTGTCACTAATATGTTCATTGCCTTGCGGTTTGTTTGTTGTAGTTGAACGGTGAGTCGAAGTCCTTC
>CALUMB010000117.1 GCA_944321645.1 uncultured Prevotella sp.
TAGGTTAGAATGCCTGCCTGTCACGCAGGAGGTCACGAGTTCGAATCTCGTACGCACCGCAAGGCTTCAGAGACAAATGAATGCCTACGAGTGACAAAGCCCACAAATTCAACGATTTGTGGGCTTTGTTTTTCTTTTGGAGCAATTCAAATACAAATAAATCGGGTCAGTCAGAAAAGTCGGTTGCAATCCTTCCTATAATCCCATAAAAATCGCAGACCTTTAAATTTTGGATATTGCAGTGGCGTATTGCATACGGTACTGCTAATGTACAAATTCCGTTAGAAAACAAGATGTTTGTGTTGGATTTTAATATAAAAGCTCCCGTAAATCCGTATGTTCCGGGATTTCGGGAGCCTTTCGGTGATTCCGCAGGGATTCGAACCCTGGACCCACGCCTTAGAAGGGCGTTGCTCTAATCCAACTGAGCTACGGAACCAAATCCGATGCAAAGGTACGCATTTTTGTGTAATCGAGCAAACTTTGAATAAATTATTTATCCAAGTTCAGCAAGGGCAACTTTCGGACTGCCCCGTATTTCCTTCTCTAACCGCGATGAGGGCGGATGAAGGTTTGGAGGTTGCCATATAGCCACACTGTCCACTTGCTCTGCGCGTAGTCTATGGCGATGTGATAGTTGTGAATGTCGATGAAGAGCGTCTTGCCACAATTTACCTCGCGTTTGACCTTGCCGAAAAATCAAAGCGTGCAGAGCTATGACAAAATATAAAAGAAAATTGTTGTCGATGTTCACCAAGTTGTCTACATCAGGCCGTTTTTGTACTCACGTTGAGCAGCCCAATGGGTAGCCGACCTGCGGCTGGTGCTGACTCTGGTCTTGGCGGAGTAAGTCGACAGATTTTCATGACTCAGGCTTCAAGTTTGTGTATCTTGGCCATCTTGCGGTCTGTTTTGCTCTTTTTCGTTTCTCCATTCGCTCAGGGTCTTGCCTTCGTAGCTAAAATATTTCGGGCCGGCGTATGCGCCTGAAGGGTTTTGCCTGTTCTCCGGCAAGTAGTTTGCGGCAAAGGCTGATAGGCTGTAGAGGCGGCCTTGGTATTCTATTTTGTCGTCGCTTGCCACTTTCACAGGCAAGTTGAGCGCGTCGAACACAACTGTGTCTCCAATGCTTAAGCCGATCATGTGGAATTTGAATGGGGGCTTTGGAACTTTGCGCTGCCTTTCCTTGTTCTCTGTTTCGATTTTCTTGTCTTCGTCTTTGCTTTTGCTTACAACCGGCTTGCCGTCCATATAGACGCAAAGTTCGGCGTCATCGAGCAGGTCGGCCATGTCGCGCATGATGTCTAACGCCACCGACGGAGCGATGTTGAAGAACTCGCGGTTCTGCCGTATGCGCAAATCCGTGAGGCGGTCGATTTGTTTGTGTATTTGCCTTTCGACTTTCGAGTATTTTGTTGTCTTCAACGTTGCGTATATCTCGAATGGCAAAGGCACCGCCGTGTTGTCGAGTTCCTTGCTCCTGACATCCACGGGGCGCGAGCTTTTGCCTGTTTTCACCCAATCTTCCCTAAAGCTTGGGTTGGTCAAAATATAAACGTAGCCGGTTTCTGTCTTTTCCATAACTCTTCGGTTTTTAATGTAAGTCGCTCCTTTTTATGCAGCTTTGAAGTTTGCTTTTGGATGTTGTGGAGCGCAAAGGTACAGAGTTTGCGTGAGATTCCGGCCATTTTGCCTCAATAAAAATACACAAATTGAAGGTCGGAGATGGCTAATTTCGCGTTGTTGTCCGCGTGTTGTCCGACTTGCGCCATATTGGCATGTGTATGGCTCCGTTTTCGGTGGAATGCCGCCCCGTCGGTATCTGTTTGCTAAATCAAGTTAAATATGCCTCGCTTGTGGCCGCCGACCGCTTGTCGTAAAAGGCATTTTCCTTACTTTTGTGTTTGACAACAGTGTCAGGCAAACATTCACAAGCAAAATCAGATGATAAGAATTGGCATAGACATAGGCTCGACCACGGCCAAGGTGGTGGCCTTGGATCCGAAGAACGAGACCCTTTTTGCGGCCTACCGGCGTCACAACGCCAAGCCGGCTGAGGTGCTTAGACTGCTTATGGGCGAGCTTTGCGACCGCTTGGGCGTAGGCCGGGCGGCTCTGTGTGTCACGGGATCCGTGGGTATGGGTGTGGCCGAAAGGCACTCGCTGCCGTTCGTGCAAGAGGTGGCGGCGGCCACAAAGGCAGCCTGCGCCATGCATCCCGAGGTGCGCTCTATCATAGACATAGGCGGCGAGGATGCCAAGATAGTGTTCATAAACGGGGGCAGGGCCACCGACCTGCGCATGAACAGCAACTGTGCCGGTGGCACGGGGGCTTTTATTGACCAGATGGCTATTCTGCTCGGCGTGGATGCCGACGGGCTGGACAGGCTGGCCGACGCAGGGACGGGCGCTTATGCCATTGCCTCGCGGTGCGGCGTGTTCAGCAAGACCGACGTGCAGAACCTCATGGCCAAGGGCGCGAGTCGCGAGGATATTGCCGCCTCGGTGTTTCATGCCGTGGCCGTGCAGGTGGTGGCTGCGCTCGCCAGAGGCTGTGACATCTGTCCGCCTGTGCTGTTTTGCGGCGGGCCGCTCACGTTCCTGCCCGCGCTGCGCCGGGCCTTTGCCAACTACCTTAAATTGCCTGCGGACGGTATCATCGTGCCGGAAGACAGTCACCTGATGACGGCACGCGGGGCTGCGCTCGCAGCCGACGAGAGTCGCACGTTCAACCTTGCCGACCTTGTGTGCGCACTTGGCAAGGGCCAAGGATGCGCTGCGGCCAAACCGGGATGGCTGGAGCCAATATTTGCCGACGAGGCCGACCGTGCGGCGTGGCTCGGGAGGATGGCCAAGGGCGACATGGAGCGGAACGCACTGGGAACTGGGCGCACTGAGGTGTACGTCGGTATTGACTCCGGGTCTACCACTACCAAGGTCGTAGCCATTGACGGTGACGGTAGGCTCGTGTTCGACTATTATCGCAACAACGACGGCAATCCAATCGCCGCCGCGCGTGCCGGGCTTGAGGCTTTTGCCGATAGGGCACGTGAGGCGGGGGCGGATGTCGTGGTGGGCGGCAGCTGCTCGACGGGCTACGGCGAGGACTTGCTCAAGGCTGCGTTCGGCCTTGGCCACGGCATCGTGGAGACGATGGCCCACTATATGGCCGCGCGCCGTATGGATCCCAAGGTCTCGTTCATACTCGACATCGGCGGGCAGGACATGAAGGCTATTTTTGTGTCAGGAGGAGTGCTCGATCGCATGGAGATAAACGAGGCTTGCTCGTCTGGCTGCGGCTCGTTCATAGAGACCTTCGCCAAGTCGCTGGGCTATAGCCTCGGCGATTTTGCTGCTGCGGCCTGCGCGTCACAGGCTCCGTGCGACCTCGGCACTCGCTGTACGGTGTTCATGAACTCGAAAGTGAAGCAGGCCCTGCGCGAAGGGGCGGCCGTGGGCGACATTGCCGCCGGGCTGTCGTACTCGGTGGTGAAGAACTGTCTTTACAAGGTGCTGCGCCTGAAGTCGTCCGACGAGCTTGGTGACCACGTGGTTGTGCAGGGCGGCACGATGCGCAACGACTCGGTGGTGAG
>CALUMB010000118.1 GCA_944321645.1 uncultured Prevotella sp.
GAGCCGTCGCCCTTCACGCTGAGCTTCAGGTTGGTGCCGTCGTTGCCCACCATGTAGACGATGGCCTCGGGCAGTTCGTAGCCTTCCTGCTCGTAGACCCACCCCTTCACGGTCTGGATTATCTCCGGGTTCACGAAGCTGTAGATGTGATCCCAGCCTTTGGCGTCGCCCCTGTTCGACGAGAAGAAGCCCCGGTTGTGCAGCCCCTCGAAGGTCATGCCGAAGTCGTCGCCCTGCGAGTTGAGCGGGAAGCCGGGGTGCTCAATGTGCCACGTGCCTCCGGCGGAGTCGGGCTTTGCGATGTAGATGTCCAGCCCGCCCATGCCGGGGTGGCCGTCTGACGAAAAGTAGAGGTCGCCGTTTGGGCGGAACGTTGGGAACATCTCGTCGCCCTCGGTGTTGATTGGCGGGCCGACGTTTTCAACGCCGCCCACTTCGAGGCCGCTTATGCGCACCCGCCAGATGTCGAGCCCGCCCATGCCGCCGGGCATATCGCTCGTGAAATAGAGCCACTCGCCGTCGGGGGAGACGGCGGGGTGGGCGAAGCTCGACAGCGTGTCCTTGGTGATTTCGAGCGGTGTTGACTTGCCCCACGATGCGTCGGAGCGTGCCGATGTGCAGATAGTGGCGAAGCGCGGGTACGAGGGGTCGGTGGGGCATTGCGTGAGGTACATCGTCTTGCCGTCGGGCGAGAATGAGCACGCGCCCTCGTCGTACTCCGAGTTAAGCTCCGTGTCGATGGCCTGCGGCTTTGTCCACTTGCCGTTTTCGTCTTTCGTGGCCACGAATATATCGCCGTTCTTCGTGCCGGTTATGCCGCTCAGCTCGTCGCCCTTCACCTCGGTGCGCGTCGAGGTGAAGTAAAGCTGGTCGCCGGCGTCGCCCGCGAGCATTGGCGAATAGTCTGCCCGCCGCGAGTTGAACAGGTTTTCGCGCTTCACGGTGTACTGCGAGCCAAGCTCCTTCCACTGCGGGGCCATGGTGGCGGAGCGCAGCCCGTTGGCGGCGAGGGCGCTGCCCGGCAGGCTGTCGAGCGCGATCTGGAAGTTCTTGGCCGCCTCTTTGTAGTTGCCCACCTTCATCAGCTGCTGCGCGAGGCGCAGGTGCGTGAGGCTGTCGGCCTGCTTGTAGCGTATTGCGTTGTTGTAGGCGGCGATGGCTTTCTGCGTGTAGTTTATGCGGCGGTAGCACTCGGCGAGCTTCAGTGCGCGCTGTCCGCGCAGCGGGCGGTCTTTAGGCGCGGTGGCGGAATAGGCTTTCTTGTATTGCGTCGAGGCGTCGAAGTATTCGCCAAGCGCGTAGAACTTGTCGCCTTTCTTCATGTGCGAGTCGGCCCCGCATCCCCAAAGGAGGATGCAGAGCGCGGCTGCTGTTGCTATGGTCAATGCGCGTTCCATACCTTAGAATAATAACGCACGGCTGGCGTTTTTATTATCTGAAAGCGGCTGCTGTGGGGAATTTTTGGCTTTCTTGGGGTGGCCGGGAAGCTTCCGGGGCCTGTGTGCCACATCGGCCATGCGCCATTCGCGCCGCCACCGAAAGCCTTTCCGTGTGCGGCCCTAAGCCTCCTGCGCCCCTTGCCGCCCGGCGAAGGGCAGGCGGAACGCGCAGCCCTCTCGCCAGCGGCTGCAGCCGTAGGCTGTCTTTCCCTTGATGATGGTGCCTTGTCCGCACGCTGGGCAGGGCTTGCCAATCAGGTCGTCAGTGGGCGCGGGGACGGTCTTCGCCTTTTTCTGCGCGGGCTTTGCCTTGGGCTTTGGGGCTGCGGCGGCCTTGGGAGCCATTTTTTTCTTTAGGTCTTCGTCGGTTGTTGTGGCCACGTGGTGGCCGGTGTTGTCGGCGAGCACGTCGTTGACGATGGCCGTTATCTGCTGCTTCAGCTCGTCGATGAACTGTCCCGGGTCGTATTTCTTGTGCTCGATGTCGCGCAGCTTCTTCTCCCAGATGCCCGTAAGCTCGCAGCTTTTCAGCAGTTCTTCCTTTATCGTGTCTATCAGTTCGATGCCCGTTGGCGTGGCAATCAGGTTTTTGCGCTCGCGCTTTATGTAGTGGCGCTTGAACAGGGTCTCTATTATCCCGGCGCGTGACGACGGCCTGCCGATGCCGTTTTCCTTGAGCGCGGAGCGCAGTTCCTCGTCTTCCACGAACTTTCCGGCAGTCTCCATGGCACGCAGCAGCGTTGCCTCGGTGTAGAACTTCGGCGGCGTGGTCCACTTCTCGGCGAGGCTCGGCGTGTGCGGGCCGCTCTCGCCGGCGGTGAATTGCGGCAGGGCGCGTTCCTCGTCGGCGTTTTTCGTGTCGTCGTCGTCTGCCGCCTGCACGTCTTTGGCGTAGACGTTGCGCCACCCCGGGTCGAGTATTGTCTTCCCGCCCACTTTAAATTCCACGTCGCCGGCCTTGCCTATCACGGTGGTGGTGGCAAACTTGCAGTCCGGATAGAACACGCTGACGAAGCGGCGCGCCACCAGGTCGTAGACGTGGCGCTCCATGTCGGTGAGTCCGGCGGCGGGTACGCCCGTGGGTATGATGGCGTGGTGGTCGGTCACTTTCGACGAGTCGAACACTTTTTTCGACTTCCTTAGAGGCTTGCCCGCCAGCGGCGCGGTCAGTGCCTCGTAGCCCCGGAGGCCTGCCAGCGTGGCCTGGCACTTCGGGTAGATGTCGTCGCTGAGGTATTGCGTGTCCACGCGGGGATATGTCGTGAGCTTCTTTTCGTATAGCGACTGTATGATGCCGAGCGTCATTTCTGCGCTCATGCTGAACTTTTTGTTGCAGTCTACCTGCAGCGACGTGAGGTCGTAGAGGTGTGGCGGGGCTTCAAGGCCGTTTTTCTTCTGCACGCCGGTCACGGTGAACGGCTTGCCCGCTATCGTTTCGAGGAACTTCTCGCCCTCTTCCTTCGCGGTGAACTTGCCTTTGGTGGCGCTGAACACAGTGTCGCGGTAGGTGGTGGAGAGAATCCAGTACGGCTCGGGCTTGAAGCCTTCAATCTCTTTCTGGCGGTTTACGATTAGGGCGAGGGTGGGCGTCTGCACGCGCCCGATGCTCAGCACCTGGCGGTTTTGGCCGTACTTCAGCGTGTAGAGGCGCGTGGCGTTCATGCCGAGCAGCCAGTCGCCTATGGCCCGGCTCAGCCCGGCGAGGTAGAGCGGCTGGTACTCGGCCTGGTCTTTCAGCGTGCGGAAGCCTTCGGTTATGGCCTCGTCGGTCATCGACGAAATCCACAGACGCTTCACCGGGCAGCGTGCCTTGGCCTTCTGCATCACCCACCGCTGTATCAGTTCACCTTCCTGCCCGGCGTCGCCGCAGTTCACT
>CALUMB010000119.1 GCA_944321645.1 uncultured Prevotella sp.
TTCCAGCCACCGGCAGAGGCCGCGCGCGAGGCCGTCGAGAACGACGTCCACGTGGTGGGCGTGTCGTCGCTGGCCGCAGGCCACAAGACCCTGATACCGCAGCTCATCGAAGAGCTGAGGAAACTGGGCCGCGAGGACATAATCATCATTGCCGGCGGCGTGATACCCCCGCAAGACTACGACTTCCTCTACAAGGCCGGCGTGGCCGCAATCTTCGGCCCCGGCACTTCGGTGGCCAAGGCCGCAGTGGAGATAATGAGGATACTGCTCGACGAGGGCGAGGCCGAATAAAGCCCGCCCACGCCGCTACGGCAAAAAGGAATCCCCCGCAGGCTGCCTGGCCTGCGGGGGATTTTTTCATCATTGGCGGGTGCCAAACGCCGCGCCTTCGCACCACCGGAATCTACAAGGAGAGACCTCTGCAAAACTCATCAAGCAATTTGTTGTATAATTGCCGAAGAATTAGCATCTTTGAGACATGAAACGCGAAAAGACCTCCCAGCTGGGTTTTGGCGACCTGCAAATGCAACGCCGCAAGGTGAAATCCGAGTTTTTCACCCAGATAAACGCAGTGATGGACTGGCATCCGCTGCGGCGCCTGATAGACCCCGCCTATGCCAAGGGCGAGTCCGCGACGGGCCGTCCGTGCTACGACTGCATGGTGCTGTTCCGCATGGAGCTGATGCGCGTGTGGTACGGCCTGGGTGACGGCGGGATAGAAGAGCAGGTGAACGACCGCCTCTCTTTCAGCCGGTTTGCCGGTTTGGGCATGGACGGCGATGTTCCGGACAGCACCACCCTGTGCCGTTTCCGTGGTGCCCTTGTCAAGTCGGGTGTCTATGGCAGCCTGCTCCGGGAGGTGAACCGCCAGCTTGAATCCCGTCACGCCATGGTCACCACCGGCGTGATAGTGGACGCAAGCATGACAGACAGCCCGCGCCGTCCAAGAGGGCAAAAGGAATACGAGATGGTGGAAGACCGCCATGAGGACGGACAGGCAGGCACGGACAATGCCAAGTTGCTGGAGAAGCCCCGCCCCGGCGTTGACACGGAGGCCCGCTGGGTCAAGAAAGCCGCAAGAGCCATTTCGGCTACAAACGCCACACGGTCGTCAACCAGGACGGGCCCATCATAGCCGAGGAGACCACGCCTGCCAACGAAAGTGACATAAGGAACCTTGAAACGCCGCTGGGAAAGGCGCACCCGGCAAAGGGCACGCCTGTATTGGCGGACAAGGGCTATGATTCGGCCGAAAACCGCAGCACGCTCTCCCGCATGGGGCTCAAAAGCCGCATCATGCACAAGGCACAGAAGAACAAGCCGCTGACAAGGCGCGAGACGGCCGTGAACAAGGCCATAAGCAGGATGCGGTATGCCGTTGAGTGTACCTTCGGCTCGATGCACAGGTGGTTCGGGCCGGCGTGGCAAGATATGTGAGGCTGGCAAAGACACATGCACAGCATATCATGGAGGCCATCGCTTACAACCTTTACCGCACCCCGGGGATTATTGTGTACAATTGTATCAAATAAGTGGGAATATGGGGCGGGAGAAGCGCTTCTGATGTATTTTTACATGATTTTAGAGAATACGAGACTTGATCTCCTGTCATGTGTATGAATTTGACAAAGGAATATGGGTTTTGCAAAGGTCTCATGGAATGGTTCTTTCCGCAAGGGCAATGCTGTTTTGCTTTCCCGGCTTTGCGCTTTGGCGTTTTGGGCTGTCCTTTTGTTGATTTTGGGCAAGCAAAGCCTCTCGGTTATGTTTTATTAACACTGTGCTGCCCATGGAAATCGGCTTAAAACCACTAACTTTGTGACACTTTGCATTGGATATGAATTCAGGTAACGTAGAATAATAAAATTATTGAGCAATGAGTCTGAACATCGAGAAAGGTGACAAGAAGCGCGTGGTCATTGTCGGAGGCGGTTTCAGTGGCCTCAATGTGGCCAAGCGGCTGAAGAACTCCGGGTTTCAAATAGTGCTGATAGACAAGAACAACTATCACCAGTTTCCTCCCCTCATCTATCAGGTGGCGTCGGCGGGCATGGAGCCCAGTTCCATTTCCTTCCCCTTCCGCAAGCTGTTCTCGCGCCGCCGCGACGTGTATTTCCGCATGGCCGAGCTGCGCGCCATATTCCCCGAGAAGAAGCTGATACAGACATCCATAGGCAAGGTGGACTACGACTACCTTGTGCTGGCTGCCGGCAGCACCACCAACTTCTACGGCAACAAGAACGTGGAGGAAGAGGCCATGCCCATGAAGACGGTCAGCGAGGCCATGGGGCTACAGAACGCCATCCTGGCAAACCTTGAGCGTTCCATCACTTGCGCCAACAAGGTGGAGCAGCAGGAACTGCTCAACGTGGTCATAGTGGGCGGCGGGGCCACCGGCGTTGAGGTGGCCGGGGTGCTCTCCGAGATGAAGCGCACCGTCCTGCCGCACGACTATCCCGACCTCGACTCCAGCCTGATGAACATATATCTCATAGAGGCGGGCAACCGCCTGCTGTCCGGGCTCTCGCCCGAGTCGTCGGAGGCCGTGGAGCGTTTCCTCCGCAAGATGGGTGTAAACGTGCTGCTCAACAAGATGGTGACTGACTACCGCGACCACAAGGTGATGCTGGCCGACGGCAGCTCCATAGCCACGCGCACCTTCATCTGGGTGAGCGGCGTGGCCGGCAGCGAGGTGGGCAACCTCGGCAAGGAGCATATGGGCCGCGGACGGCGCGTGCTCGTTGACGAGTTCAACCGCGTCAAGGGGTTCGACGGCGTGTTCTGCATCGGCGACCAGTGCCTCATGGAGGGCGGCGACAAGGACTATCCCCACGGCCACCCGCAGCTGGCGCAGGTGGCCATACAGCAGGGGCGCAACCTCGCCGCCAACCTGCGCCGCCTCGAAAAGGGCAAGAAGCTGCGCCCGTTCCGCTACCGCAACCTCGGCTCCATGGCCACCGTGGGGCGCAACAAGGCCGTGTGCGAGTTCTCCAGCGTCAAGATGGCGGGCTTCGTGGCGTGGGTGATGTGGCTCGTTGTCCACTTGCGTTCCATACTCGGCGTCAGGAACAAGGTCTTTGTCATGCTCAACTGGGTGTGGAACTACTTCAACTACAACCAGTCGCTCCGCATGATTTTCTATCC
>CALUMB010000120.1 GCA_944321645.1 uncultured Prevotella sp.
GGGCAAGCCCGCCTGCATCGACCCGAAGTGGTGCGACGTGGGGCAGGACCCGCAGCAAGGCGACCTGAGGGAGAAGTTCTGACGGGAACGCGGGGGGCGCGCGAAACGGTGGAAACATTTGGCGATTCCGAAATTCTTATAAGTTTTTGGAATCGATTCCGAAAATCCCTTAAGAATTTCGGAATCGGCCAAAAGCTTCGTGTGGGAGCGCATGGAGTGTTCCAAGCCAAGGCCGCCCGCCTGTTTTTTTTTAACCATACACATTTGAAAAGATGCGAAGGATTGTCTTCATCGACATTGCCAAGGCCATCTGCATAATGCTCGTGGTGGTCGGCCACTACGTGCCGGATGGCTCGCCTGGGTGGTACGTGGCCGTGCACGACGTGATCTACACGTTCCACATGCCGCTGTTCATGTTCGCCAGCGGCTACGTCTACATGGCCACGCGCAAGGATGTGCCATACGGCGGCTTCCTGCTTAAGAAGGCGAGGCGGCTGATGGTGCCATACCTCGCCACGTCGGCAATAGTGATAACCATCAAGCTGCTCTCGCAGGGCGGGCTTTCCGTTGACAACCCCGTCACGCCGCTCTCTTACCTGAAGATGCTTTACAGGCCGGAGGCGGGCGCGTTCCTGTGGTTCATCTGGGCGCTGTGGTGGATGTTCGTCGTGGTTCCGCTGCTGCGGACGAAGGCGGCGCGGCTGGCCTTCTTCCTTGCCGCACTTGCGTTGCACTATGTGCCGTTGCCGCTGCCCGACGTTTTCTGCCTCGCGCAGTGCAAGTCGATGCTCGTCTACTTCATGCTCGGCGTCGTGGTTTGCGAGCACCGCGCCTTGCGCGGCTTTGCCGCCGGGCTCAGGCCGGCGAGGGCTGCCGCTGCCGTGGCCGTGTTCGCAGTGGCGCAGGCTTGCTGGCTGGCTTTCGGGGGGGTAAAAGTACACTCATTGTTTGGCAAGCCCTCCCTTACGTAGGCATCTGGTTTGTGCTCGAGGTGTCCAAACTTGTTGCCCGGTGCAGCAAAGGGGGCGGGACGGGCTGGCTCATGGCAGTGTCGGCCTCGTCGTACATCATCTACCTCTTCCACACCACCTTCGAGGGATTTGCGAAGGCCGTGTTCAGGAAGCTTCCGCTCGACCCCGGACTGTGGTACGTGTTCGCGGCGGAGGCCGCCGTTGCCGTGGCAATCGGGATAGTTGCCCCGGTACTGCTGCACAGGCTGCTTATGAAGCACCGCGCCACGAGGCTGCTGTTCGGCCTGTAGCCCATCACCGCGCCGCACGGTGCCCTCGGGGCTTGCAGTGGCGGCAAGTTGTGTTAACATTTTTAAGTTAACGCGGCGCGATGTGGCACCCCTTGCGTAACGCCTTGAATCCCAACGTGTTGCGAAATGCACCGTTTTGCGTCGCAAAACGTGCCGTTTCGGCCTGCGATATGGGCTGTTTTGAGAGGCGGAACGTGCCGTTTCGCGGCTCGTTTCGGCTCCTGTGTTAAAACGGCCGGGCGCGTGGCGCATTTTAGTTGCATATATTCAACTGGCGGGGCTTGCCCCTGCCCGTGGTTGGCTGACGGCATCTCTTTGGTGCGGCGGCGCGTGGCCGGGGCGTTTCGCGTGCGCAGGCCGCTGCCTGCGGCTGCAAACCTGCGCCGAGGCCGGACGCTGCCGTCGGGCTTTTTTGTATAATTGTTAAAATTAAAGACGTATGTGTGACAAAACATTAATTACCCCCCCCCGAAGGCCAAAATAAGGTTAAGGGCGAGCGCTATGGCGCACTCGACGGGCTGCGGGCCTACGCCGCGATTGGCATCGTGCTGATGCACGTGCTGGCGAACATAAGGGTGAAGCCGTCGGAAAACTACCTTACGGGCGAGCTTATCCCGTTTTTCACAGATTTCACACTGCTGTTCATGGTGGTGAGCGGCTTCTCGCTGTGCTGCGGCTACTACCGGCGCGTGAAGGAAGGGGCGATAACCCCGGCGGCGTTCTACAAGAAACGCTACATGAGGATATTGCCATTCTTCGCGCTGCTGTGCCTGGTTGACCTTGCCGTGTCGCCGAGCTGGGGCGCGGCCTGCGAGGCGTTCGCCAACGTCACGCTCTGCTTCGGGCTGCTGCCGCCCGACGTCGAGATTGGCGTGATAGGCGTGGGGTGGTTCCTCGGCGTGGTGTTCCTGTTCTATATGCTCTTCCCGTTCTTCGTGTTCCTGCTCGACAACAAGCGGCGCGCGTGGCTGTCGATGGCCGTGGCCGTCGTGTTCGTCTTTGTGTCGATGGTGCATTTCGGGGCCCCGGGGCGCAAGTGCATGGTGTTTTGCGCACCGCTTTTCATCGCCGGCGGCCTGGCCTACCTGTACAGGGGGCGGCTGGCGGCTTTCGGCGGCGCCCACAAGGCAGCCTCGGCCGCAGTGGTGGTGGCGGCCACGGCGTGCTACTTCGCCTTCCGGGCGTACATCCCGGCGGGCTTCGCGGCATACGCCGGCGAGCTGGCGTTGTTCTCGCTGTGGCTCGCCTATGCCGTAGGCTCGTCGGACTGCGTGCTCAACAACCGCGTGGCGAAGTACGTGAGCGGCATAAGCATGGAGGTTTACCTCGCCCACATGGTGGTGTACCGCGTGGTCGAAAAGTTGCGCCTGGAGGACTTCATCGGCCAGCGCGACGCGCTCTACGCTGTTGTTTCGCTGCTCACCTTGCTCGGGGCGGTGTGCTTCGCCCACGTGGTGAAGTACTGGGTGGTGGACAAGGCCATGGCACGGGTTGCCCGGTAGGCGTCACTTCCTGCCCTTCCCCCTCGCGAGCAGCCACAGGGCCGACAGGCAGGCGAGGGCCACTATCCCTGCATACTGCAAGCTTTCCTTTATGTCGGAGAGGATTTTCGTCATCTTTTCGTTTGGGAATGGCTGTGCAAAAGTAATCAAATTAATCCAAACAAACTTCTGAGACAATGAAAATAGTAGTGACAGGCACGCGCGGCATCCCCGGCGTGATGGGCGGCGTTGAGACGCACTGCGAGGAGCTTTTCCCGAGGCTGGCCGCCCGCGGCTTCGACGTGACGGTGGTGCGCCGCTCGGCCTA
>CALUMB010000121.1 GCA_944321645.1 uncultured Prevotella sp.
AGCCCGCCGCTCGTCACTATCGAACGCTTGCGGTTGTACCTGAAATACCGCGCGGCAAACATCTGGTTTTGCCCCACGTCAGTCACGAGCACGGCATCGCCGCCTGTGGCCTCGGCCACGGCGTTCACCACTTCGCCCATGAGCAGCGGGCCGCCTTCGGGATGTATGGCCGGGCGCACCACCTTTTCGTATTCCAGTCCCGCCGGGGCCTCAAACGACTTGCGCCACTCGGCGTGGCTGCCTTTCTTCAGCAGGCGGGTGATGGCGGGCAGCGTCACCTTGCAGTCGCCCACCACGGCCACGTCGGCCTTGACGTTCTTGTCAATCTCGGCCTTGTCGATGTCGAGGTGAATCACCTTTGCCTGCTTGGCGTATGCCGCCACAAGCCCGGTGACACGGTCGCTGAAACGCATCCCGATGGCAATGAGCACGTCGCACTCCTGCTCCTTAACGTTTGGCGCATAGTTGCCGTGCATGCCCAACATACCCACGTTGAGCGGGTGGCCGGAAGGCAGTGCCGAGAGTCCGAGCAGCGTCCTTGCGGCCGGAATGTCGGCTTTCTCGATGAATTCCAGCAGTTCGTTGTGTGCATTGCCAAGCTCTACGCCCTGCCCGACGAGAGCCAGCGGCCTCTGCGCGGCATTCACCAATGCTGCCGCCTCGGCTATCGCCGACGGGTCGGGAGTTGGATACGGCACATAGCTGCGCACGAAATCGACGTGCTGCGGCACCCATTCTGCCAGGTCCACCTGCGCGTTCTTCGGGAAGTCGAGCACCACCGGCCCCGGCCTTCCCGACCGCGCGATGTAGAAAGCACGGCTGACCGCCCACGCCACATCCTCCGGGCGGCGTATCTGGTAGCTCCACTTTGATATTGGCTGCGCCACGCCCACAAGGTCAACCTCTTGGAACGCGTCGGTGCCGAGGGCGGCAATGCCCACCTGCCCGGCTATGACAACAATCGGCGTAGAGTCGAGCATGGCATCGGCCACGCCCGTGAGCGTGTTCGTCACGCCGGGGCCGCTCGTCACGATGCACACGCCCACCTCGCCGCTCACCCGGGCATAGCCCTCGGCGGCGTGCGTGGCGGCCTGTTCGTGGCGCACGAGAATGTGGTCGAACGCCTTCTTCTCTCCGCGCGTATAGTCGTAGAGCACGTCAAACACAGGCATTATCGACCCGCCGGGATAGCCGAAAATGGTCTTCACACCCTCTTGAATGAGTGCCCTAATCAGTATTTCTCCTCCAGATAAAAGTTCTTTTTGCATAAAAATTTCCCCAAATCTCTAAACTAAACCATCCTCACTCCGCCCTTGTCAGCCGAGCTAACGCTCTGGGCGTAAGCCCTGAGAGCTTTCGACACAACACGGTTTCTCGTCAGCTCACGCTGCGGGCGGGCCGCCAGCTCCCCGCCGGTCAGCCTCACGTTGATGCTTCGGTTGGGTATGTCTATCTCTATAATGTCGCCATCCACAATCTTGCCTATGTTGCCGCCGGAAGCAGCCTCGGGCGATATGTGGCCTATGCTAAGGCCGCTCGTGCCGCCGGAGAAACGCCCGTCGGTAATCAAGGCACACTCTTTTCCAAGGTGCATACTCTTAATATAAGATGTGGGGTAAAGCATTTCCTGCATTCCGGGGCCGCCCTTCGGCCCCTCGTGGGTGATTACAACACAGTCGCCGCTCTTCACCTTTCCGCCAAGTATGCCCTCGCAGGCATCCTCCTGCGAGTCAAACACCCGCGCCGGGCCGGCAAAGCGCCACAGGCTCTCGTCCACGCCCGCCGTCTTCACCACGCAACCGTCTTGCGCAATGTTGCCGAAAAGCACAGCCAGCCCGCCGTCCTTGGTGTAAGCGTGCTCCACGTCGCGTATGCAGCCACAGGCCCGGTCGGTGTCGAGCGACGGCCAGCGTGCATCCTGGCTGCCCATCACGGTAGAGAACTTGCCTCCGGGTGCGCTGCCGTATATGCGCAGGGCCTCCGGGTCTATGTCGGCGCGGGTTATGTCGTAGCGGGCCATCTGCTCGCCGAGCGTGCAGCCGTCGGCACGCTTCACGCTGCCGTCCACCAGCCCGGCCTTTGCCAGCTCGTTCATGATGCCGAGTATTCCGCCCGCGCGGCCGCACTCCTGCACACTGTACTTCTGCGTGTTCGGCGCCAACTTGCACAGGCACGGCACTCGGCGGCTCAGCTCGTCGATGTCCTTCATGGTGAAATCCACGCCTGCCTCCTGCGCAACTGCCAGCAGGTGGAGCACTGTGTTGGTGCTGCCGCCCATGGCAATGTCGAGCGCCATGGCGTTGAGGAAAGCCTTGCGCGTGGCTATGCTGCGCGGCAACACACTCTCGTCGCCGCCTTCATAATACGCCAGCGCATTCTTCACGGCAAGCCTCGCGGCGTCGCGGAACAGCTGCAAGCGGTTAACGTGGGTGGCAAGTATTGTGCCGTTGCCCGGCAGTGAAAGCCCTATGGCCTCGGTGAGCGAGTTCATGGAATTGGCCGTGAACATACCCGAGCAACTGCCGCAGCCCGGACAGGCACACCCTTCAAGCTCCGCCATGTCGGCATCGCTCACGGAAGGGTCGGCCCCCTTCACCATAGCCGTTATCAGGTCGGCATTCTCGCCGTGCCACCGCCCGGCTTCCATAGGGCCGCCCGAACAGAACACGGTTGGTATGTTGAGCCTCATCGCGGCCATGAGCATGCCAGGCGTCACCTTGTCGCAGTTGGAAATGCACACCATCGCGTCGGCCTTGTGGGCGTTGACCATATACTCCACCGAGTCGGCTATTATGTCGCGGCTCGGCAGAGAGTATAGCATGCCGTCGTGGCCCATGGCAATGCCGTCGTCGATGGCTATCGTGTTGAACTCGGCGGCGTAGCAACCCATTGCCTCAATCTCGCGTTTCACAATCTGACCCGCCTCGTGCAAGTGGGTATGACCAGGCACGAACTGCGTGAACGAGTTCACCACGGCTATTATAGGCTTGCCAAACTG
>CALUMB010000122.1 GCA_944321645.1 uncultured Prevotella sp.
GCCTAAGACGGTACGTTCCGCAATCCAAAACGTGCCGCCCTAGGCTGCAAGGTGGTTTCCCGCGCCGCAGAAGGCAGCCAAAAATGTTTCACGATTTCTATTTCGGGCGTTCCACGAGTGTTAAATCCTGCGCCGCCACAGCACCGTGGAGCCTTCGGGAAACGTGTCTACGCAGCCTGCCACACCCTGCCGCCCGCTTTGCCGAGGCGGAACAAAACGGTCTCGGCCAGGCCGCGCATGAAGAGGTAAACTATCATGGCGAGCCACAGGGCGTGGTTGCCCAGCATGTCGCCAAGCGACAGGTAGGTGGCGAAGAAGGCCGCGGCGGCCACCACGAGCGACGTGAGCATGGCCCTGGTGGCGGTCATGCCTATGAACACCCCGTCCCAGATGAAGGCGAGCACCCCGGCGGCAGGGATGGCCACAGCCCACGGGAAGTATTCGGCAGAGGCGCGGATAACGGCCTCGTCGGTGGTGAGCAGGCGCAGGAAAGGCGTGCCGCCTATGGCATATACGGCGGTGAAGAGCGCCACCATCGCCCCTCCCCACAGGAAGAGGCGGCGCAGCGTGTCGCCGAAGGCCGCCCGGTTGCGCGCCCCGTAATACTTGCCGCACACGGCCTCGCCGGCGTAGGCGAAGCCGTCCATCACGTAAGAGAAGAGCAGGTAGAGCTGCAAGAGCAGCGTGTTCACGGCCAATATCACCGCCCCCTGCCGCGCCCCGGCGGAGGTGAAGTAGAGGTTTACGGCCACGAGGCAGAGCGTGCGGAGGAATATGTCGCGGTTTACGGTGAAGAAACGGGCCATGGCGCAGCGCACGAATACGCCGCCGGGGCGGAAATGCCTGCGCAGGCGGCCATAGTGGCGGGCAAGCAGCGCGAGGCCCACGAGGAAGCCGGCCCACTGGGCTATCACCGTTCCGGCGGCCACGCCCTCGAGCTTCAGTCCGCCAACGACGACGAGCAGCAGGCTGGCCGCTATGTTCACCACGTTCTGCATGATGGATATGAGCATCGGCGTGCGCGTGTTCTGCATGCCGATATACCAGCCCATAAGCCCGTAGAGGCCGAGCATGGCGGGCGCGCCCCACACGCAGATGTGGAAGTAGCGGGCTGCCAGCGGGGCTACGTCGGGCGTGGGCTTGATGAGAAAGAGCATCAGCCACAGCAGCGGACCGCGCAGCAGAAGCAGCAGCAAGGCCACGCCCATGGCCACGGCGAGCGACCGGGCGAGCAGGAGCGTAACCTCGGGCAGGTCGCGGCGGCCAAGGGCCTGCGACGTCATGCCGCTCGTTCCCATGCGCAGGAAACCGAATATCCAGTAGACGAGGTTGAAAATCATCGACCCCACGGCTATGGCGCCTATGTAGACGGCATCGCCCACGTGGCCCATTATGGCCACGTCGACCAGCCCGAGCAGCGGCACGGTGATGTTCGACACAATCGAGGGCAGGGCAATGGCCAGTATCTGCCTGTCGCGCGGTTTCAGTTTCATGCCGCAAAGTTACGCTTTTTCCGCCACAACGGCAAGAAAAGCCGCCCCCGGCTTGCCCGTTAGCAGGGAATAATGTATATTTGCAGAAGATAAGCTGCGCCCGGCAATCAGTGAGCAAGCTCCCATTGCCATCGCTTGCATTATCCTTACAGACAAACAGACACAAGCCATGCAACAGGACATTACACAAAAGGCCGACCAACACACAGCACTGCTCAGCAACGAAGGAGACATGGCCTCGTTCCGGTTTGGCGGCCAGAACATTCGCTTCAAAGCACCGTACAGCCTCGTGCGCTACACCGAAGTGAAAGAGTGGGACGACGGCTACCTCGTCGTGAAGGCACTCTACGATGGCCCTGGCGAGACAGAGGACTACATCGACCTGCGCCCTATCCTTGACAACCTGTGCATCAACGCCGACGAATTTCTTAAACCCATAAAGAGAGTGGAGGTATCTTATGACTGACAATGAACTTTCTGCAATCATCGATTCTGCCTCTATGATAGTAGACGGCTATGCCTTTTCGCAAATCGGCGAAGACAACATCAGGTGCGTGGGGATAAACAAGCCCCACCATGCAGCAATCATGCGCCAAGACGGCGAAGTGCTTGAGACCAACATGGACGACGTGGAACTGGACATCGTAGGGGAATATTGGCAACGCAACAAAAAATACATGGAGGAGGAACAATATGCCGAAATACTTTGATTTCAAAATTTGCGGCTATTATCTCTACTTCACTACGCACTGCATAATCGAAGCCATGCACGCCCACGCTAGCGACCGTAAGCTCACAGAAGCCGGCTCGGCGAAATTCTTCGTGAGGAAAAACGGAGACACGAACGTTAGCAACCGTGGAGCGTTGACGGACAAAGAAATACGCATCATAAGGGATTTCATCAAGGACAATTACAAAGATATGTACCGCAAATGGGCTGAATACAGCAGCAAGGGCTTTTATGAAGGCAAGCAAAACAAAAATGCTTGACAACAGAACCACCAATACAGCATATAAAAGATAGCAAATACAAAAACACTAACAGCCACAACCAAAACCACAAGATATGCAAACAGGAGACAAGGCCCCGGAACTGCTGGGGCGCGACGAGAACGGAAACGAGGTGAGACTGAGCGACTTCGCCGGGCGCAAGCTGGCCCTTTACTTCTATCCCAAGGACATGACCTCTGGCTGCACGAGCCAGGCCTGCAACCTGCGCGACAACTACAAGGAGCTGAAGGCGGCGGGCTACGAGGTGGTGGGCGTAAGCGTTGACGACGAGAAGTCGCACCAGAAGTTCATCGCCAAGAACGAGCTGCCATTCCCGCTCATTGCCGACACGGAGAAGAAATTAGTGGAAGAGTTCGGCGTATGGGGCGAAAAGTCGATGTATGGCCGCAAGTATTTCGGAACGTTCCGCACCACGTTCATCATCGGCGAGGACGGCACCGTGGAGCGAATAAT
>CALUMB010000123.1 GCA_944321645.1 uncultured Prevotella sp.
AATGTTGACTTATTGTTGACTGATAGATATAAACAAGTTCTCAAGAGAGTTCGTTAAATGGTTGATACACAGCACTTCGGCTTTTAGCTCAGTTGGTTAGAGCAACAGACTCACTACGCAGCTGCTTTTTTCGTTATTGCCACGCAAGCCAAACAGGGGCTAGCGTGGCTGGAATGAACACGAAACGAATAAATATAGAAATATGTTAGGAGCGATAATCGGCGACATCGTGGGCAGCACCCGCGAGTGGCACAACATTAAGACGGAGAACTTCGAGTTAGTACCGAAGGGAAGCCGCTTCACCGACGACACGGTTATGACGCTCGCCGTGGCCGAATGGCTGGTGGACGACCCCGGGCACCGCACTGAGACGCTTGTTGCCTGTATGCAGCGGCTGGGGCGGAAATACCCCGACGCCGGGTATGGCGGCAGGTTCGCCGTATGGCTGGCGAGCGACGACCCGCAGCCATACGGCAGTTTCGGCAACGGCTCCGCCATGCGCGTAAGCCCCGTCGGACTGTACGCATCCTCACTCGAAGAGGCTCTTGAACTGGCGCGCGCCTCGGCATCGGTGTCGCACAACCACCCCGAAGGCATAAAGGGCGCACTGGCCATCGCGGCCTGCGTGTACTTGAAAAAGAATTGCGAAGGGAGCGCGGACGAAGAGATTAGGCGGTTCGTGGCCAACGAACTGGGCTACGACCTCGGCTTCGAGCTAAGGGAGATACGCAACGGCTACAAGTTCGACGTGACTTGCCAAGGCAGCGTGCCTATCGCCATCAAGGCATACTTAGAGCGCAGCGGGCATCCCGCCGAGGAAGCGCTCCGCCTGGCAATATCGATGGGCGGCGACTCCGACACCATCGGCGCCATGACCGCAGCCATAGCCGGCGCAAAGCAAGCCGGGTTCGGCGCCGGGCTTGAAGGCAAGTGCCGCGCACTGCTCCCGCCCGACCTGCTCGACATCAACGACCGCTTCGAGGCTTTCGTCAACCGCCAGCGCCGACAACCGCCGCGCCATGCCGACCGCCAAAACCAAACCAATGAATAAGCGCTGCAGGCAAGGACGCGCGACCGCATACGCTGCTGCCTGGTGGGCGGCGAGGCGGGCGACGCCCTCGGCTTGTCCATTAGGGATATAGGCCATAATCGCCACCAGGCAGCAACGCAGTTTCCCCCTTGCGGCCGTTGTCCCTAAACGTTAAAGCACCTTAAACGGGCGGCACCGCAACACGGCACCGCCCGTTTCGCTTTCCCAAACGAGCCGTTTCAGGCTGCAAAACGGCCCATTTCGCGTTGCAAAACGACCCGTTTTAGCAAGCAAAACGGGCCATTTCGCGTTGCAAAACGACCCGTTTTAGCAAGCAAAACGGGCCATTTTGCAACGCTTTGATTCTCAAACGGTTACGGCGGCAGCCCGAAACCGTCCCGTTTTACAGTCGTTAACATCCTGCAAGATGCACGGAAACGCAAGGAAAGCAAAATGGTAAAAAGGCGCAAGCGCAGTGGCTGTCGGGAGCAGCCCCCACTTAAACCTCTTCCCGGACACGGTGCCGAAGCGGCAGCACTGCACGGCCTACAACAAGGAAACGGCTTCCAAACGGACTGCCTTTGCCCGTTTGGAAGCCGTTTCCTGTCGGTTTCCGCGTGCCGCAGGGCGCACGGCGTCAACCACCGAGCTTCACAGTCTTGGTCTTTCCCGGCATGATGGTAAGGCGGGCCGTGCCGCCAGCGCAAATCTCAACGCTCATGTAGCGGAAATCCACCACCACCTTGCCGTCGAGCATTATCACGCCCCACCGGCACGGGCTGTCCTCCACTGCGCAATAGTCGCCCACCGGGGGCTGTATGTTGCGGTAGACGGGCGGAACCACTACGCGCCCGCCAAGCCTCAGCCCCCACTTAAGGCCCGAGCGGAACGGCACTGCGCCACGCATAGCGGCCAGGCGGCCAAGCCGTGCCTCCTCCTGCCCCAGCCTCGCGGCGGCATCGCGCTCGGCGGCTCGGCGGGCAGCCTCGGCCTTCAGGCGGGCGGCGGCCACGCCAAAGTCCATGTGGGCCGAAGGTGGCGCGTTGCTGGCCACGAGGCGCCGGGGCTGCCCGTCGGCCATCAGGTAATAGTTGCCGCCGCCGTCAGCCACCACCATAGCGCCGTCGGCAAGCAGCCCGCTGAAATGGTAGTATGTCTCGTGGTCGTCGGCAAACAGGCACACGCAGTCATGCCCCATGCGGTCGTCGTCGTCGTCCAGCTGCCTGCACTTGGGCGGCGAGAAGTAGTCGTGGATGCGCAGGCAGAAGCCATACCGGCCGGCATTGGCGAGGCCCGCGCCACGGTTGCACACATAGACGCGCTTGGTGCGGCTGTAGAACGCCCCGCCCACATCAAGCATCTGCACACGGCCAAAGCACAGCACCTTGGGCTTGGCCTGATACTGCCTGCCGCTCAGCAAATCGACATAGCACACGCGGCCATCGCGCCCTACCGCCTCCACGACACGGTTTTTCAGGAGCCTCACCTTAGCGTATGCCCCCGGAGCCAACAAGCAGTTGCCCGCTTCGTCTACGACGCCCATGCCCCCGCCTGGGAAACGCACTGCGGCAAGCCCGTCGGCCACGCCCCCAACCTCGGCATACCGGGCCAACACGGTTATCTTGTTGCCGCGCCGCAGCCCCCAAAGCCCGCTGTGGCGGTCTTTGTATGGCTTAAGCGCTTCCGTGGCAGTTGTTTCATCCCCCGGGAGCGGGCCGCCCTTTTCGAGGCTT
>CALUMB010000124.1 GCA_944321645.1 uncultured Prevotella sp.
CGGCTCAGGAACATATACTTGGCCACGCCGTTGGCCATTCGGTAGACGTACTCCGTCTTGTCGACGTAGATGTAGTTCTTCTCCCGGATTTCGGAAAAAGTCTGTATGCCTATTGGGTATCGCCTTTGCTGTTGTTGCATGATAGTTCCTCCGTTATGTTTTGGATGGACGATGCTACGTAGGGTCGGAAAGCCGGTATTCAAATCCCGAGCGCAGCATATCTTCTGCAAAGATAATGCAAGCGAGCGGAAAGAAAGCTTGCTTTCAATTTCCCGAGCGCAGCTTATCTTCTGCAAATATAATGAAAAAATCCGAGACGGCACGCCATGTGGGCGAAAATGTTGCAAAGTGGTGGCATGGCAGTGCTGTTCAGAATTTCCAGCGGGCTTGCAGGTCGATGTCGGCCATGGTGGGCGAGTTGACTTGCTGGTAGCCGCTTCCGATGGTGTTTCGGTCGAAATGTGTGGTTGCGCCAGCCTTGGCGATTAGCGTCAGCCGCTTGCCGATGTCGGCGCGGGCCATGAGCGAGTAGCGCACGCCGCAGCCGTAGTATGCCGGCGAGGAGAAGCTGTAGAGCGGGCCGCGCTCGTAGGAGTACAGGCGGCTGTCGTAGCTGTCGGTGTGGTAGTATGCCACGAATGCGTCCAGGCGCAGCCATCCGAGCCTTGCGCCCACGCTTTGGCTCACCATCACCCCGCAGTCGTTGGCTTGCCGGTGGGCCAGGGCGAAGTCGGCCTGTGTGCGGGCTGTCCACCGTCCTTCGGGCCATAGCGTCAGGGTGAGCCGCAGTTTGTGGTCGGCCAGGCGGTCGAGTGCGGTCTTCTGTTCGTTGTCGCGGTGCTTCAGGCGCAGCCGGTAGCGTGCGGCAAGCGTCAGTTTTTCTGTTGAGTAAGTGGTTTCGAGCATATTGTCGCTCGCCCACGAAGGCAGCGATATGCGGTAGCGCGGCCAGGCAAAGTGTGCGTAGTCGGTGTAGGCAGCCACGCGCAGGCGGGGCGTGGGCTGCCAGCTGAGCCCGAGGTAGATGCCGCTCTCGTTCTGCACGCGCCCTCCCTCGCTGAAGCTGTTGGCAAGTATGGCCGTGTAGCGGAATGAGTAGAACCTTTGGACGGCCACCACGGAGACGCCAGCGGGGAGGTTGAGGCTGATGGAGTTGATGGTTGCCACGCGGCCGTCGCGGTTGAGCGCGGTCTCGCCGCGCAGGCTGAAGATGTGGCACGTGTAGCCGTAGTCGGCCCCGAAGTTTGCGAAGTCGTTGCCCGAGGCGTAGTGGCGGCGGTAGAGCGTGCCGGTGTTTGGCCGCAGGTGGCGGTCGTAGTGGGTATAGGCGGCGGTAAGCCCGGCGTGGAATCCGTTGGCGGTGAAGCCGGTGTTGATGCCCGCCGTGAACGAGTGGGTGTTGTTCTTCTTGCCCATCTCGGTTGGCGTGCGGTGGTAGCCGGAGGTGACGATGGTGGCCGCCGTGCCGTCGTCTTTGTTGAGGGTGGCGTCGTGCGGGCGGTAGGAGGCGAAGGCCGAGAGCGCCAGCGTCCGCGAGAGCCTGACCGTGGCGGCTGCGCCTTGCAGGTACGATGCGGCCGAGCGCGATGCCGTGGCCCTTATCCCGGCAGGCGGGCGGCCGAGCGACGCCAGTGCGGAAGCCTTGCCGAGGCTGAAGCCGGTGTTTGCCACCAGCCCCATGCCGAACGACACCGTGTACCTTCCCAAGACGAGCCGCTCCACTGGGCCGAGCCGCTTAAGCTCCACGAAAAACGAATAGAAGTCGTAGCCAAGCGTGTTGCCGCCTGCGAAGAACGGCTCGCCCGCGTCTTGCGAGGCGGCGAAGCCCAGCCGCAGGCGGTCGCCCCCGGTGAAGGTGGCCCGCAGCCAGTGCTTGTATTTGTAGCCGAGGTAGCCGTTGCGGTCGCCGCGCCGCTCATACAGGGGCAGCCTCACGGCTCCCGTCACCTCGCCCCGCCCGCGCCGCAGCTCCTCGGCGAGCGACAGGCGTGGCGCCGGGGCGGCCTCGCCAATGGCCACGAAGCACAGCAGGAGCCTGCGGCGGGCATAGTCGAGGCTTTCGATGAGCTGCAGCTCGCCGGGCGTCTTCATCGCCCCGTGGCGGTAGATGTACTCCTGTATGTCGCTCACCTGGGCGTCGGTGAGGAACGGCAGCTGCCCAAGCTCCTCGCGCGTGGCAGTGTTTATGTTCATGGGGCTGCCTGCCATTTCGCACAGCAGGTCGTATGCCTGCTCGCGGTCTGTGGCCGTCCACTCCTCGGTCGTGGCGAGGTCGTTGAGCCATGCCTCCCACTCGTGTTCGCCGGCGGCGCACGGCTGCAAGGCCATGGCGAGTGCGGCCATGGCAGAAATGAGGGCTTTGGTTGGCAAGCGCATGGGCGGTGGTTTTGTATGGTTGGTTTGTTGTTGCCCGCAAATATACAAAAAAAGCCGGGCCGGGAACGCCCTTGCGCCATGGAATTTGTCATAATTTTGCGCTCCGCAGGCGTGGGAGTGTGGCGGCATGGTGCGCCAAAATGGGCAAAATGATTGTAATTTGGCTAAAATCAACGCCCAAACGTTGGGCGGTTAAGAAAGTTTGCATTATCTTTGCAGGGTTTTCAAAAAACATCAAGCAATGATAATAACAATAGCAAGGCAGTGCGGATGCGGCGCACTGCACATCGGCGAAC
>CALUMB010000125.1 GCA_944321645.1 uncultured Prevotella sp.
GTAATTGGGCAACCGCTTCAGCACATCGACTACGACATGGCGAAGTACGACTGGGAAAAGATTGCCGACCAAGTGGCCGGAGTTTATAACAAATACGACGAAACATAAGGAACGATGGAACATAAATACCACATATTCGCGCCCTACCGCGTATGCCCGATAGGTGCGCACGTAGACCACCAACACGGCATCGTGACGGGGTTTGCCATTGACAAGGGCGTAGACCTTTGGTTCACGCCCAGTGCCGACGGGCGCGTACACCTTGAATCGCTCACTTTCGGCGGGAGCGTGGACTTCGACGTGACACAGGCTTCGCAAGTGCGCGAACGCCACTGGGGAGACTACGCACGCGGCGTGAAGTATGCGCTGCGCAAGAGGTTCGCCCTAAGCCACGGAATATGCGGCGTGGTGAAGGGGTCGCTGCCAGTGGGCGGGCTGTCGTCGAGCGCGGCGGTGCTGATAGCCTACACGATGGCTTTGGCCAAGGCCAACGACATCTGCCTCACGCCGTTTGAGACGGTGAAGATAGCCTCGGAAGCCGAGCGCGAGTACATCGGGCTGAACAACGGCCTGCTCGACCAGGCGTGCATCGCCCTGGGGCGCAAGGACGGGCTTCTCTTCCTCGACTGCGACAGTAACGACTACCGCATAATAAAGCGCAACCCGGAGATGCCCGACTTCGAGATTGGCATATTCTTCTCCGGGCTGACGCGGAGCCTCGTGAACAGCGACTACAACCTGCGTGTGTACGAATGCAAGACGGCAGCGTGGAATACGCTCGCCTACGCCGACCAGCCGCTCAAACCGTTCGACAAGACCTTCCTGCGCGACATACCCAAGGCCATGTTTGAGGAAACGCGCACGGCCATGCCGCAGAGGTTTGCCCGCCGCGCCGCCCACTTCTACTCCGAGTTCAGGCGCGTGCGCCAAGGGGTGACGGCATGGGAGAGCGGCAACCTGGCCCTGTTCGGCAAGCTTAGCTTCGACAGCTGCGAGAGCAGCATACACAACTACGAGTGCGGCTCGCCGGAACTTATAGCCATCTACGAGATTATGCGCACGCTGCCCGGCGTCTATGGCGGACGCTTTTCGGGCGCGGGCTTCAAGGGTGCCTGTATCGCCTTGGTCGACCCGGAAAAGAAAGAGTCGATAGAACGAGAACTGACAGCCCGCTACCTTGAGCGTTTCCCAGAATACGAAAAGACCTTTAAAGTGTACTTCGTAAGGCCCGACGACGGGGCGAGGTTTGTCTAAATTGAATATCCGCAAGCTCCTATCCAAATGAGTCGAAGGGGTCATCGCTACACTGCGTTCCGCAAAAAAGTTAGAGGGCGTATGCTCCTTAGATTCCTTATTTCATTCGTATATGCAAAATGCGGATATTCATATTGCCTAAACTTCCAACAAACATCAACAAAATGAAGACTATCGTTATTGCCGCAGGCTATGCCACGCGGCTCGGCGAGCTGACGCGCAACTTCCCAAAGCCGCTGCTGAAAATTGGCAACAGCACCATATTGGGACGTATGCTCGACGACATTGACGGCATACCAGACATTTCAGAGCACGTCATTGTAACCAACCACAAGTTCGCCCCCATCTTCGCCGAATGGGCTGACAGCCAGCACTACGCCAAGCCACTGACGGTGGTGGACGACGGCACGGAGACCAACGAGAGCCGCCTCGGCGCGGTGTGCGACCTGCTCTACGCCATGGAGAAGCTCTCAATCGACGACGACCTGCTCGTGGTGGCAGCCGACAATTTGCTGTTTTTCCCGTTTGGCGAGTTCGTAGACTTCGCCAAGGCGAAGCAGACCTCATGCATAATGTGCCACAGGCAGCCTGACGTGGAAAAGCTGCGCCGCACGGGCGTGATAGAGGTGGACGGCGACATGAGGGTGCTGGGCATGGAGGAAAAGCCAGAGCACCCGAAGACGGACCTGGCCGTGCCGCCATTCTACATCTACCTAAGGAAAGACCTCGACCTCATACGCCATTCCATAGAAAACGGGTGCGGCAAAGACGCGCCCGGCAACCTCGCCCACTATATGGCCGGCAAGACCGTGATGCACGCCTGGCCCATGTCTGGCGGGCGCTTCGACATAGGCAGTCCCGACACCTACCGCGAGGCGTGCGAGAGGTTCGGCGCCACGGTCTAATTGCACAGAGCGGCTTTCCGGCCACCATCTTGATCAGAATCGACCACACACCGTGAAAGACACCAAGGGCATTCTCCTCCGCGACTACCAAGAGGACATAAGGCGGCGCGTCGTCGAAGCATGGCGGCGGCACCGCAGCGTGATGGTGCAGATGCCGACAGGCACGGGCAAGACGGCGGTGCTGGCAGCGATTGTAAATGAAGAAACAGGAAATGAAGAGTTAAGGATTAAGGATGAGGAATTAAGGGCGAAGGATGGAGAACCGAATGCGGGCGGCGGGGCGCACGGCGTATGGATAGTGGCCCACCGCCGCGAACTTGTCGAGCAGATTGAGGCGACAGTCCAAAAGTCGCTAAGGGTAGTTCATAATCCTAATGTCGCGGAACTATCTCCAAGCTCAAAACTCCAAACTCAAAACACTCCCGGCGCAGCCTTAACTCCAAACTCAAAACTTCAAACTCGAAATCCAGTCTCCGTCTATTCCATCCAG
>CALUMB010000126.1 GCA_944321645.1 uncultured Prevotella sp.
ACCAGATGGCGATGACGTTGCTGGAGCGCAACAAGATGGGAGACCTGGACTACAAGAGCATATCGAAGCTGTACGAGCTGGAGGACAAGTTCGACGGTGAATACTCCGACATCATGCGCCTGTTCAAGGAGGCCAACGTAGTGCAGCGCAACGCGCGGAACTACTACTTCTGGAAACGTAACCCTGAAAACGGCGTATGGACACGGATTGAGCCGAGTTTCTGCCGGCTATGAGGCGTAAAAACCTGTAAACAAGCACCAAAAAGCCCCCGAAACGATTGTATTTCGGGGGCTTTTTGCTATCTTTGCAAATACAATGAGCAGGGGAAGGGACAAACATCTGATAGACGAGCGCGACCGCAAGCTGTTTGAGCGCTATTATTACTGGACTGAGGTGAAACGGCTTCGGTTCGACGATACCATCCGCAAGCTGTCGTCGGAGGAGTTTTTCATCAGCGAGGGGCGTGTGATGCAGATAATACGCCGGATGATACGTGACGGTGCCACTGTCGGCGGCGCATCCATACCTGCGGCCGGGTTCAGCGGTTTCCGCACTTCACGGAAAGCAAGACTTTCGGACGCTGAACGGCCTCTTTTCCCATAGCGACATTTTCCGATACGGTAGTGGTGTATGTCGTTTCGTACACCTTGATGCCGTGGTTCCACGTGAAGAACTTTGATTTTGTGCGCATGAGCGCGCCGTCCCCGTCCGGCCTGAAGCCTTGCAGTAGTGCGTGCAGCCTGTGGCGCAGCTCGTTCCGTTCGCTGACGGCGGCGACAGTGCCGGACGAGGCGTGCGTGTCATCATAGCAGTCGATGACAAGGCGGACGCGGACAGTGCACGCGCCTTTCTGCCCACCGTCTGTAATGTCCCCCCATTCAGTTTCTGGCGTTTCTATGAGGACGGCAGGGAACGTCAGCGGGTACATATCTACATTTTCGTTGTCGAGAGCTTCCAGTTGGCCGTAATCCTCATCCACGACGGACAGGACGGCAATGTTCTTGGAAATGTGTTCTATGAGCTTACAGACTATGTATTCCATTCTTTATGCGGTTTATGGATTCATTGATGATTTCGTTTATTTTCTGCATGAGTTCGCGGCTTTCTCCCATGAACTGGCGTCTCGGGATGTGCGCTGTGACGTTCAACTTCGACTTTTTCGTAAGTGCGAGCGCACGCCATTTGGCCGCTTCCGGCGGCAGTTCCTTGGGCAGTCCGCCCTTGCACCTGACACCGGCGACGGAGTAGGCCTTGGCCCACGCGAAGCGCCGCATCTTGGGTGTCACTGACGGGTGCGTGTTGAGTGTGCCGCCCTCGTTGTGTATGGCCGCGTATGGTACTGGGTCGGTGACGGTGACCTCACCGGGTGCGGTCTGCTCGTACTGGACAGAGCGCATGAGGTGGTCGCGCCGTGAGGTAAGCGGCGTGTATTTTGCGTCAGGCCCTCCGCCCTGTTGCCTCAAGGTTTTTTTCCACGGGTGCAGTCCGTTGTCTCTCCATCCGGCATCGCGGAAGTTCTGCCGGAAATGGTTTACGGCCGTTATGCCGACCTTCCGCGGCAGCCGGTCGCGCACCTCCTTTTCAATGTCAGCCTTTATGCGCTCGATGCGCATTTGAATTTCCTTTGCGTCCATGACCGTATTTTTTTGTCGTTTCTTTTGCCGTTCAGGAGAAAATCGTTATATTTGCAGTGTCTCTTTGGAGCAGCACCTGCAAGGGTAGGCCGCTCCAAGCAGAGACACCGCATTATCCCCAATTCGACCTTTGCAGGCTGTCTCGGCTGTGTCGTTTTGGGGACTTTTCATTTTTCAGCCAATGAGTAGAACTGCTCATATCCTTTTTTGCACCGTTCAAGTTTGACCTCGAAATCCTTTCCTTTATATGTGAAGCTGTATTTGACATATTCGACGACACCGCGCTCTTTTTTCCGTCTGATGTTTGCCCTATGTTCGGGATTGTCCATGTCCTTGCCTTCCCCCAATGGGCTGACGGCCTCGAATGCCATTCTGTCCGGATTATTCCAAATATAAACGGCAGCGTTAACGTCGTAGTCGTGATGGCAGTGTTTCAGCAGCCTGTTGCGTACTTTGTAAGTCCTGTTCAACACCCCGGTTTCCAGTGCGTCGCACATTGTCATGTCATTTTTGGGCATCAAGTCTTTTTGCTTCACTTCGTCCTTTTTTGCAAAAGCGGCCTTGGCAATGTCATCCTTGCCTTTCGCCCTGTCGATGCAGCCGTCGATGTACGGGCAGTTGTAGCAGTCCTTTTGGCGGTTGGTGAAGCCGCCGAGGAGCCGGTTCTTGATGTTGGCCTTACGGTAAAAGTCGCACTTGGCGCACGAGTCCGGGAAATACGGGTGCGTGTCGTTGAAGGTGTGGCCGTCGCGCCCGGTGTTGTTCTCCAGTCCACGCTGCGGCCTTTCTCCGTCAAATTCGCCTTTGAGTTCCGGCGTTGCCGGATCGTCGGTCTGCTCGAGGGAGCACTTGCAGTTCCAGCGGTCGCCTGGGTGGTGCCTGTTCCAGAAAGGGTCGTCCACTGGCAGCGTGAGGCGGCGTTCCCAGAAGGCACGGTGGGAGCTTTCCGGCGTTGGTGACGTGGTGGGCATCCATCGCAGGTTCGGCATTACGTCCTTGTCCCGTTCGAACCTTCGCCAGTCGGCGGCGTTATGGGCGCGTATGAGTGCCGTGTCGTACTCCGTGCGGAGCCATGCCCCTACATGGTGTGACGTGATGGGTTCCACTTCCTCCGCCCATTTATTGAACGGCTTGAGCTTCCCGTCCGCGCCAAAGAGTTTGGAGGCCATGAGCCGTCCCATATTGTGAACCTTGAACGCGGCGAAGACCTCGTTTGAATGCCGCAGGGCTGCGTAAAAGTCAGCCTCGTGGGTCGGAGGTGTTCCTGCATCAGCCAGCCCCTCCACCGTGGCGGAGTTGACGATGCGCAGCACCTCACGCCACATTGCCGGCTCGATGTCGTCGGACGTGTCGAATCCCCGGTACACCTTGCGCAGGAATGCCGCTAGCACGTCGGCGGAGAAAGAAAAGGCCGGCGTGGCGTCATGTATGCCCCGGCAGCAGGAGCAGTGCCCCTCGCCGTAATAGAGGTCGTCAATCAGAAGTCGGAACCCGCCCCTTTGCCCGGGGCGATGCCGAAAAAACCGTTCAAACGCTGTTTGAATGTTTTTTGATTGGAATTCCGGGAAGGCTGGGGGGGTTGGGGATTTTGGGAGACTAAAGCCTGGCGTGCGGCTTCCTTTTCAGCCTGTTTCTCCGCCTTCATCTGTTCATAGTTGTCCGGCTTCTTGACGCAGAACGTCTCGTAGAGGTAGTCGTCGTCGATGGGCAGCCCCATGGACGAGAGCTTCTGTACGATGTCGATTTGCTGCGAGGGGTTGATTTTGTCCTTCTTTGCATAGACGAACTCCCCTCCCTCCACGTTGAAGCCGAGCGATGCGAACACCGGACGCATGTCATAGTTCAGGATGTCGAGTATGAAGTCGCGGTCGTCGGCGTTCATCTCGTCCTCTTCCTCCTTGTGCACTTCTCCCAGGGCCTGCGTGCCAGTCTCCTTGGCGTCAGTGGTGAGCGTGTTGCCGAGCACCCTTATGGACATCTTGCTGTCCCAGTATTCGGCGAACGTCTTGTACAGCTCGCTCGAGCCGGTCTTGTTCCCGGCCTCGACAAGGTTCAGCTCCGACTCCTTCGGGTGTATGTACACCGCGTTGGCTCCTTGCCTCCTTGCGTCGGCGAGCAGCCTGATGCGCGCCTCCTCGTCACCGGCGTCGTAGGTGTATTCCCGAATGGGCATCCCGAATATGTTGCAGAACCTCGCCCAGTCCGACATGTCTCCTCGTTTGTAGAGCACTGCCGGCAGCAGCTCGGCATATATGCCCAGGTCGCGTTCCTTCCCGACGAACAGCATGTCTGGGAACTCCTCGACGGGGATGCCGTCAATGGCCCCTTGGTACTTGAGCACCTTGCGGTGCACGGGGTCGTAATGCTTGCGGTTGATGAGGTCGTAGCGTATGTTGCCGTCTTCGTCGAGGTAGAACTGCACGAGCGTGAATCCCCAGAACTCCGACATGACAAGGTCCTTGCGGAGCTGCTTGAACCAAGGCGAGCGGAGCTGCGCGTTGATGGTGTCGTCCGGCTCCCCGTTCCTCTGGAACTCGATGGGTATCTTCGTCACGCCGCGCATACGCTTTGCGATGACCCCGGAGAGGTGGAGGTCGAGCATGGCGCTCTCGTACATGTCGTAGAGGCGCACGCGGTTTGAGTAGTCGATGCCCTTGGCCGCCTTGACAGAGTTCATGTACGCGTTCATGTCGAAGTAGAAGATTTCCGGCATCTGCAGCACTATGTCCGGCGGCCTCTGCCCCTTGGGCACGAGCAGCCCTCCCTGCAAGATGCGTTTCCCGGGCTTTCCCCGGCTCTTTTTCCTTTGTGCCATATTATTCCTGTATTCCATAATCATAACATTGTAGGTCTTACGTCGTCAGCCACGATTTGCCACCTGCTTTTGTCGGCCAGCTCGTCCTCCGGCAGCAGTGGCGCGCCGTCGATGGTGATGTCCCCGGCCATGATTCCCTCGAGCCATTTGACGGCACGGTCATAGCGGTCCTGCCTGATTTTCGACATCTTGTAAGGGTTGTGCTGGCAGTAGATGTGGTAAATTGCGATGTCAATCGCGAACATGAGGATGAGCGGATGCCTGTCCTCCCCACGCGCCGAGAAGATGTCGTCGCAGTCGTAGGTCTTGTTCATGTACGAGCGCATTTCTGACACGGCCCGGTCCTCGCAGATTTCCACTATCTGCGGGTCGTAGTCGTCGGAGCCGGAGCGCAGCAGCGAGTCGAGTATTTCCCTGTGTATGCTGGCGTCATAGTCGCCGATGTCGATGAAGTTGTCCATGTCTTTAATCCATAATTCTTGATTCACGTTTCATAATTCACATCCGCCAGGGGTTCTGCTCGTTGAGCTCCCTGTACGAGATGGTCTCGACGGGTTCCAGCTCGGCCGTCTTACTGTCGATGAGCGTCAGCCCTCCCTCCACGGCGTCGGGGCCGTCGGCAGGGTAGGGTAGCGTCAGCTCGAAGAGCTTGAACTGGTTTATGAGTTCCTGCATCATGGGGTTGTCCTTCTCCTCCTCGTTGAACACCCAGGCGCAGTTGCGGTCGACGGGTTCGAGGTTGGCTTCTATGCGCGTGGCCTTGTCGGTCTTCTTGCGCCCGTCGCCCTTGATGTACAGCTGCCGGTGGCGTCGCTTGCACTCTTCGCGCAGCAACGGCTTGAAGACCTGCTCGAAGAACGGGTCCTGTAGCTTGTTGTTCTCCATGTACCAGTACACGTTGGCCTTTCCGGCCACGAAGTCCCCCATGTCGAAGTACCATCCTATGAATGTGGCGTTGGTTTCACGGGCGAGGAAAGCCTTGATGACGTAGTACACTCCCTTCAGCTTCCCGACGAGCACGAGCGCCTTTGTGGACGAGCCTTTCCTGCGGCTGTCGGAATAGGCAGGGTCTCCGTATCCTATGAGGAAGCGGAACTTGGAGAGCGGCGGCACCTTGCCGAAAGGCAGGTTCTTGAAAATC
This sequence comes from uncultured Prevotella sp., assembly GCA_944321645.1. Classification (GTDB taxonomy): domain Bacteria; phylum Bacteroidota; class Bacteroidia; order Bacteroidales; family Bacteroidaceae; genus Prevotella. Next base: position 5,591 of record CALUMB010000126.1, read on the forward strand.
TTGCCTTCCGCCACCGGGTTGTTGAAATACTCTCCCTGCTGCGCCTTGACGGATATTTTGGATAGTATGCGGTCAATCTGCTCCTCCGTGTTCTTCTGCGGCCATGACGACTTACCGTCCTTGCCGCGTATGTTGACGACATCCCATGAGTTCGCCAGCCGCCCGGCGCGGACGATGCAGCAGTCCTTGGCGATGATGTTTCCGCACCAGAGCACGAGCGTAGGCTCGGAGATGGAACGGGTGGGGTAGAGGGCCTGTTCCGCCCAGTCCCACTTCTTGTCGAGCGTTACCGGGTTGCGGCAGTCCTCGTCGGTGTCGTAGTCGTCGAAGTACAGCACGTCCGGGCGTATGGCCTCGTTGCGCATTCCACGCGGTGCGGAGCCGGCGCCGAGCGCGATGAACTTCGCTCCGCAGCGACACGAGAACTCCGAGTCGGTCCACTGCCCCGGGACGGGCTGCCGTCCGTAGAACTGGCGTATGCGCGGGTTGGACTCGAAGTTGACCCTGAATGGCGCGAGCAGCCTCTTGGCCGAGTCGATGGTGGCCGAGGCCAGCGCGACGAACCGCTTTTGTTCGGTAAGCGCAAGATACATGATGCAGAACATCGCCACGGTTGACTTTGCCAGCTCGCGGCTCCACGAAAGCACCTCGTACCATTCCGGGTTGGCTACGATGCGGCGTATGGCGCGCGTGTGGAACGGCGCGAAGTCGTACTTGGCGTATGCCGGGAAAAAGAACTTTATCCACTGCACCGGGTCAGCTTCGAGCTTGGCGCGCATACGTTCAATCTCGCGGCGTGAGAGGCTCTCGTCCACCTCTATGCCGCGCATAAGCCCCTTGTGGAAGTCCTCCCAAAGGGCGAGTGCCTGTTTGTCCGTTATTGCAGCCATGCCTTACTTGCCTTTTGATGCCTGGTCCTTGATGAAAGCGTCGAAGAGGTTGCCGAACTGCCTTGCCGCCCCGGTGTCGAGCGGCCGCAGCCAAGCGAGGAAACGCATGGCGACGCTGACGCAATCCGGCACTCCGATGTCCGTCTCCAGCTTCTTTACCGCCCCGGCTAGTTTCGCGAGCGCGTCGGCTTCCTGCGGCGTGGCGAACCTCCTTCCCGGTTCCCGTTCCCCGATGCGGTTGTTTATTTCCATGATTTGCCGGTGAATCTGCGATATAATCTGGTCGGGCGTGATGGTCAGCGACGCTTTCATCTCCTCCCATCCTCCGTCTTTCATCCACCGTGACACCGTCTGCCGTGTGGTGCCGACCTTCGCGGCAATCTCTTCCTGCGTGAAGGCCCCGTTGAGGAACAGGGACTTCGCTATGTCCTTCTTGTCGATGTTAGTCTTAGCCATATTCCGATAAAAACACTGCAAATCATTAGTGTCCGCTAAAAGTTTTTGTATTGTGAAAAAATTTAGGGCTGAGTTCCTCGCTTGGAATTCAGCCCT
>CALUMB010000127.1 GCA_944321645.1 uncultured Prevotella sp.
TTGGGATACTCGGACTCGAACCAAGAATGACAGGACCAGAATCTGTAGTGTTACCATTACACCATATCCCAATTTGCTTTTAAGCTTGTCGCTCGTTGTTGTTGAGTTCCTTGCTCGTTTGCGATTGCAAAGGTAGTGCATTTTTCTGAATCTGCAAAGCTTTTCCAGTTTTTTTTCGTTTTTACCCTCGATTTTTTCCGTTTTCTTGCGTCCGAGGGCTTGTTTTCGGCTTCATGAGAGGCATTTTGGCTTGCATACAGCGCGTCGTGGCATTTGGCGGGGCCGCAAAAATTCAGTGGGAATAGCCATACAGCTTAGCTATTGCGAACAGGAAGGACGAGAGCCATGCCTTGATGCAATGGGCTAAAAAAAACGGATGGGGCGCACCAAAAGCGGCACGCCCCATCCAAAAGTAAACGGTTCCGACTTTCCGTGAATCGGGTATTGTTGCTTGCTGTCCGCCGTTGCGGATTGCGTCATTCCTTTTCCTGTGCGTCGATGGCCTTGATTTTTTCGAGCGTCAGGTTCATGTCGTCCTTGAGCTTTTGCAGCTTGCGGTTCATGTCTTCTATGAGTTTGTTGCCCTTCTTGCTCGAAACGTTGAGGAATCCGAGGTTGTTTTCGTAGGTCTGCACTTCGCCCTTGATTGCCTCGTATTGCCTTACCAGACGCGCACGCTCGTTGTCGAGCGCACCTTCGCCCTGCGATGCGGAGTTCTTTATGCGGCTCTTGAAGTTGTTTATCTTGCGTCGAGCCGCGCTGATGTTAAGCTCCTTGTAGAGGCGGTCGAGCTGTGCGTGGTATTCTTCGTAGACTTTGTCCTTATCCTTGAACGGCACGTGGCCTATCGAGTTATACTCGTCGACGAGCTTCTGCACTTCCTCCTGTGCGTTGCCATCCTCGTTGGTGGAAATGGCCTTCAGCCGTTCGATCACGGCCTTCTTCCTTTCCAGGTTGTCGCGCTGCTCGTTCTTCTGCCCGGCGTTTGCGGCGTTGCGTGCCTCGAAGAAGTGGTTGCAGGCCCCGAGGAACTCTTCCCACAGCTGGTCGCCCTGCTTCTTTGGCACTGCCCCGATGGTCTTCCACTCCCTCTGCAGCTCGATGAGCTTGTCTGACGTTGACTTCCACTCGGTGCTGTCCGTGAGGGCTTTGGCCTTTTCGACGAGAGCCTGCCGCTTTGCGATGTTTTGCGCCATGGTCTCTTTGTGCGCCTTGAAGAACTCTGTCTTGCGGGCGAAGAAGTCGTCGCAGGCGGCGCGGAAGCGCTCGAAGATTTTCACGTTCATCTTCTGCGGCGCAAAGCCAATGGTCTTCCATTCGGCCTGTATGGCGATTATCTCCTTCGTGTGCTTTTCCCAGTCGCTCGGCTTTTTGTTTTCCTTTGCCACCACGGCCTCTACCTTTTCGCAAAGGGCGGTCTTGCGCTCTAGGTTTTCCTCTTCCTTTGCGCGAAGCTGCTCGAAGTGCTGCTGGTGGCGCTTGTTTATTGCGGTGGACGCGGCCTTGAACCTTGCCCATATTTCCTCGCGCAGCTCCTTGGCCACGGGGCCTGTCTCGCGGTATTCCTGGTGCAGCTTTTGCAGCTGGTGGAATGCGCTCACCACGTCGGCATCCCCGGCCAGCTTCTCGGCGGCCTCGCAGAGGCGCGTCTTCGTCTCGAGGTTTTTCTTGAAGTCGTACTCACGCGCCTCGCTGTTGAGCTTGAGCAGGTCGTAGTATTGCTCCACGTAGAGCTGGTAGTTGCGCCACAGCTCGCTGGCCTTTGTTGGCGGCACGTTCTTGATTTCCTTCCACTGCTGCTGCAGGGCCTTGAACTCCTGGTAGGACTTGTTGGCGTCCTCCGGCGAGGTGGCCATGGCCTTTATCCTTTCTATTATGTCGAGTTTCTTCTGGAGGTTGGCTTCCTTTTCCTCTTCCTGCTCCTTAAGTATCTTGGCGCGCCTTTCCCTCACGATGACCATCTCGGCCTTGAACGCCTCTTCGTCTTCGTCGGGCGTCACTCTGTATTCGTCGGGGTTGCCTCCGCCGTCGATGAAGTCTTTCATCGCGGCTTCGCGCTCGGCGTTGTGTAGTTTGTAGAATACGGTTTTCAGGTAGTCCACTTCGTCCTTGCGCGGGGCTTCGTCTGCGTGTGCAATCTCCCTCACGCGCTCCAGCACTTCCTTCTTCGAGCCGAAGTGTCTCTTGTAGTCGGGGGCTTCAGGCTGGTCGCCTGCCGTTTCGCCGCCTTCGGCCTGCGCGGCCTCGCCCTGCGCCTCCGGCCCTGCGTCCTGCGCCTCTTGCCCGGCGGGCAGCGTTTCCTCCACGGCGGCCTGTGCTTCCTGCACTTCCATTCCGGCCACTTCTTCCTGGTTGCCCATCTCGAGGGCTTTCTCTTGAGAGTCCATCATTAAAACTTTTAGTCCATGATTGTGTTATAGCCTTGCGGCGTTGTTGCCCTATGCCGCACTCTTGCGCCTTTTGGGCTTTGGCCTTGGCGCGGCGTTTGGGCCTGCATAATTTGGCGCAAACTTAATCAAAAATATTTTAACAGCCTAATTTTATGCCGTTTTTTTGAAATTTTAAAGTCTAAACGAGCCTTTTATGGCGGAAAATCCACCAGAACACGCCTGAAATGCAGGCCGATATTACGAGTGCTATGGCAAAGCCGTAGCGGCTGTGCTCCATGCCGTTGACGAGGTTCATGCCGAACAGGCTGGCTATGAGCGTGGGGAACATCAGGATGATGGACACCGAGGTGAGCGTTCGCATGACGGTGTTCATGTTGTTGTTGATGATGCTCGAATACGTGTCCATGGTCGATTCGAGGATGTTGGAGTAGATGTTCGTGGTCTCGCGCGCCTGCGTCATCTCGATGTTCACGTCCTCTATCAGGTCGGCGTCAAGCTCGTCTATCTGCAGCTTGAACTTCAGCTTGGACAGCAGCGTCTCGTTGCCGCGTATGGACGTGATGAAGTACGTGAGCGAATCCTGCAGCCGGCTCAGCCCTATCAGCGACTCGTTGTTCACCTCGCGGTCGAGGTTGCGCTTGGCTTTCTCTATCAGCCCGTTTATCTGCTTGAGCCGCTTGAGGTACCACACGGCAGAGGAGAGGAAGAGGCGGAAGATCATGTCCACGTGGTCGGTGAAGCCCTCGCCCCTCTTCTGCTGGTAGCTCACGAAGTCTATCATCATGTTCGTCTCGTAGTAGCACACCG
>CALUMB010000128.1 GCA_944321645.1 uncultured Prevotella sp.
CCGCCCACCACCTTCAGCCTGTAAGGCAGCCGGGCGGCGGCCTCTATGAGCGTGGCCACGCCCTTCTCGTGGCTCAGGCGGCCCACGTAGCAGTAGTAGTCGCCCCGCGAGTGGTCGTCCTTGCGGCACTTGGCCGTGTCGATGAAGTTGCACAGCACGCGCAGCTTGTCGCGGCGGAAGCCGCCCCCGGCCATCTTCCCGGCCATGAAGCGGCTCGGGCAGACGAAGAGGTCGGTACAAGCCTCCAGCCGTTCGCGGTTCCACACCACCGCCTCGCGGTAGCCTATCTCTGAGGCCAGGCGCGAACCCTTCATGCATTTATATGCCTTGCACGGTGTCTTGTCGTCGCCAAAACACAGCTCACATATGTCTTTCCCGCTGCGCAGGCAGTCGTAGCGCGGACAGAGCAGCTTGTAGTCGTGCAGCGTCCACACCATGCGGATACCCCGCCCGTGGGCCAGCTCCGCAATGACTGGCGACAGCTGCGTGTGAATGTTGTTCAGGTGGACAACGTCAGGACGGAAGTCGTCGAGCAGTTTGTTGAACTTTCTTTTTACCTCATGCGAGCCGAAAGGCCGCGTCAGAGCCATCAGCTTCGACATGTTCTGCGGGAAATATTTCCGCCACGGCGTGTCCAGGTTCTCGGGATAGTCCATGGCGAACACCGCCACCTCGTGACCGCGTTCCCTCAACAGCTGCTCCGTGTTGAGCATGCTCACGCAATCACCGCCCCGGCGGTAATAGAATTTGTTGGATAGTAAGATGCGCATAAATTATAGATTAAAAAGCCTGTGCCCGACACAGACACAGAATTTGATGTAAGAGCCTCGTTCATTTTAATTTATATACAACCTGTTGGCAAAACAAATCAGAGCGTATGCGAGATGATGCAACCGCATTTTGAACAACAGCAGAAGAACCTTTATCTTTGCATTGCCTTTCAGCGGGATGACAGCTGTAGCGTTCTTGACATCATTTCTTCTCACGTATTGTAAAAATACACATGGCCCAATGGATGCGGAAGAAGACTTCACCGCCAATTCAACAGCCGACAGGAACAGCGAGCCTGCATATAGATTGAAAATGTCAATATGCTTTGTGGCAAGCAGTTTTTCCCTTATTTTTCCACGTTCCTCTGCCGCGGCTACCTTATTTTTCAACAAAGTGTCTATTTTGCCCAAAGACGAAATCAACGCTCCTCCGTCTTTTGAATAATATGTGTACAGAACCTTCTTGATGTAGCAAATCCGCTTTGCGTACACTAAAAACCAACAATTGAACAACGTATCTTCGCCCAAATGTATCGCCGGAGAAAAGCAAATCCCATTGTCGGTTATAACTGAACGGCGGTACAGAAACCGCCAGACGGTGCACATATCCTTGTCCGTGAAGAAATTGTCTCTTCCGTAATTCTGCACTTCTGCGGCCGAATAACCTATAAACCTCGGCATGAAGACTTTTAGTATATCGTCCCTTTCATACACGCCATCGTCTTTGTTCCCGTTACGCCCTTCGAGCGGAGTCTCGTCAGCCCCCTTGACCATTTGGAAGTCGAACTGCACTGCGTCGCTGTCCGTTTCCACCGCCTTATTATATGCTGTCTCTAAAGCGTCAGGGGCAAGCTCATCGTCCGGGTCATAGAAATACAGATACTCCCCGCGCGCCGCCCTTATGCCGGTATTCCTCGCTTCAGACACACCGTGGTTTTCAGTGTGGATTATTTTTACCCCCGATTTAAATTCGTTTAACACATCGATGGTGTTATCACTGCTTCCGTCGTCTATGCAGATGGTTTCAAAATCGGTCATCGTCTGATTTTTCAAACACCGCATAAACCGCTCAACGTATTGCCCAACATTATAGCATGGAACAATGACACTGACTTTGGGATTTTCGACTGTTGACTGCATTTGTTAAAAAATTATTATCTCTACATCAATTTATTGTAAATGCAATTATATATATTTGCTTTTTGTTGCCATGTATATTGAGATATTTTCCAAAGCACAGTTTCTCCCTTTTGAATAACCCTGCTATGATTGGTTATACACTCTAACATAGCATCTGAAAGAGCATGTATAAACTCATCTTTTGTATTTCCATTATACAACCAGCCATTTTTGTCATTTAACATCAATGCACTGCCAAAACCGTTTATAGCTATGACAGGCAGTCCATTAGACATAGCTTCCAACATTACCGTACCTGTTGTTTCACGTAAACTGGGCATTATAAAGACACTGGCTTTAGAGTACTCCTCACGCATACACCGATACGGCAAAACTCCAGCAAAGACGACATGTTTACTCAACTTTTCTGATTCCTTGCATCTCTTCATCAGCTTAATCTTTTCCGGCCCTTCACCTACTAACCGAACAACATATGGCAGATTGATAGGCAGCATTTCCATAGCATCAAAAAGAAAATCCAGCCCCTTACGATATATCATACGCCCTGCCCACAGAAACACAGTTTTATTATAATTGCCGGTTTCCGTATTCAGAACAAAAGACTTGTCAACTGCAATTTCAGTCAACAGATCACCTTTAAGCTGCAAATAACTCTGCGTTTCCGCATTTGCAAACAACAGACAGTCACACCGTTTAAATCTACCTGAACACTTATAAAACCAGCGATACCATTCATTTATTATCCTTCTCAATAGTTCTGTAAACAAATGGCTTTTTACATAAAATTTTAATCCTTTGGGTATATACTCTCCACCGCCTAATGGTCCTGCAACAAACTTAACTTCCTTTATCCGTCCATAATCACCTAAAGCCCTGAATTCAACAGGCGTAATCTGATGTATGATATCGATTTTAATATCTGTACAAATCTGTCGCACAATAGGAAATGCTCTCTTATGCCAAATATTCAATCGTCCTGAATAAAGAAAACCTTTAAATATCTTTTTGAAAATATCTGGTATATCAACAAAATAAAAATGTAAATTTGGATTATGATTGTAATGTATATATTTTTTTATGGATGAACGATGCTCCTCTTTAGTTATTATATAAACATTATGAGATTTAGACATTTCTCACGTCTACTTTATGTCTGCATTCGGTTTTTGTGTTGTAGCAAGTGAGATAGAGCTTGTACTCTTTGGTTTTCAGCGTAAAGCGGCGTGTAAGAAGGCTGAAACAAATGGAGAATATGGCTGTGTGGCCACGACTGTGGCTATATGTTGAGTGGTTGCCCTGCTAAAATTTAATATTGTCACGCAAAAAAACGCACCAATTCAGAAAGAGCCATGGCATCCGAATCCCAATGATTTTTGTCTAAATAGTTTCGCTCTTTCTCCTTTATCCTCTTTTTTTTCTGTTTTTGAAGCTCCCAAAAGCACTTCAAGGTAAGCATATATTTTTGTTTTCTTGGCGGGTACAGTAAGTGGCTCGCCGTTCTTCCATGGAAGGCGGATGTTTCTTATGGCATTTTCGTAAGAGTCCCAACAGTCCATGACAACTCGGTTTGCCGGATTTATTATGCGCTCCAGCAAATCTTCCAATGCTCCGCTCCCATAATTGTCTGGCAACAAGAACAGTTCGAAATTAACTCCGTTCTTGTTTCCCCAGTCTACGATTTCTTGCCTGCGGCTCTCGCAATCAGCGTCGGCATCAAAAATCACGAGGTTCACACCGCCGTCGTCTGCCGTCCTCCTCATCTGGTTTATATATGCAGACTCCGTTCCATGCGCCATCATGTTTGCATACCCATTGGTCACAAAAACGGATATTTCCTCTGGAATTACACTCCACAGGTGCTGCACCAACTGCTCTATAAATCGCTTGTCGGCTTCGCCTTCCACAAAAATCTTGTAATTACCCATCATTCCCGAATTTCAAGATTCCGCGCAAAGGACTCTTTGAGTCCGTTGTACGAATATTTGTAAGCTCTGAAACCGTTTCTCGCCGTCCGTGCTATGTCATAGACATTGGCCAAAGGGCGGAGCTTTATGTCTTCAGCCAAGGTGGCCATTAAGCTCTGCAAGCAGTCGATGTTGTGTGTGGTGGCAAACAATTGGATGTCACGCTTGGTAACAAATTGCAGGATGGCCTTCCACAGCTTTTTGTGTGCTGTGTGATGCAGGCCATTGTCCAATTCGTCGATAAGCAACATTCGATAGTCTTCGTTGGCTATTGACGACACAATGTTTATAAAGCGCCTCACACCGTCGCCGGCCATACATACAGGCAACAGTTCTTGCACGTTGGCCAACTTAAGGTATAGCCCATCGGGCAATGCCTCTACTTTATGCCGATGGCATTTCTAACATCCTCCATGCTTGTGTATTTGAGGAAAGCCCCCAACGTTCCCAACGAGTGCGAGAGCTTAACTGCAAGTTCTGCTGCCGAAAGGAACAACGACCCTATTGTCCGTGCTTCCATCGTCGACACATACCACCTCTATGCCACAGAGTGTCTGTTGCTGGAGGCATTCCATGCACCTGTCGATGTATGACGCGACATTGTAGTATGGCACGACAACGCTAATTTTGCAATTTACCATAAGCAAAATTAATTATAAACCATCACATTTGATGTCGGGCTACTTGCCTAATAAAGATTCATAGACACCATCGAAAATCCTCACACGGTTTTCCCAAAGATGCTTCTTTGAGCATTCTATCACGCCTTGCGACAGCTCACCCACCCTTTCTGGATGCGTGATTAAGCTGTCGATGGCGGCGGCCATGTCGCTAACGACCTGACGGTAGGAATGTATCGGGATTTTTATGCCGCACTTGCCGCACACAACGCCTGCCATGCCGCAGTGGTCGAGCGTCATTGTAGGCACTGCAAGCGACATTGCCTCGAGTAACACCGTTGTTGTGGCATCGCCCAGCGACGAAATGACGTGCAAGTGTGAACTTGCCATAATGTCGAAAACCTCTGTGCGCGGAATGCTGCCAAGCCACTCGATGCGGTCGGAAAGGCCGTGGCGTTGAGCATATTTTTGAAGTTTTAACTTCATTTTGCCCTCCCCGATGACTTTCAGCCGCCAATTGCCATGGCCGACCTGCCTAAGCGCGTCGAGCAACAGGACAAGCCCCTTGCGGTAGACCACAGCCCCGCACCACACCAATTGCAGCGTTTCGCCGCTGCGGTAGGCTATAGGCCCGGTGCGGTTCATCTGCAATATGCCGTTTTCGGGCAGGTAGATAGTCTGCTTGCCAAACACGCGCCCAAGCTGTTTCACGGTGTTGGGCGTGGCAGCAAATATGCAGTCGGCGCGGCGGACGGCCTTGCGTATCTTCGGCGAAAGCCACATCATGCCATTATGGAGCACAAGGCGCAGCACAGCGTCGAACAGCCCTGCCGCACCAAGGGCGCGCCAAAGGCACAGCGGACGGTTTTCCACGCCCTGCATCGGTCCCCACACGTATGGCACGCCCTCAATGCGCCAGCACTCGCTCGGCTCCTTAAAGCCTATGGGGTTAAGGTAGTGGACGACATCGATGCCCTCGCGGGCCACAAGCTCCCGCGCCTGCAGGTAAACCAGCTTGTGCCACCGCTTGTACTGGAAGAACGAGCCGAACTTATAGTTCAACTCCCTGAAGCGGGCAAGCAGGCGTGCAGGCAAGTCGTCGGGCATCTGCACGTCTATGAAATGCACATTGTCAAGACGGTTGGAGCGCAGCCATTCACGCAGTTCGCCCACATTGCCAAAACCGCCACCCGACGTGCCATAAAGCACGAACAGTTCGTGCCGGCGCGACATATTCACGATATAGTTCCACGAAACGGCAAACTCCGACCCGCGATACGGCGAGACCGGGTATGTTATCAGCAATATCTTCATTGGCCAATAAGTGACTTTAGTATCTCCATCGACTTGCTCCGCTCCTCGGCCAAGATAGTGTCCACACGTCCGTAATCTATCGGGCTGTCGGCAAGGCTGTAGTCGGCAAGGTCGGTGGCAATGCGGCCTTGCAGCCCCGTAAGCTGCAATATGCTTTGGTTGCGGTTGCCAGTCTTGTTGTTTGGCAGAATCTCTATGAACTGCCGCCCAAAATTCAGCGCAAAGGCAGTGCCATGGAATGAGTCGGTGACGAAGTAAGTGCAATCCCTAATTAAAGAAAGGAAGTGGGGCAGGTCGGGCAGGAAGACGAAGCGACCGCCGCGGCGCACCTGGTGGAACGTTGGCGAGACACGGTAGAGCGGCAAGCCAACGTGGCGGGCAAACCTCACGGCGTAGTCGCTCAACGCCGGGTTGTTGTGCAACTGGTAGACGAGCACATACCGCCCGCCAATGCCCCCGTCGGCAAGGCGGCTCCACTCTGCGCCGGTGAGCAGGAGCGTTGGGTCGAGCACCTGGCCCGCACACGCCACACCCATCTGCCGCAAAAGCCCCACGGCAGAGTCCTCGCGCACAGCAATCCCGTCGTATGCCGACAGCAGCCGCCCATAGTCGGCAAGCGTCTGCGGAGTGAAGTCCGTGCGGCCAAAACTCGCAGCGTATGCCACCTTCGGGGCGTTGGCCACGAAGGAAAGGAAGTAAGCCTCGTCGTAATGCCCGCCAAGCGTAGGCCCCCACACCTGGTCGCTGCCCGTCATAAACAAGTCGGCCTTAAGCCGAGCCAAATCCCCGTGGGTGCGGCAACGTGGCGTAAGCTTCAGATAACGCGAGCGCATACGCTCGAACTTAATTTCCGCCGCCTTCTCTTCCGGATAGCGCACAGCAATGTATGCCAGCTTTCTTGCTCCGCCAAAGCGGTCGCCCTTTCCGGCTGCAGCGGTTGTCACGGCCCGCAAGCCATGCTCGTCGTCGCGCACATAGTCTATTATCTCGCACCCGTGGCCGAGCCTTTCGAGCACGGTCTGGGTGGCAATGGCCTGAAGCAACGAGCCGTAGTTGGACGGCGCGTGGCGCGTGATTACCTTTATGTTCATTGGATAAAAAAAGAAAAACCACTACAGCCCCGCTCCATCCCTCCCCCACAGGGAGAGGGATTGGCGCGGGTTATGCGGCAGCCCCGCTCCGGCCTTTCCCAATAGGAAGAGGGAGAGGCGCGTCCGTATCGTTTTAAGGGAATCTTGTTGTGCTAACGTTTGCCACTGGACAGCCAATGGCTTTTATAAAATGGCAAAGACAGAATGGTTCAACTGTTTAACCTCGCGCAGCTTAGCCCTCCCCCCACGGGGGAGAGATGGAGAGGGGCTGTTGAGAGTCGGCTATCTTTTTAGATGTTTGTTCCTCATGTCCGGCAGCTTGCAAAGTGCGCGGTAGAACACCATCGGCATACGGGGCAGGGCTTCAAGCAAGCCAACGAAAAACCTGCGCTGGCGTTGCTCCGCCCGGCCTGCCTTGGCTGCGGCGGGGCTGCACCCCTCGCCGCGGAAGAACGGCACGAGCTGCTGCTTGCGCCACACGTCCGTGAGGTCGAGCGCAGCCTCAACGTCGGCAAACGGCTTCGGTTCGAGACGCAGGCCCGGCAGGGCTTCGAGCAGCCGCTGCCCGGCCTCGGTATGCACAACGACGAGCGTCTCGCCGAGCGCGTTCTCCAGCCTTATCTTCCATGGATCCATCAGCGTTATGTCAGCCCCGGCGTTAGTGCCGAACGGGTCGCCGCACACGTTGCACCCGCCGACTGTCCACAATCGCCTGCCGAATGGAAGCGCAGCTGCCCTATTCCATGGCAGCTTCGCATCATTCACCCTCACTATCCCTGGCCAGCCAGTCCCGCGATAGCGAGCCGAAAATTTCAGGCTTTCGGGTATCTCGGCACCCATCATCTTGGCGATGAAACGCGTGGAGCCGAGCGTTTTCTGCTGCTTGCAGAAGATGCACACGCGGATTACCTCGGCGGCCTTGCCCCGTAGCGCAACGTTCATGGCCAGCAGCTGGCAGGCCGTGCCGACAACGACGAGCCTCCCGCACCGCCCCACCTTGCCGATGTTGCGGCAGGCTGGCACGGAGTGGTAGACCGAGTTTGGTATGTCGCCATACGCCGGTATGTTGTCTTTAGTATAAAATTCGCCCTCGGCAAAAGGGAAGTCCTCCGTGCGGCGCAGCGTGTAGACGCCATCGGCCACCCCGCTGCGCAGGCTCTCAACGACGATGGTCTTTGCCACGCCGCCCGACGAGCACTCACGGCGCACGCCCTCGTCGGCATTCCAGCCGAGGAAGTAGCCCTTCGCCTCGAAGCCCTCAAAATATGAAGAGCAGTCCTCGCGTTTGTTCGCCGGGCATACGGCCACGCACCGCTTGCAGCGGATGCACCTCCCGTGGTCCACCGCCACGCGCAGCGTCCCGTCGGCCTGCCTCTCCATGGCTATCGCGCCCTTGGGGCACACGGCCTCGCACGCCCCGCACTGCTGGCAACGGGAGAGGTCGAAGGATATTTTGTTGTCTTTAAAAGTCAGCATGGGTTAAATGAAATGAGGGTGTATCAATTCGCTTTTTAATATTTTCGCGTCAAATTTGTGGCGTATGATTTCCGTTGCCATATCAATTCTGGATGCCACAAATATCGATTTTTCATAATCGTAAGAAATTAGAATGCCAACTAAACGCAAGATGCCATCGTCCTCCAAAAACCACAATCCTGCCCCACTGTTCCCCTCTGCCTTTGGTGCCGTCTGCTTTCTCGCATCTCCAATTTTCTGGATTTTGTTACGATGAAATTCTATCAAGAAATTAATATTATTGTCATATCCCCATTCATGGTATTTCTTAAAATCTACGTAGCCACTTGTCACATAATGGAAAGGAGAGACTTTTATTGTCTTTCTTTTCCTATCCATTTTTGATTTAGAAACAGGGTAACCTAAAATAAAATAGCGGTTTTCTTCAGACAACACATGATTATTCAATATTCTCTCATAAGGAAGGAATTTGTATTTTTGCTTCAAATCATCCGCAACCTCTGGCAGCAACTTGTACACGCCTAAATCAGCATTATTGTTCTCCTCGGAATTTGACACCGACAAATAAGACAAATCGCCTTTGAAAACATAAAAGTCGCGCCCTATGATTGTGCCGACTTGATTTATATCCTCGTCTTGGAAAGTATGTCCAGCTGTAAGTAAATAACTATTTCCATTAATTTCAGCCAACACTCCAGTTGCCAACGGCTGTTCTTCAACAGGCTCGACCTCTGGCTGCCTTCTAAATATCTGAACGACATAAGGACTTATTTCAGCAAACAATCCTCCAATCACAAGGCTTAGTTCTTCATTTTTATTTTGGTCTTTAGCTTGCTCTTTTGTATCCATAAAGCATCTCAAGTGCTTAAGTGAGAAATGGCAAAACCACAAAAATCACTTCATTATCTTGGTTAGTACATAAAAGGCAAAAAAGAGTTTGTGCCTGAACAAAAACAATATTAACCTTTGCTTTGCAGGCATTAGTCCCAAGGGATATGTGTCATAAAATGCAGCTCTCGTTAAATAGTTGCTACATGATATAAAATCCTCACGAAGTTGTGCAATGTCCTTGCTTGAAGATGCCTTTATGTTAGAATACATTGAAAAACGGAAATACCCATACAACAACTTAAGCAACCGTTCGTTCCATTCAACTTTGTTACGACAAATAACTGGAGTCAACGTGCTCTTCAATTTCTCATAAAGGGCAAATGATTTTTGGATGCGGTCTTGCCTATATCTATGTGTCAAAGAAGCCTCGTTTTCCCTGTAATAATAAAACCTGTCTCTCACAATCGTCACAGCCAAAGCCTTTTGCAATGCACTTGCCTGATATAAGATGTCTTCTGACAAGAACTCACGTTCCGAGAGAAACCTCAAGCCATTAACGATGCCTCGTTTAAAAAGCCCCCTCCATACAGACATATAATATTTTCTGTCTGTTCTCTCTTCAGGCGAAGATGCCACCATATTTTTCAACACTTCGTCTACAACATCATTTCCACGAAAAGTTACGTCATGGTCAAATGGTTTTATGGTTTCTTTAACTTGGCCAGTCTCTGAATAATAAATTGAGTGGTTGCAATATACGATGTCGGCCTGTTCTGTCTGTGCTTTGTTATACATGACATCGAACATCGTTGTTTCGACGAAATCGTCTGAATCCACAAACGCCACATATTCCCCAACAGCAACGTCTAAACCTGAATTTCTTGCGTAGCCTAAACCGCCATTTTGCTTGTGTATAACTTTTATGCGCTTATCACGCTTAGCATAATCATCGCACATTTGCGGGCATCCATCAGGCGACTCATCGTCCACCATTATTATCTCAATTTCTTTTAGAGTCTGCCCAAGTAACGACTGCATACAGCGGTCAAGGTATTTCTCAACATTGTAAATCGGAACTATTATGCTTACTTTCGGCAACATTTAATTTTACGCTCGATTAATTTTATCCGTCTAATAAACTTCTGGAGGATAACTACATTCCAATAATGGAAACAAATTGTTGATTTTTTAATCCCCTCAAAATTATCCAAAGAAACATCACTAACTTCCAATACTCCAAATTCGTTGGGTATAATCTTAAACACACCACATCTCTCAACATCCAAAAAG
The DNA here is from genome assembly GCA_944321645.1 of uncultured Prevotella sp. GTDB lineage: Bacteria > Bacteroidota > Bacteroidia > Bacteroidales > Bacteroidaceae > Prevotella. The sequence continues at coordinate 10,497 of CALUMB010000128.1, forward strand.
CGTGAAACTTTCATTCTACGCTTTTGTAGGTGCATATATAGGAAATCTTCTTGCACAAGTTGCCCCCCCTCTACAAAAAGCCTACATAAGTTTCCATTTCGCCACAAATATAATGCGTCTTTGTATCTTTCTATTTTATAACCATGTCCATTATTTTCAACATCCCTTCCGACATAAATTGTCCTGACAAATTTTGTTTTTGGGAAATAAACATTAAAAGACATATCTTGGCTGAATATAGATTTATTCTTGCTGAGAAATATCCCGTTGACATTGTTTCCATCCTTCCATTCTTCATCGAACCAACAAATATTGTTTGTAGAAAAGACCTCTTTATACAACAACCTGCCATTAAACTCAGACATGAACACTCGGATATTTTCATTCGTGTTCTTATAAATCGTCATATGGCCCAAACAAAAGACCTTATCAAACTTCGCCAAGAAATCCAAAGTGAGATGGCGAGAAAGATTTCCCATGATTGTGTCCAAGTCACAATGCCCCCAATAAGCATAATCTCGCAAATATTCCTCGAAAATAAAGCCATAAGCAGGCTTATAATCGCAAAGCTTATATGGTGTGCTTAACGACACTTCAAAATCAAATTTCGCTTGCACGATGCGTTTCAAATCAGAGAAAGACATCTGTACCTTCTTTACATTTTCAGGGTAGTTGTAGTCTTTCGTATTGTCAGTGAATATTATCCAATCAAACGAAGGATTCCACCTGCAAGATTTCAGGAACAAAGGGAAATATTCTGGAAACTCTCCAAAATAAGGAATTATAAAACAACAAGTTTTCATTATTTACGCTTTAAATTACTTTCAAGTTGTTTTGTTACTACTCCACCGATTGACAAGACAAACAATGGAATAATTGAGTTATAAGAACGCAAAGTAGCGTTATACCAAATTGTCATGAAACACAAAAATACAATTATTATGCAAATATCATAATAATACTTCAACTCGTCAGGACAGCGTTTTTTGTTTCGCCAATTAACGTACAAGATGGAAATGAAAAACGACAAAAACAAGACAATCCCAATCCAACCTGTCTGCAAGAAATTCACATGAAAAGTAAACCAGTCATAACGAAGCCAACCAAATTTGTTATAAAAATCGTTACTTATAAAAGAAAGTGCAGTAGACTCTTCGCACATTCCAAGCCCCAGGCCAAAAAGGTTTTGCCATTCTTCCACAAAAAACAATTTAGATATTATCTGTGAGCTTCCAACACGTGGCAACTCGAAAGCATTTTCCTGGTAAGACATAAAGGCTTCCTTATTTGTCAAAACTTCAAGGCTACCACTTCCATTTATGTCTGTAAGCACCGTTGAAGCGATAACCATCACCACAACAAGCGCAATGCCCGTCAAGGCTTTTTTAAAACTTAGCTTTTTCCCTGTAATATAATAATAGAAGAAAATAATTATGGTTTCAATAAATATAAACTTTTCCTCTTCAATTGCTGCTATCAACAATGAAGAAAGCAACACAAAAACGAACTGCCATAGCTTGCATTTACGGTTTGTGTAATTGAAAAGATACCACGCAATTAGTACGCCACAGAAAATGTCCTGTCCGTTTCCATTTATGAAAGCCCCATTGTTTGTGTCCATATAATAGCCCAACACAAAATACTGATATAGCGCACATGCTAAATTCAAGAATTGGAAATAAAAGAAGAACTTGAACAGCTTGTCTATGTCCTGTAGGCATAAAAACGATGCTGAAGCAAAAAATATAGCCAACGACAAATATTGATTTCTAAGCCCCCAGATAAAATTAATTGGTTCTACGCCGTTAATTACAGCTCCGATAAATAAGACAGGGAAAAGGATGCCCAATATTGCTGTTGGAAGTCTTAAACCTGCCTGCCCAATCTTAAAATTATCTTTCAACAAAATAAAAACCAGAAGAATGTCTATAAAGAAAAGACACGCCTTATTAAAGGCCAAATTCTTAATAGCAAAGCCACAAAACAGATTGTAGCCTACGATAAAAAGCACCAGTTTCCTCGATGTCAACTTCAACGACATAGGCATTACTTCCTCTTTATTTTTCGCAATGGGGCAAACATATACCTTGTTAGCGTCATTGCATTTTTGTAGCCAATATACTTCCTCAGGTGATTTCTTAACCTAACCTCTGCCGCTAAACTTTTTGTCCATGTTCCGCTGAAATGGTGGATACTGTAGGTCTTTGAAGTCAAATACAGCATTTCGTCAGTTATGTTAGACTGCGGACAAAAATACTCAGGCGAAAAAGCTACCCCTCTATCAAAACGTTGCGTTTTGCGGTTTGCCACCAATCCATATTTTTTCAAAACCAAGGTCTGGTAATGAGGGCAGGCTACAAGGTTTAATGACCCATCCGCATTGTAAAATGATAATCCGGCATACAAGTCCAAAATATCTTTCAGCGCAGGATGTCCTTTTATAGCGCCATATCCCAAGCCCAAATTGACGGACTCCTCATATTCTTTTTTGAGCTTGTCCATCAAAGGATCACGGCTTTCAAAGCCACAAAACATTTCCTCTCCCAACAAATCGTCAAATGGCCTAACCACCTCGACGTCTGTGTCAAGGTAAATTCCGCCATAATTGTATATCACGTCTATGCGCGCATAGTCAGATACAAAAGCCCACTTCTTCTCCTTATAAGCGTCGGCCATATATTGACACTTTGAGACGTCAAAATTATCTTCGTTCCATTCTTTTATCTCGTAGTCGGGCATTTTTTTCTTCCAAGTCTGGATGAACCTTAGCACGCTGTCGGGCTTTGGGTTGCGCCCGAACCAGCAATAGTGAATTACTTTTGGAATCATTACTGTGTAGTTAATTCAAGAATTAGTTTGTATGGGTGTGATTGTCTTCTTTATTTATTATAATCGTTGGCACTCTTGGCAGAGAAATGTATAACCCAATGGAAAGAATACCTCTTCAACAGGAAGCCATTTTACAAGGCATCCAAGCTTTGGAACAAATAAACCCAATCTTTACATATTTTGTCGGCAGTGAACCTTTTGCTTGACTCTATGGCTTTAAAGGCCATTTCTTTTCTCATTTCGGCATTGAGCATCAGTGTAGCCAACTTCCTTGCAAACGACTCAATGTCCCCATTTGGTATGGCAAATCCATTTTCACCATCAGTAATAATGTCTGTCAAAGAAGAATAGCTATTGAAAGCAACTGGTACGACCCCAAATTGTTGTGCTTCTGTCAGGGTTAGTCCCCATCCCTCATACGCTGACGTAAACATGAACAATGACGCTCTGTTGTAATAGCGTACAGGATTTTGCGCACCTTCCATCGCCACTCTTTGAAGATTCTCCCGCTGGATGAAATTCTTGTAAAAGGAAGCATATTCTTCGCCATGGCCGACAATAGTCAGTTTCCAGTCATTCAGCCTTGGGTCTCGTTCAATGATTTTCCAGACCCTTAGTGCCAAAGACAGCTTTTTTTGCTTTTCATCCAATCTCGATACAATCAGGACTTCACGCTCTTTTTTATCATATTCCGCAATGTTGAAGAAACTACTGAAAGATAAAGCATTATGGATATACGCAAATTTTTTGTCGTCGTTTATTCCAGCATAGGCCATCCATTCGTTTTTGAATTTTTCTGATAGCAAAACCAGTTTGTCCGATTTGGCATAAGCCTCGCGGTATTCTTGGGCTATTTTTCTTTTTTCGTTTGATTTCAAGATTGGGAACATTGCCAAGTTGATGACGTTTCTTGCTTTGCCCTTTAATGTTTGGCTTTTCCTTAAGTTGAACAGGGTGTGGTGTAGGTTGAAGAAGTTCTCTTCCGCCCCAGGGTTGAAGTGGTGAACGGAAATCAAATGTTTGGCAGAGAATCTGTCAAGGACATTTCGTATTTTAGGTGTCAAGCCAATGCCTTGGTTTATGATGATGTCAATATCGTGTTTTTTTACGACTTCATACAACTGGGCTTCAAAATCATCACCAAACTTAATCCTTTCTGTTGCCTGAAACTTTGTTTTCTTGAAATTTGGCCCCAACGGGGTTGAATAGGCCGAAAAGCATTTAATGTTTGGATAAGATTGAAGCCCGGTGGCTATTGTGTCCGTGATCCTCTCTGTCCCGCCTTTGATGGGCGACACCTCAAAAACAGTGTAAAAAAGAATGTTCATTTCAGGTTGGCATTTAAAAAATCGAAAGACTTTCTTTGCAACTCACAAATTTTATCGTCCACTATTGTCCAGTCAATATAAGCCTCAGCTTGCTTTTTTATTGGATTTTTGGGGTCTAAGACCCTGTCAGGCAAGCCAACGGAATTTAGCAGGGACACTATGCGGTCGTTTCCTTTTGAAAACCTGTTTGTCAACAATATGGCTAAAAAGGGCTTGTGCATTTTTATGCAGAAGACAACCCCATGGAAAGAAGTCGTAATTACGCATTTTGAATTGTCAATATAATACAGCCATTCTGGCACAGTCGCTTGCAAATTGCTATGCCCATCGATTAGTTCACGGGCCTGGACATAGCCAGAGGAGCATACTGTTTTTATATCCAGCCCGCTTTCTGCTTGGTAATCTTTGATTTTGTTCCAGTAAATCTCTTCTTTGTCCTCAACATTCAGTACGTACATAAACAAATACGGCTTGCTCACGTCCTCCTTTGGCTTTTGTTCTAACCCCCTATATACGTTGGCAGGCAGCAGCAGTGTGGGGTCTAACGTTACAACGGCGTTGCTGATGCCGACACGTTTACAAAGCAATTCGGAACTCTTTTCGCGCACGCTTATTGCATCAAATTTGCGGAGGTATTTTCTGAACGCCTTCAATTCCTCGTCCTTTAAATTCCTTCCGATGCTGGCAGCATAAGAGATACGTTTCGTGTATTTATCCCCAAAATTTAAAAACCAGGCCCCCGTTTCTGATTTTAGCAAGGAATTGTTCCACACCTGGTCGCTACCACAAATGTATGCCTCGGCAACAGGAGGGTGCTTTTTCAATTCTTTCAGAGAATGGAAGCATTCTTCTGACGCAATTATATGTTTTTCACGGAACTCGTCAAACTTTCGCTCTTTGTTTAGCATGGCGTTCTTTTCAAACAATTCCCGCTCGTGCCTATCCGCTTTGTGTCCTTGGCCGCTCTGTCCTGAGAGGCGGCTAAGTATTTTTTTTAAAGACAAGTTGCGCTTAATCCTAACTACTATATTGTCTTTCTGAAAGACAGGGGAATATCTAATCAAAAAGGCTTCATGCCCTTGTTGGCGCAAAAAATTCTCTAATGCAAAACATTGCAAGATTTGCCCATAATTGTCCGTTGAAGTCCAATAGGTTAATATGCCGACCCTCATGTTGTCTTGTTTTATTTGTTGTTACTTGCCCGTTATCCTTTTCAATTTCCCAAATCCGCCCTTGCCGAGCAACGCATAGGCGGCACGCCTTGCCATGCTTGCCGCCCTCTTGGCGAGCGGAATGCGGCGGCATATCCCCACCGCTTGCTTAACGGTGTGGCCTTCGGCGAGCAACCTAAAGAAAGTCTCGCGCTTGGGATGGGCGGCCAAGTGCTCGTTGAATCCTCCGTTGAATCGCCTTGCGTCGTCGAGCGACGACTTGCGCACTTCCATGTCGAGCCGTCCGAACGCCTCTGTGCCTTTGTCGGTGTTGGCAAGCACAAGGCCAACGCCCTTGTCGTCGTCGAAGTCTGGCATCAGCCTGTCTATGCCCCAATAGTCGGCGATGGTTAGGTCGCTGTGGCTCACGCCGTTTTTGCACTTGCAAGAGTAGCAAGACGGGCGCAGGTAGATGTCGGACAGGAAGCCGAGCATATACGCATTCTCATAGTGCCTAACGGACAACAAAACTGAATTTTTGTCCGCCTTGGCGGCGGACCTTCCACGGACAACAAAACTGTATTTTTTCCAGCCAAACGATTTCTTATCCCTAAACTCTATGCCCGTTAGCACGGGCAGGGAGTTTAGGGATTGAGACAAAACTGTATTTTTTCCAGCCGCCGCCCTGAAGGCGGCCCCGGCGCCAAAAGCCTCGCCTAAATACCTCCGCCACACGCCAGGGCTTGGAACGCCGTGGCACAGGAAGTCCACCGCGAGTAGGTTTGGATAGTCCTTGCGCAGGAATTGGCGCAGCCCTGCTATCTGGCAGGGGCTGCCGGTGAACAGCACCTCGCGCCCCTGCTTCAGGAACGCCTCGGCGTCGCGGTAGCTGCTGCCTATGCAGCTCTGCGCATACTTGCTGCCCATCATGGCCTTCACGCCCTCAAGCGTTTCGGCATACGCGTGGGCGACTTCCCAGCCACTGTCAAACACGGCGCCGAACACCACGCCGCCGCGCCCCAGCACTTCCCTGGCCAGCGCTATGAACACGCCGCCCGACGAGCTGGCCATGCGCTCCGCCTCGTCGCGGTTCTTCACGGCGAGCACTTCCTGCGGCGGCAGCTTTTCGGGGCGGTTGAGCCATGGGCACACGCGTTCGCACAGCCCGCAGTCGATACAATTGCCAACATCCACATGAGGGTAGAGGAAGCCCTCCTCGTCCTCCTCCAAGGATATGCACTTGCTTGGGCAACGCTGCACGCACGCCGAGCAGCCGCAACAATCATGTTTTTCTGTTATGTGTATCATTTTCGTAGAAACTTTCGGCAAACGCCGACGGCCTTCGCCTTGACAAACGCCCGCTCGCCCACTGACAGTCCTACCGAATAGGCGGCTGCCGCAACGGACAAGGCGCACACGGCGCACACGGCAAAGAACCGCACCACAGCGCCGTCCACGCTCTCGTAGACGGCAAAGGGCAGTGCCACCGACAATGCCACGACAAGCCCCACCCGCATATATACATTCTTGAAATAGTCGCGCAGGCGTATTTCAATCAATGGCCGCAGCATGATCATGCGGGCAAGCTGTGCCACGGCTTCCATCACGAAATGCACGATGAACACCGAATATGCCGGGCAGCCAAGCTTCAGGCAGGCATACGATATTGGCAGTATGCACAGCAATATGCTACCGCACACGGCTTGGTACCTTTTCACCTTGCCCGTGGCCTGGTTGGCCACGATGAGCGGGTTGGCCAGCGAATATATCAGCGACGTACAAATCATTATGCGCAGGAACACCACCGTGTTTTCCGGGACGGTCTTCAGCCACAGCGTGAGGATGAAGTCGGTCTCGAACAGCACGGGCAGCGAAAGGAAAAACAGGAGGTAGAAGGAGAACCTCGCGCTGCGGAACATCAGCTTGTGCATTTCTTGCATCTCGCCCTTGGCGTATGTCTTGGTTATTTGCGGGTTGAGGGCCATCTGGAAGTTGCCCACGAACTGCTGGATCGCGTTCTGCACCTGCACAGACACAGCACGGGCGGCATTTACCACCGGCCCGAAGAACACGTTGAGCAGCATATTCAGGCCTTGCCCAAACAATACGCCGGCCAGGTTGCCGAACATGCTCCAGCCCGCAAAGCCAGTCATTTTCCTAAACAGCGCCCTATCCCACACATGGCGGTAATTTGACTCGGCGAAATGCCTGTTGCAATAGTGGCTGTAACAAAAGCGGACGGCCACTTGCACGGCCAGGATGAGAAAAGCGTACAGGATTAGCTTGTCGGCAGAGAACACAAGCAAGAGGTACACGATGGAGAGCTTCGCCACCGCCTCAAGCACCGAGATGTATGCAAAGGCCGACATTTTCTCGTGGGCGATTATGTCGGCATTATATGGCACGCTAATTATCATGATTGCCGTAGACACAATCGAGCATTGCAGCACCCAAAATGCCGCATCCATACGGCCTGCGGGTATCTGCATCTGCGTGTACATGAACCACAAGCCCACGGTCTCGCCCAAGACAATAACCAAGGCCGCAATAAGGAAATGGATTTGCAGGGCCGTACTGAACACCTTCGCCAAGTTCGCCATGTCGCCCTTGCCCAAGGCGAAGGTTATGTAGCGTTGCGTGGCCGACGCCATCGAGCCGTTGATAAAGCCAAACATCGCCACCACGCCGCCAACCACATTATAGATGCCGTAGTCCGTCACGCCCAGCGCGTTCAGCACAACGCGGCTGGTGAACAGGCTAACGCACATCAGGAACAGCATCCTCACATACAGCAGCAGCGTGTTCTTGGCTATGCGCTTATTGTTTTCAGCAGAACTTGACATTTGGGATTATCAAATAAATATTATTACGGTGAAATATCACAAATTAGTCCTGAATGTTTTAAAAATCGGGAAAGTAACATCCGGGGCTATGTTCTTGAAGAAATCGTTGAGCAGGCTATCGTCGAAGGCATTGCCCTTATAATCTATAATTTGTACTTTCGCCATGAACGATGGCGGAATTTCGATGCCATTGACACGGATTGTTTTCAAAATATAAGCACCCACTGAATAATGGATGTAGCAGTACCTATTTGTCTTTTCGTATAGGAAACTGTTCAGAGGAACATAGCTGTCGATTATTTTCCTAAGCTTATCCTCCATCTCCGCCTTGAATTTCAGGTTTGCCTTTTGCGTCATGGGCAGGAAGTTGCAATCGTCGGCGATGCCTCCGAACTGCACTCCGAGCAGGTGGCCTTTCTGCCAGTCATTACCTAATTTCGAGACGAAATCAAACTGGCCGTCGGAAAACTCCTTGCCGCAGGGAAACGTGTCGCCACTGAACGTAGCTTCAACACGGCTGCCGAACAAATGCCCGCCAATATTGACAGGTGAGGAATATTTAGGAATCGAATACATCAAGTTATTATCTTTAATTAATAGAAAACGGCAGCAGCCGCAGCATTATGCCGAAAACGTTGCAAAACGGCCTTTGGCCGCGAAAGCTGCCGAGAAAGTTGTTGGGCCTATACAATACTCATTTGCCAAACATAAGCCTACCAATGCCTGGTACGGTGTTGAGCAACCGCCCCATTACTATACAGCAATATGACACCAACAGGCTTAGCACACCAACAAGCACAAATTCCACAAATCCGGCACTACTGTGTATCAGGAAGCACTTATCATGGTAAAGGCCCGCAATGTATTCAACAACAGGTTCGGGAACGCGGAATATAAGGAAATAATGCAGGAAATATATCTGAATGGTGTTCTGCCCCACAATGCTTAGAAAATTTACCACGCACTTCTTTAAGCCACTTTCCATCTGCACCGAGGCCACTTTCCACACGACAAAATAGACTAAAAGCGTACTGCACACACGAAGCAAATAATTCGGGATAAAACCTACAGTAAGCCCAATCAGAGTCAAAATGGCCAACGCTAACGGCACATACTTGCAACCAAGCACAGCATGGAAAAGTTCAGCGTTCATCCCGCAAACCACACCGAACAAAAAAACGGGGAAATAAAAAGTCAAATAACCAAGGCACAAATATTCCGACAAGCCTACAGGAATGGCAAACACAAATTTATGGAGTACATAAACCGTCAACGCAAGTAGCAGCAACACGCCTGATTTAACCCTCACATCGCCAATCTTCGCCAGAAGGCAGGAACACCCTCCCAAAATGGCAAACATCTCAAACAAAGCCATAGTGAACCAATAGCCAGATTTGCTGCCTTCCGAAAGAGCTGTGAGATAGCTACGGCCTGCCAAGAAACAGAACACGCCCAACGACACAAAAGCAGGAACAAGCAATGTTGACGCCTTCTTGATTACAAACCGCGATATAGCCTGACAGCCTTGGCTTACAGACTTGTGACCCACAAAACCCGATATAAAGAAAAAGGTCATAAGGTAAAAGCTCAAAAAGAATTTTGTAAGGTTCGATCTTTCACCTATACCAACCGAAAAGCATATAATGTGCCAATATACAACAAGGAGCATTACCCCCCCCCCTTAAAACATCAATGTAAACTTGCCTTTGTCTCATTTTCGCTTAAAATGTTTTGTCAATTACCTTTTTCCCAAAAATGTATATTTAAGCGCTTCAGCGCTTTAAATAGTGCATAGAAAACATTTCCGGCACACCGTTACCAGGTGTCACGCCAGAAATAAGACTAAGATTCGGTTGTTTAAATTCGCCTGCCAGCTTTCTTGCCGACGATTGAAGGCAACGACAAAGACGATAACCGCAGTTGGCAACGGCTACATCCGTTCTTCCGCCTGTTCGCCAAAGACCAGATGTACCGCTCTGCAAGGCCGTTGTCTACCGTGTAGTCCCGGTCTTTCCTATACAAGAACATTAGTTCTTGCTCATATCTGCATAGTCGCCAGCCACTTGTCGTGGTGCCTTCTCCCTACGTTTGTTCCTATGTTTTCAGATTCCCAAAAGTTGCGCCCATTCTGGCATAACAGCCACATATCGCTTGTGTACCACCCCGTCAACCGTGCGAAAAAGCAACTGCGGCATCCTATCCTCCACAGAATTGTCGTAGACATAGGCGCGGTCAACAACGGGAATAATCTTTGAGAAGTTGGTCAATGACTTGTAATACCGGGATATTATCTTAGAAATAGGAACTTCATGGCCGCCGTTAAGGTATCTTTTGATTACACGGTTGATATTTATCTCCGGAGAGTTGGTGCAAACATAAAAGAAACGGATAAAATAACCTTCAGCCTTGGCTTTCATCACAAAATCAACTTTCTCGTCTGAAGAAAACACCGTTTCAAAAACAAAATCACGCTTCGTTTCTAAACACCGATAACGCATTGCCGTGGCTCTCTCGGCGGCTTTCATTACGGCTCCTGGCGAATTCCAGTTGCCAAATTCCTCCTGGGCTATGTTGTCAGGATTGATGTACAAACTGTTTTCTGCCCACTCATTGCTAAGCAGCTGTGTTGTAGTAGAAGTCTTGCCGGCTCCATTAGGTCCGGCCACAACACACATGATTGGCCTGATTTCTTTTGCCACGGCAGATGTGCTTATTTTACACCGACAGCCTGGCCACGCCGTATGACCAGAATCTTTTCGCGGGTTTCCTGCATCATGCGTCCTAATGCAGCCTTGGCGTTGGCAGACTGCCTGCGTGCCTCCTCGCCCACTTTCTCCATCAACGCCTGAAGCTGCTCGTCGGTAGGCTCGGCTACCGAGTTAAGCCGATATTCACGAAGTCCTGTAGAATCTGCCATTGTCAATCCTTTTTTGGTTGGGAACAAAGTTAAGCATTTTCTTACAAAACGCAATGGAAAAACATGGCTTTTTTATTTGAATCGATGCAAATGCCTATTGAACCCGTTCAATTTTTCCAGAAAAGTGTTTTTTACACCATTCCGAGTTCGTTTTCGGCCTATTTCTTCGCCGTAGTCAGCCAAGTAGCCCAGCTGCACCCCTATTTCCGGCATGGCATCTGCCACGAAAATAATGCTGGAAAAGCTCAAATATGTTCAGAGCTTTTCTGCCAAGAACCGCTTCAGGGCATCGAGTGCGCCGGATTCCAAGTTCCAGAAGCGGCTGTCGTCGAACAGCCATTCGCCCTTGCCGAGGTTTTTGCGCTGCGCCTGGGTCAAGCCTTTCTGGGCGCTGATGTATGTGTGCAGCCGCCCCTTCCTGTTTGGCGCGAAATATCTGTCGCCGAGGCATCTCTCGTAGTCGCCGTAGCAATCGAGGAACAGTTTGTGCTCCCCGGCCTGTATGAGCTTTTCGAGCAAGGTCTCAAAGTCGCCGTCGTCGGCATTGTTTGGGAAGAGGAACAAGTCGGCCTCTACGCCCATTGCTGCCAGTTGCCGCTCAATCTCGCCCTTTCGCTTCTGGAACCCGCCGCCGTTGGCCTCGGTGTCGGCGTCGAACACGATGAGGTTGCGGCCCTTGCCTTCAAGTACGGTTTCACGCATCTTGTTTGCCAAGTTGTGGAGGTTGTCCTTGCCGTCTGCGCACAATATCTCCACCTTGCCGCTGCCATAGCCCATGCTGCCCAGCAACGTGCGCATGAAGACATACTCAAAGGTGGACTTTTTGCCGGTTTCAAGGTAAATGCGCGTCATCTCACCTCAAGTTCTTGCGCGTTGCTGTACGACAACTGGCCGTAGCCATAGCGCAAAGTGGCTATTTCGTCTGTCTCTGTCCTTATCAGCTTGTATGCAGACACTTTTTCGCGATAGCAGGCAGCCCCGTCGGTGTCGAGCCAGGCCACAAGCCCCTTCAGCAGGTCTATGTTATGTGTGGAGGCGAACAGCTGCACGTTTTGCCGGCTTGCCGTGGAAAAGATGACGGCCCACAAGTCTTCCATCACCGAAAAGTGCAGCCCGTTGTCCAGCTCGTCAACTATGAGTATGCCGCCGGCACATTCGTATATGGCCAGGATTATGCTTAGCACCTTGCGTATGCCGTCGCCCATGACATTGAGCAGCAACCGCTGCTGGAAGCCCATGTCCACCAAGAGGTCGTCGCCCACGAGCTGTATATCGCGCAAGCGCGGCTCGAACACGCGCAACGCCTCGGCCACCTCGGCCTCGCGCTTGTTCTTCACCACGTCGGCAAACGTCCGGGCCAGGCCGGTTTCCACTTGCCCCGAGGGGATATAGCGCGAAAAGAGCCGCTCCTTGTATCTCTTGTCAACCCCTATCCTGCCGTGTTCCCTGTTTTCGCCAGAAACGATAAGCTCCGACTTGTACGACACGGGCGACTCTCCTATCGAGTAAGATGCCTTCAGCCCATAGTATTTATGGAAGGCATCCGACTTGCCCGAACGCAGTTCGCCAAGCGCAACCTCGTGGCTGTCAGACCTGACCATCTCGATGTGCAGGCTGCGACGCTCCGTTCCCTCCACGGCTATGTCGATGGCGTTTTGCGGGTTGGCGCCATAAAAATCCACGGCCATGGCCTGCTGGCTGAAGCTTGCCACGCCACGCATATTGTTCACCGTGACCGGCAACGAAGGATTCGACTGCCCCGAAATCAGGAACAAAGATTCGAGCACGGTGGACTTGCCGCAATTATTCTTGCCGAAAAACAAATTTACCATCGACAAGTCGGGTATATTCGCTTCCCGTATTCCCCTGTAATTCTTTATGCTTAGACTGCTGAACATTGTTGTGCGTATTGGCTTCCACCCCAAAAGGCTTATGCAAAGATACGGCTTTATTTCCAGATGGCCGAACAATCGGATTCCAACTTTGTGAAATTTATTCTGGATATGCGCTGTAAGCCCGCAGGTTCACATTTATTTGTGCCCAGAGTGGTTCTCAACGCCGACAAGTTTAGCTTTGGCTTGGAGTCCGGTAGATGCCTGCGCCGACAATCCTTTGTTGGGGCGCAGATATGTTAAGATTTCTAAAACGGGCTGCCCCAGCTGAAGAAGCGCACCGTGCTGATTTCTGAAACGGCCTGTTTCGGCTTGCAAAACGACCCGTTTTAGCTTGCAAAACGGCCCGTTTTGCACGGCGAAACGGCTGCCTTTGCAAACCATTGGCTATCAGGCGATTGCGTGAAATGCCCGCAGACGGGGCTTTTTACGGTTGTTAACATATCTCCGCCGCCATGGCATTACTCCGAAACGCATTATACAATTGAATATCCACAAAGCTACAATTCAAAGGAGTTAAAGGAGCCATAAGAAGCCATCGCCCCACTGCGTTCCGATAGGAAGTTAGAGGACGTATGCTCCTTCGCTTGCTTATTTCGTTTGTTTTGGCTAAATGCGGACATTCATATTATCCAAATAGCGCCGGAAGCCGGGCCAATTGCCCGGCCCTGCGGGCGGCGACAGGGCAAACGAGCCTCACGGCATGGGGTCGAGCAGGTCGCGGGCTATCTCCACCATGGCGCAGCCGAGGGCGTCGATGCGTATGGCGAGGTGGGTGGAGCCGTCGGGCGGGCGCACGACGTTGCCCTCGAGGCCCACGAGCTTGCCGCCGTTTACGCGGACGCGCTCGCCAAGGCGCAATGGGCGGTCGGACACGGTGACGGGCAATGAAGCCCCCTCTATCATGCGGCGGAGGCAGGCCATCTGCGCGTCGGGTATGGTGGCCACAGGCCGATGCCCGTTGACGGGCGCACCGGCAATGTTGACGAAGAAACGCTTTACGAAGGGAAGGTATGCTATGTCGCGGCGACGCTCGGCCTCGGTACACCTCACGAAGACGTATGTAGGCAGCACCACGCGCTCCACATACGTGCGCCTACCGCTGTCGCCCAGACGGCGCAGCACGCGCTGGATGGGTACATACACCTCGCAGTCCTTGCCGTACTTCTGCCACTCGGCAAAGAGCTTGAGGAGGCGCTGGCCACAAAGTTTCTCGGAATTGTTGCCCACGATGGCTATATACCAACGCCGCCTCGGAACGTGGGGCGGCGGCAAGCCTACGGCGTCGCCGGCTATAACTGCCGTCGCCACCTTCGGTCCGCTATCTGTGGTATTGTCGAGCATACGTGTGCGGGCCGCGTTTGGCCCGTTTGGTTTTGCGTTGGCGTTTCCCCACTGCAAGAGGAGGAAGCGCATACCGCCTGCAAAATTACATATTTTCCTCCAAACAGGCACCGGTTTCGGGCAATATTTGTCTTTTGTTTAAAACAATTGTAACGTTGGACATTTCGCCAGCGGCTCGCCAACGGCTGCCAGGCGCACCGGACGCAAGCCCGGCGCGAGAGGGGAGACCTTTATGAAAAAAATTCAAACAGGCATAGAACTCATTTAAGCTTTTTGCGACTTCAGTCCGTGGAATGTTTTCGAGGCTGTTTCTTTGCCGGAACGAGGAGCGTAGCGGGCTACGTGACGAATGACGGCGGAGGAACAGACCGAAAAGAAACCCGGAATGAAGTAAAATAAGACTTTTCGTAAAAAGTTTAAATAAGTTCATAATTTGTAATGGAACGATTCGCACAACTTGCCGATTTTTGCGTATCTTTGCATAAGATAAGCTGCGCTCGGGAAATTGAAACCAAGCTTTCCTTTCCTCTCGCTTGCATTATCTTTGCATAAGATAAGCCGCGCTCGGGAAATTGAAACCAAGCTTTCCTTTCCCCTTGCTTGCAACGCCGTTTAAACAGTAGATATATAATGAGTATGAGATACCCCATTGGCATACAGGACTTCCAGAAGCTACGCGAGCTTGGCTACGCCTACGTGGACAAGACGGCGCTCGTCTACAAGCTCGCCGACAGCGGCAACTACTATTTCCTCAGCCGCCCAAGGCGTTTCGGCAAGAGCCTCCTGCTGTCCACCTTCGAGGCTTATTTCAGCGGCAGGCGCGACCTTTTCGAGGGACTGGCAATAGAGAGCCTGGAGCACAAATGGACTAAGCACCCTATACTCCACCTCGACCTGAACACGGAGAACTACCGCGAACGCGGCAGCCTGGAGCGCCGCCTTAACAACACCCTGCTGCTGTGGGAGCAGACTTACGGCTCATTCGCGGGCGAGACGTCACTTGCGTTGCGCTTCGAGGGCATCGTCCGCCGCGCCTGCGAGCAGGCCGGGGAGCGCGTGGTGATACTCGTAGACGAGTACGACAAGCCGCTGCTACAGACGGTGGACACCCCGGAGCTGCAGGAGGAGTACCGCAACGCGCTAAAGGCGTTCTACTCCGTGCTTAAGACGCAGGACAGGTACATACGCTTCGCCTTCCTCACAGGAGTGACGAAGTTCGGCAAGGTGAGCGTGTTCAGCGACCTCAACAACCTTAACGACATATCGATGGACAGGCGGTATGCCGCACTGTGCGGCATTACCGAGGCCGAGATACACGCAAACTTCGAGCAGGGGCTGCACGAGCTGGCCGAAGCCTGCGGCATGACATACGACGGGGCGTGCGACAAGCTGCGGCGGATGTACGACGGCTACCACTTCGGGCACGGCACAGTCGGCGTATACAACCCGTTCAGCCTGCTAAACACGCTCGACAGGCAGAGCTTCGGAAGCTACTGGTTCGAGACAGGCACGCCCACGTTCCTCGCGCGGCTACTCCAGGAAACGGACTACCGCCTCGACAACCTGCAGCAGGAACAGGTGTCGGCAGACCTGCTCGGCAGCGTCGATTCGATGTCGGTCAACCCCGTGCCGGTAATATACCAGAGCGGCTACCTGACCGTCAAGGGCTACGACGAGGAATTCAAGGCATACACATTGGGCTTCCCCAACGACGAGGTGGGCGAGGGCTTCTTGAAGTACCTGCTGCCTTTCTATTCGTCGGTGGGTGAGAACAAGGCCGACTTTTTCATCCAGAACTTTGTGCGCGACGTCCGCCAAGGCCGCCCCGGCTCCTTCATGGAGCGGCTGCAGGCGATGCTCGCAGGCTCCGACTACCGCGTGGCGGGCGACATGGAGAAATACTTCCAGAACGTGATGTACATCGTATTCAGGCTCATGGGCTTCTACGTAGAGGTGGAGAGGGCCACGAGCCGGGGCCGCATCGACGTGGTGCTGCAGACGCGGGACAACGTCTGCGTGATGGAGCTGAAGCTCGACGGCAGCGCAGCCGAGGCGCTACGCCAGATCGGCGAGCGGGGCTACGCCGCCCCGTTTGCCGCCGGCAGACGGCGGGTGTGGCGCATCGGCGTGGCATTCTCATCGGCCACGAGGGGCATCAGCGAGTGGCTTGTGGAGTAGGCGGAAGGTGCGGCAGCACGTAGCCACGGCACCGCCTTGCGGCGTATGCCAAAAGGAAGGTTGCCTCCCTGTCCTACGGATTTGGAGAATAATCGCTACCTTTGCATAAGGTAAGCTGCGCACGGGAACCAGAGGGCAAGCCCTTTTCCGCCCGCTTGCAACGCCTTTTAAACAGTAAACATGTAATTTGAGTATGAGATACCCCATTGGCATACAGGACTTCCAGAAGCTACGCGAGCTTGGCTACGCCTACGTGGACAAGACGGCGCTCGTCTACAAGCTCGCCGACAGCGGCAACTACTATTTCCTCAGCCGCCCAAGGCGTTTCGGCAAGAGCCTCCTGCTGTCCACCTTCGAGGCTTATTTCAGCGGCAGGCGCGACCTTTTCGAGGGACTGGCAATAGAGAGCCTGGAGCACAAATGGACTAAGCACCCTATACTCCACCTCGACCTGAACACGGAGAACTACCGCGAACGCGGCAGCCTGGAGCGCCGCCTTAACAACACCCTGCTGCTGTGGGAGCAGACTTACGGCTCATTCGCGGGCGAGACGTCACTTGCGTTGCGCTTCGAGGGCATCGTCCGCCGCGCCTGCGAGCAGGCCGGGGAGCGCGTGGTGATACTCGTAGACGAGTACGACAAGCCGCTGCTACAGACGGTGGACACCCCGGAGCTGCAGGAGGAGTACCGCAACGCGCTAAAGGCGTTCTACTCCGTGCTTAAGACGCAGGACAGGTACATACGCTTCGCCTTCCTCACAGGAGTGACGAAGTTCGGCAAGGTGAGCGTGTTCAGCGACCTCAACAACCTTAACGACATATCGATGGACAGGCGGTATGCCGCACTGTGCGGCATTACCGAGGCCGAGATACACGCAAACTTCGAGCAGGGGCTGCACGAGCTGGCCGAAGCCTGCGGCATGACATACGACGGGGCGTGCGACAAGCTGCGGCGGATGTACGACGGCTACCACTTCGGGCACGGCACAGTCGGCGTATACAACCCGTTCAGCCTGCTAAACACGCTCGACAGGCAGAGCTTCGGAAGCTACTGGTTCGAGACAGGCACGCCCACGTTCCTCGCGCGGCTACTCCAGGAAACGGACTACCGCCTCGACAACCTGCAGCAGGAACAGGTGTCGGCAGACCTGCTCGGCAGCGTCGATTCGATGTCGGTCAACCCCGTGCCGGTAATATACCAGAGCGGCTACCTGACCGTCAAGGGCTACGACGAGGAATTCAAGGCATACACATTGGGCTTCCCCAACGACGAGGTGGGCGAGGGCTTCTTGAAGTACCTGCTGCCTTTCTATTCGTCGGTGGGTGAGAACAAGGCCGACTTTTTCATCCAGAACTTTGTGCGCGACGTCCGCCAAGGCCGCCCCGGCTCCTTCATGGAGCGGCTGCAGGCGATGCTCGCAGGCTCCGACTACCGCGTGGCGGGCGACATGGAGAAATACTTCCAGAACGTGATGTACATCGTATTCAGGCTCATGGGCTTCTACGTAGAGGTGGAGAGGGCCACGAGCCGGGGCCGCATCGACGTGGTGCTGCAGACGCGGGACAACGTCTGCGTGATGGAGCTGAAGCTCGACGGCAGCGCAGCCGAGGCGCTACGCCAGATCGGCGAGCGGGGCTACGCCGCCCCGTTTGCCGCCGGCAGACGGCGGGTGTGGCGCATCGGCGTGGCATTCTCATCGGCCACGAGGGGCATCAGCGAGTGGCTTGTGGAATAAGCGGGCTAAGAGACAAAACAAGAAAGAAGCATGACACTTAGACAAGCTATCAAGGCGGCATTCCTACTGGCAGCCATAACGCTGCCGTGGGCCGCGTGTTCCGAAAAAGAGGCGCCGGGAAACCACCAAACGGCATCGCTGCGACTGAGCCGCAACTTCAAGCTGGCCGACGGCGACGGCTCGCCCACCTGCCAGGTAAAGGTGGACATCAAGTACTTTGAAGGCAGCGACTCCGCCGCCATTAGGATGAACGCGCGGATAGCCGACGAGCTGTTCGGCTTGCCGGGCTTGGGGATAAAAGAGGCGGCTGACTCGTTCGCCAACATTTGCGGGCAAGACTATATTGGCGGACTGGCGCAATTCTACGCCCAAGACCGCGACGACCCGTCGCGCAGGCAGTGGTATGAGTACCGCCACTCCATATCGTCGGACATAGCCCACGGCCGCGAAGGCATCGTGACATACGTGGCCGACCTGACGCAATACGAAGGCGGGGCGCACGACACGAGCATACGCACCGTGATGAACTTCGACGCCGCCACAGGCCGGACGATTGCCGCGCAAGACTTGTTCGTGCCTGGCTACGAAAAGCGGCTGGAGGCATTGCTGCTCGAAAAGCTGGAAGAGAAGGCCGGAGCCGACGGGCTGGAGGCACTGCGCAGCGCAGGCTACCTGATGGCCTCGGATATGTATGTGCCGAAGAATTTCACGATAGACGACGACGGCATGACCTTTATATACAATGTATATGAGATTGCCCCATACGAGAAAGGGCGCATAGAGCTGCGCGTAGACAACGGCGAGATGGAGGAGCTGCTGGCCCGCAAGTAAGGAAAGGCGGCAAGGCCATGGCTTCCCACAAGCCCTACGCCACCTATAAGCCCAATGAGTCCCATAAGCCCCACCAACCCCAAAAACCATAAGACAAAAGCAAAAAAAGATGGAAGAAATACTGAAATACTTCACCGACCTCACCGAAAGGCAGCTCGCACAGCTGGCTGCGCTCGACGAGGTGTACCGAGAGTGGAACAGCAAGATAAACGTAATCTCGCGCAAAGACATAGACAACCTCTACGAGCACCACGTGCTCCACTCGCTGGCCATAGCCAAGCTCGTGAGGTTCAGGCCGGGAACGGAAATCCTCGACCTCGGCACCGGCGGCGGCTTCCCGGGCATACCGCTCGCCATCGCGTTTCCCCAATGCCGCTTCAAGCTGATAGACGGCACGGGCAAGAAGATAACCGTGGTGGGCGAGGTGATAAAAGCCACGGGACTGGAAAACTGTACGGCCGAACAAATACGCGGCGAACAGGAAACGGGCAAGTATGACTTTGTGGTGAGCCGCGCCGCCATGGCCCTGCCCGAACTGGCAAGGATGGTGAAGAAGAACATCAAGAAGAAGCAAGCCAACGCCCTGCCTAACGGACTGATATGCCTAAAGGGCGGAAAGCTCGACGACGAGGTGGCACCTTTCCGCAGCATCGTCGAGATAACGCCGGTGGACAACTGGTTTGGCGAAGAGTGGTTTAAGGGCAAGAACGTGGTCTACCTGCCGCTGTAAGCCAGTTATTTTCCGTACATCAAACCAAAGACGAAAAACCATGTTAGACATAAAACGCTTTGTGGTAAACCCGTTCCAGGAGAACTGCTACGTAGTGAGCGACGCCACCGGCGAGGCCGTGGTGATAGACTGCGGCGCATATTATCCCGAAGAGCGCAACGCCCTGACCGACTACATACGCCAAAAGAAGCTCGCGCCACGCCACTTGCTGGCCACGCACGCCCACATAGACCACAATTTCGGCAACGACACCATGCTTGCGGCCTTCGGCCTTAAGCCGGAGGTGTGCGTGGCCGACGCGCAACTGATGGCCACGCTGGCCGAACAGGCCGAGGCGCTGTGCGGCATCAGGCTTGGTTACGACCTGCCCGCACCATCGCGCCTGCTCACCGACGGCGACACCATCAGCTTCGGCCAACACGCGCTGCAAGTAGTGGCCACGCCGGGCCACAGCCCCGGCTCGGTGTTTTTCACCTGCGCAGAAGAGGGCGTGGCCTTTTCTGGCGACACTCTCTTTTGCGGGAGCATCGGGCGCACCGACTTCTGGCAGGGCAGCTATGGCGACATTGTGTCGAGCCTTGCCCGGATAAAGGAGCTGCTGCCCGCCGACACGGCCATACTGCCCGGCCACGGGCCGCAGACGACAATGGCACGCGAACTAAGCTCCAACCCATACATGAGGTGAGCCTGGCAGCTCCGCATTCAGCACACCAGAAAAAGCAACGAAATGAAAAAGACCATACTCGGCATCGACCCCGGAACCAACATAATGGGCTACGGCTTGCTTGACGTTGACGCAGGCAAGGCGCAAATGGCCACCATGGGCGTGGTTGACCTGCGCAAGTTTGCCGACCCATACCGCAAGCTGGGCTACATCTTCGAGCGCGTGACAGGCATCGTCGAGGCATACCACCCGGACGAAATGGCCATCGAGGCCCCTTTCTTCGGCAAGAACATACAGTCGATGCTGAAGCTCGGACGGGCGCAAGGCACGGCCATCGCCGCCGCCACCCGACTCGGCATCCCCATCCACGAATATGCGCCCATGAAGATAAAAATGGCCATCACGGGCATGGGGCAGGCTTCGAAGGAACAAGTAGCCGCCATGCTGCAACGCATACTTAAGATTGCGCCTAAGGATATGTGCGACTTCATGGACGCCACCGACGCGCTCGCCGCCGCCTACTGCCACTTCATGCAGCTCGGGCGGCCTGCGCCGCAGGCGCATTACAGCGGGTGGAAGGATTTTGTAAACAAAAACAGGGAGAGGGTATGCAACCATTAATAGAAATAGAACAAGGAGTGGTGCGCCTGCCGGAATGGCGCATGGCGCAGCCGGTGGACTTTGTGCTTGCCGAAGGCGAAAACATCGCCATCGTTGGCGACAACGGCTCCGGCAAGTCGATGTTTGTAGACATCATCACCGGCTGCCACCCACTACTTGGCGACCAGCCGAGGTACAACTTCGGAACTGGTGCCGGACACTACGTCTCCGACAACATAAAGCTGATAACGTTCGCCGACTCCTACGGCGAAAACAACGATTCCACCTACTACCTGCAACAGCGGTGGAACCAATGCGAAATAGACAAAGAGACACCCACCGTGGCGCAGGCCCTGGAAAACGCCTGCCCGCAATCGGGGCGCGACGCAACGTGGCAAGACCGCCTGTACAAGATGTTCGACATCGAACGCCTGCTCGACAAATACATCATCTTGCTATCAAGCGGCGAACTGCGCAAGCTCCAAATGGCCAAGGCCCTGTTGTCGAGGCCCCGCGTGCTCATCATCGACAACCCTTTCATCGGACTTGACGCAGAAGCACGCGAACAATTGCGCGGCCTGCTGGCTCAACTGTGCGCCGAACGAGCCCTGCAAATTATACTTGTACTTTCGCAACGGGGCGACATTCCAGACTTCATATCTCACGTGGTGGAAGTGAAAGGCATGACGGTGGGCAAGAAAATGCCGCGCGAAGAATTTTGCGCATCGCAAGACGCCGTACTTGCAAATTGCTTTGGCGATGTCAGTGAGAAAGTGGCAAGCCTGCCTGCGGACACCGGCCACCGCCCCTTGCCCGACGAAATCGTGAGCATGAAGGGCGTAAGCATAAAATACGGCGACCGCACAATTCTCGACAGGCTCGACTGGACGGTGCGCAACGGCGAGAAATGGACAGTGACCGGGCGCAACGGCTCCGGCAAAAGCACGCTCATGTCGCTCGTGTGCGCCGACAATCCGCAAAGCTACGCCTGCGACATATCGCTCTTCGGCAAACGACGCGGGAGCGGCGAAAGCATCTGGGAAATAAAACGGCACATCGGATATGTGTCGCCCGAAATGCACCGAGCCTATAAGAAAAACATCCCGGCGGCATACATCGTGGCAAGCGGACTTAAGGAAACCGTAGGACTCTACGCACGGCCAAGTGCAGAAGAACTGGCAAAATGCAAATGGTGGATGGACGTGTTCGGGTTGGAAGGGAAAGAGGAAACACCGTTCCTCAAGCTTTCAAGCGGCGAACAACGGCTTGTACTGCTCGCAAGGGCGTTCGTAAAAGACCCAGACCTGCTAATCCTCGACGAACCCCTGCACGGTCTCGACGACACCAACAGGCAACGGGTGAAAGCCATAATGGAAGCTTTTTGCAGCCGGAAAGACAAGACATTGGTTATGATTTCGCACTTCCAGGAAGAATTTCCCGCCTGCATAGACCATTCACTGACACTTAAACGAAAAATATAAATTAAACAAACGAACATGAACAAGAACATATTTTTGGGTATCGCGCTCTGTTGCAGTATGTCAACAGTCAGCGCACAAGAAGTATACAACAAAATAAGAAGCATGGCCAAAGCTTCAATAGAAGCGTCACAGCCAAACGACATGGTACGGCAGCTAAACCAGTTTAAATTAGACGCCCTCGACTACATGGGCATGAAAATGAAAGAACAAATGCCTGATTCGTCCGTCACAATGCTCGACAAACAGGCATACGCCCTCTACGAGTTCATCAACATCTACATTAAAGACATTCTCCTTAACAGCGAACTGTCAAAGTCTGGGCAAATAAAAGGCATCAGGCTGTTCATGGATGCTTCATACTCAAATCCTTTGTTCAACGACACCGACGCAGAGCTAACGCTAAGCTACTACGCAAATTCTGCATCAATAACGCGCTTCTCGCTTGACACCGACTGGCGCAAAGCG
Source organism: uncultured Prevotella sp. (assembly GCA_944321645.1). Taxonomy (GTDB): domain Bacteria; phylum Bacteroidota; class Bacteroidia; order Bacteroidales; family Bacteroidaceae; genus Prevotella. Next base: position 33,485 of record CALUMB010000128.1, read on the forward strand.
CTCGCCGCCATAAAGGCAGAAAGCAAGAAGCAATGAGATAGACGACCTCGCCCCTACACAACCTACCCCACCTACCATCCCTACCGCCCCTCCCCCGCGCCATGGGACGAAAAAAGCCCCGCCGGAAGCTTTCGCTCACGGCGGGGCCTGTCAAAAGCG
>CALUMB010000129.1 GCA_944321645.1 uncultured Prevotella sp.
TTTTATTATGCTAAAATTTATCAATCAACGCACTTATTTTCAACGGATTAGTTACAAATTTAACGAAGTATTATGAATACATCGCAGTGATTAATGAAGTCACTGTTATTCTTAACATAATTTGGAATTTTAGAGACATGGCATTTTACTATCTTAGTCCCTAAATCAAAATTTTCTACAGAGGCATAACATATAGAATCATTCTTCATTGAAAATATATAAACAGTGTCATCTGTAGCAATATGATTACAATAGTCACATTGAATTGGGAGAGAGCCTATCGGGAGCAGATTCCATTTATGTGCTTTTATATAATCTGAGCTTTCTACACCTTGTTGTGCCATTATGTTAATAGGCAGTGCCAACAATATTAATAAAAATATCTTTCTCATACCTATCTATTCTTCTATGATTATATTTTTTATTTTCCACTGATAATCAATACTCCACATTCCACAACATCAAAGTACACCTCCCATTGCATTATATAATTGCAATGTCTCTTTGATGCTCTTCAGCTCACTTTGCTTTATTGTCCGTATGTGGTGGTATTGGTCACCAATAATCTTTATCTTGGCATTCTTTGCATTTGACAACGCTTTTATTATTTGTTTCTCACTATCCAAGTTTACCCCCTGGTCGCACCATTCCCATATCTTGCCATTCCTATTGTCTCGCTCGATCCTGCCTGGTGCCAGCTCGTAAGCTTTCCCATCAATTGCGAATTGGTATTTACGTATGAACAACCAATTGTCCGCGTAATATTGTATCTGTATTCTGAAGTTAGAGACACCATCGTTATCTTGCATGAAGTAACAAAACATCCCGTTCATGTCAACAAATCTCGGTGCTGATTTTGGGATTATCCATGTCTTCCCGTCCGGGTCAAACTCGTCTTTTTTAAATTGGAAAAGTGCGGATAGATTCTTTACCATATTTGAATCAACAGGCTGTTGGCGTTCTTTTTTCGAGTTTGATGCCGCCTCCTTTATTCCTGTTTCCAATCCCATGATATGGGCTTCCACACTGTCAAGTACTTCTTGTGGAATATATGGTAATACAATTTCCCCCTCTTCGTTATAAAGCGCAAATCTAACCGGTATTTGAGCGAATTCCATGCCCTCAGCAGACATATCCTTGGCCACTTTCATTGATATACAGAATTTCTGATAAGCTTCCATATATGCGATGGAATCATTAAGAGCTTGTATTATAACTGTATCTTTGTCTGATTCATCATAATAGCTGCCCAAGAGGTCTTTTTGCTTTATTGTTTCCACATACTTATATTTATGCTTATATTTATGTTCTGTTTCGCCAGAGCAGGCACACAGCAATAACGGAATGACGAAAATTGATATAAATTTTTTCATACAAGTAGCATCTAATTATCTTCTTCTTTGTCTTCTTGATTCAACGACGGAGAACATCTGCTTGACTTCTGCTAAATCTATTTCCTTGTCCGGATAGAGTGGGTTGAGAGAGTGGATTGTTATAATGTGGTTCTCTACATCGTGTTTAACGATGCGCTTAATTAGGATACCTTCTTTGTGAACGATGACAAAATCGCGCTTGTTGATAAACAGCTTGCTATCACGCCAATAGTCTTGCTCAACTTCACGGCAGATCAATATTTCGCCGCATAGATAGCCGTCAGAAGTCCCATCGTCCATACTGTCTCCTCCCACCTCGAAGGCAACATAGTTACCCGTCATGTGCCTGTCTGGCATAAAGTCTATGGTTGGCAGTTTGTCAATATATTCGGGGTCTGAATATCCGCTCAGATAACCGGCATAAGCGTATTGACCAACAAGCGGAATAGTTACTATTTCCCTGGCATTATAAACTACAGCCTCTGATTGCTGGAGCATAGTGCCTTCTTCTGCGGAAAGCCACGCACGGTTAATTTCAGGAAATTCACGACAAATAGCATTCTCCAAATTGCTATTAAAATCACGTTTCCCTGCTAATATTTTTGACAAATTAGACTGGTTATAGCCAATTTTTGTCGCAAAAGCATTTACCGACAATCCCGAATGCGTTATTATGGCTCTCAACCGTTTTTGTATGTTCATTTGACATAATTAGTTGTTAATTAATACTAAATGACCTAATTTTTAGGTCACAATATTTGGAATATTAGTTCTTTTGAACCATCTTTGCATCGGAAAACGATACAGCAACATTACGTAATAAAAACGTGATGCAAAAGTAATGATAATTAATGAGATGGCAAAGCGTAAACCGATAAAATTGAGACGATTGGCATTGAGGCAAATAATGGTCACACTTGGACGCAAAAAGCCCCATTTGGACGGGTTTTGTGTTACCAATCTCGCAAATGTGTTACCATTATGAGTAAGTACGTCAGATTTGCCTTATAAAGAAAATACGAAACAAGAAAGGACAAATCTGTTATAAACCTGTCCGTTGTCAAATAGCTTGGTTAGAATGCTATCCGTTGAGCACAGCTGTATGCACGTTTGTCATTTCATGCGGGTTGAACAATTCTATTTTTTCTGTTAGTTCCGCAAAGATAGCATTTGTTTTGGTCATACTGCCAAGCTTCTGATTTCTTTTTGCAGGTTTGCCAAAAAGCGGGAAGCGTGTGCGCCGTCCATCTGTGTATGGTGGAACTGGAAAGAGACTGTCAATGTGCGCTTCCACCAATGCCGTTTGTATTTGCCCCAAATCAGGAACGGATTGTTGAACACACCGCTATACATTCCCACCGCCCCGTCTATCTCATACTCGGCAAGGGCAGAAGTGCCGATAACCATGCAGTCCGCCAAATCATGATTCCGGCAGCTTTCGGCAACTTGCTTCGTCAACTTTAAGTAATCGGCGTTGAACTGCTGCAAATTGTCGGAGAAAGGGACATCGCAGGAACTGACTTCACCCTCCCGATTGGCAACAATGGTACAGACGGCGAGGTTGTCGTATTGCACCAGTTTCTTGCCAACAGGAAGCATATAAAACTCTTTGATGTTGCTTGCTGCCCGTCCTATGCACCAGCACATCAGCATATTGAACTTCAGCCCTGTACGCTTGCTGATGCGGGCAAGACGGGTAACATCCACTGCCTTGAAAAAGGTGAGCATGGGCATGGGCGCATTCATCCACATCTCAAATGCGTAGGCACGTGTCGTCTCTTTTGGATTTACTTCTTTCATTCCATCGTTCATTTTATAGTCTAACATCAAGGCCCGGCGCGGCTTTCACTTTTTGCAAGCACGTTTCCGGTCTTTTACAATCGCGTCCATATTTTCCGATGCCCATCCTATCAGCGCATTGATGTGCGGGAGCAAAGAGCGCGCCCGCCCGGTCAGCGCATATTCCACCCTTGGCGGCACTTCGGGATATACGGTGCGGGTGACATAGCCGTCTTCTTCCAACGCCCTCAAGGTGACGGTCAGCATCTTTTGCGACACGTCGGGGATTTCACGCTGCAGCTCTTTGAAGCGCATCGTCTCCCTGCCTGCCCTATCCAGCGTGTATATTACCAAAAGCGACCATTTGCCGCAGAGCCGGGCAAGGATGTTGCGTATCGGGCAGCCGGGGAAAACGGCATCTTCTATCATTGCCCTATCCATAATGTCTTGTATTTCAAATAACTCTACAAAGGTAAGCAAATTCCTTTAATACAGAAAGAAACTTTTTTCAAAAATATTTTTGTCTGCAAGTGGCTCATACACAGCGATGGTCGCTTCCGTGTAAGAGCCTGATGTCCATGCACCCATTCTGCTGGATTAAGAAACCAAACGTGCCACCACGGTGGGTAATCGGTTAGTATATCACTCCATTTAGGAAAGAAACAGACCAAGGATTTCCATGCCAGGACGCGGTGCTGAGGTAGGAGCACAAAAAAACAGCCCCCATGGCATCGCGCCTTGGAGACCGCAAAAACTTTATCAATAACTAAAAACACTTCCTCGAACTACTTAATCGTCAGTTTAAAATCACTGCGGCCAAACGCCTTGGCCATTGCCTCTTGCATTGCCATCCCGTCTTCACAGACTTTCAATAACAATCTTTTTACCTGACCATATCATTACTTTACTTACTTGCAATTCATTTACACCTAAATGGCTATGTTTCGTGCCTCCACCCGGCCTAATGATTGCCGCGTCTCGGCTTTCTTCCTTTTGACGTTGCAAAGGTAGCAAGAATGCAGATAAGTCGTATTGACATTATGCTCGTTTTTTGCTTAAAAACCAGTCTTATTGACATATATCAAGTCCGCACACACGCAAATTGTGTTCGCACACAGCAAACCCCACGCGACAAATTTGCGCATTATGGCGGGCTATGGCCACGGCATCGCCCTACAAATTGCAGCCCAACACCACCGACCCACTTAAAAGCCCGCCCTCACCCTACGGCGGACACCGCCCGCGAACGCCGAAAACGCCATTGCCGACAAGGCCACGAAAGCATTGCAGCAAGCGCAAAGAAAGGCGGCACCGAAAGCTATCGGCACCGCCCTGAGTTGATATAACCTTATAAGACTTTCTTCCTTAAAAAACGAGGGGCAGGCATTCCGACGCCCCCACCTCCGAACCTGTTGCAGCTCACGCTGCAAACAGGGTTCTTGCATCACTTCTCAAATCTTTCTACCTTTCTCTAAACAATAAGTGTCATCCTGCAATCTTTGCCTTGGCCAACACCATTCTTCTTACCTATTGAGCCTGCGCTGGAGCTTCACAGCCTTGCGTGGCGATTTGTTATCCTTTCTCTTTAATCTTAAGTACCTTTAATGTTTCTAACGTTATCCTATAATCTAATTACCTTAGTCAGACTTGTTCGTTTATTCACGTGTGGTCGCCCACACCCGGGCTGCCTCCCCGTTGCCTTGCGGCCCTTGCGTCGGCTCGCCCTTGTTTTCGACTGCAAAGGTATCACGATTGCGCGGTTTGGCAAAGGGCGGACACCCCCAAATGGCGAAAAACGGGCTTGATTTTGACCTAAATCAATAATTGTGGCCGCACACAGCCGTTTTCCAGGCATTTTCCGGCAGCATTTCCGCTCGCCGCCATGATGCCATGCAAGGCGGTAATGCGCCCCGCTATTTGGAGCCTGCCGCCCCTCCTGCCAAGTGTGAAGCATACAACCGGCGGCGACAAGCTGCCGCCTGCATACTTGCATATATGCAACCATCTTCCGGCGAAGCCATGCCAAAAAACGCCATGCGGCAGATTGAGTCCTGAAACGTGGCGTTTTGGCCTCACAAACGGCACGTTTTAGGCCGCAAAACGAGCCGTTTGGGAGGCCAAAACAGGCCGTTTCGCAACGCCTTGAATGTCAGACCGTTAAGCAGAGGGGGCTTTTTAACAAACAAAGGTTAAAAAACCGAATATCCGCAAAGCTCCCATTCAGAAGGAGTTAAAGGAACCACAAGAAGCCGTCGCTCCACTGCGTTCCGCCAAGGAGTTAGAGGACGTATGCTCCTTCGCTTCCTTACCTCGTTCGTTTAGGCTAAATGCGGACATCCATAAAAAAAAAAGCACCCGCCGTATGCGGCTACGGCGGGCGGCGCAGAATGCCGTGGCGGCCATTGCCGCAGCCGCCAGTGCAAACATTGGTGTCCGCCTAATGCCTGACGTTGGTCAACGAGCGTCGCCGGCCACTTTCATGGCGGCCTCCACGAGGTTTGTAAGTTCAACGAATTGCGCCACGCTCAGCTGTTCGGGGCGCATGGTGAGCATAGCCGGGGGAAACAGCCCCTCGGCAATGCCGCGCCCACCGAAGAGCTGGCGCAGGCTTACGCGGAGCATCTTGCGCCGCTGGCCGAACACGGCCTTCACCACCGTGCGGAAGAGCCGCTCGTCGCAGCCCAGGTCGTCTACGCCGTTGCGCGTCATGCGTATCACCGCGCTCTTAACCTTGGGCGGAGGGTTGAACACGCCCTCGTCCACCGTGAAGAGATACTCCACGTCGTACCACGCCTGCGTGAGCACGCTCAATATGCCGTATGCCTTGCAGCCCGGGGCTGAGGCCATGCGCTGCGCCACCTCGCGCTGTATCATGCCCGTGCAGCAGGGTATGAGGTGGCGGTTGTCGAGCATCTTGAAGAAAATCTGCGACGAGATGTCGTAGGGATAGTTGCCCGTGAGCACGAACTGCCTGCCGCCGAACACCGCGCCGAGGTCCATGCGCAGGAAGTCGTCGGCCAATATGCCGCCGGCCAGCTGCGGGAAACGCTCGTGGAGGTATGCCACCGACTCGGCGTCAATCTCCACCACCTTCACCTCGCGCGGCTTTTCCATCAGGAATTGGGTGAGCACGCCCATGCCCGGCCCCACTTCGAGCACGGGTATGCCGGGGCAGGCGTCCACAGTGTCGGCAATGCGCCGCGCGATGTCGAGGTCGGTCAGGAAGTGCTGGCCGAGGTTCTTCTTGGGTCTTACTTGTCTCATAATGGTTGCAAAGGTAGTGTATGTTTGGCGAAACGCAAAACAAAAGCGGCTATTTTGCGCCCTCACCCCGCGTCGGGGCCAGGCTCGGCGGCCATGGCCGGGCCGTCGTCGGGCAGGGCGTAGCGCACTTGGCGGTCTTGCAGGTAAATCCTGTTGAGCGTGTACTCGAGCGCGAGCAGCGTCTGCTCGCGGCGGTCTTTCTTCAGTTCGCACTCCCACACCGTTATGCAGTGCCACCCCATGGCGGCCAGCCGCCGCTGCACGCTGGCGTCGCGCTCGCGGTTGCGCTCAATCTTGCGCCGCCAGAAGTCGGCGTGAGTCTTTGGCATACGCCCGCCGAGGCAGTCGTGGCCGTGCCAGAAGCAGCCGTTGACGAATATGGCCGTGCGATACTTCCGCAGCACGATGTCGGGCTTGCCCGGCAGTCCGGGATGGGCCACGCGGAAGCGGAAGCCCCTCGCGAACAGGTAGTGGCGCACTATCAGCTCCGGCTTGGTGTCGCGGCTGTGTATGGCCGCCATTATGCGGCTGCGCTGCTCGCGCCGCCGCTCGTCGTCGGGGGATATGTGTTCTTTTTCGTCCATGCCTTTTGCGCCTAGCCCATGCGGCCGCCACTATGCAGGGCCTGCCGCTTTAAGGGCGCGGCCCTCCGCAATGCAAAGATAGCCATTTTGGCGCAGACGGCGGCAGGCAACCCACATAAATGACTAAAAGCGTGGCACAATCGGAAATTTTGCATTATCTTTGCAGGGAAATTCTTTGAGGAATCGGCATTTTTTGCCTTTACAATATTCTATGGCTTATGTACATAAAGCGTCTGTATCTAAAGAACATAGGCCCGTTTAATGAAGCCGAGCTTAACTTTGCCTGGGAGGCCACAGCCGGCAAACAGCCTGTCACGGTGATAACAGGCACCAACGGAGCGGGCAAGTCAATCATCATAGATGCCATCCGCGGCGCATTGAGCGGGCAAAGGCTGGAGCGCAGCATTGTGGCCGATGCGTCAGACTTCAGGGTGGAAATAGAAGCCCGCGTAGGCGACCAGGACTTACGGTTGGTTTCAGAGAGGCTCTTTGACGGGAACATCTCATGCGCAGACTATAACTTGACTGGCAAATATCTCCAGCATGGCTACCAGGCGGGGGAACAGGCACACCCGTGGGTTATCGACTATTGGTCGTCGCGCACACCGACAGACTCGTTTAGCATACAAGGCATAGCGAACATACGCCACGAAGAAGTGATGAAGAACGTGATGCTGGACAGGAAGAGCAACCTGCAACTCACAAACTTCATCTGCCACGTTGACTACCTGCGCAGCAGCGATGTGCCGGAGGAAAAAGAAACCGGAGCTTTCTTGTACGAACAGATAAAGCGCGCCATAGACTTGTGCGTTGACAACGGACGGTTTAAATACGTGCGGCGGACAGACCTGCAGCCTATCATCGAACAAAACGGGAGCGAAGTCACCCTCGACAAACTAAGCAGCGGCAACATATTCCTGATTGAGCACATCGTGCTCCTGATGTGCAAGATGTATTCGGTGGCCACGCTGCGGAAAGCCCCGGTAGCACAAATACCCGAGACCCCGGGGCTGCTCCTGATAGACGAAGTGGAAACCCACCTGCACCCAAAATGGCAGAAAGCCATACTCTCAATCCTCCGCGAAATGTTTCCCCGCGTGCAAATCATACTCACCACCCATTCGCCGTTCATAGTGTCCTCGCTGCCGGGAATGTGCGTCTACACTTGCAAGCCACAGCCGGGCCGCAGCATGGTTTTCGACGAGACAGACATCTACGACCGCCTCCCCGTCGACGAAGTGCTGATGAGCGATGTGTTCAACGTGCCTCCATTCAACAACCGGATAAGCCGGCTACAGCACGAAAGGAAAACAGCCATCGCGGCAAACCAGACGGCAAAGGCAAAGGAAATCGCGAAGGAACTTTCGCGCATCAACCCTGAATACTTTGCCTACCTGGACATTGAAGACAAACTTAAAGCATTGGGGCGATGATACACATAGACAGGCTGCCATGCCCAGGCATACTTGCCAACAAGCAAGAGGAATGGCAACAAAAATACGAGGAAAAGCTAAAAGAGTCTCCCAAAGCACGTCCCGACAGCAGCAAATACGCGCACAAGGACATCAGGAAACAGCTGTGGGCAATGTCGCACGGCAAGTGCTTTTATTGCGAAAGCCCGCTGGTAGACACACCTAAGGAAGTTGACCATTTTATCGAGGTGGCAGCCGACAGCTCCATGGCGTATGAATGGCGCAACCTTTACCTGGCCTGCCAGAACTGCAACGACAAGCTGCCGCACGGTGCGATTCCCGTAAGCGAAGTGCTCGACCCTTGCCGCGACAGCGACAAGGAAATACGGTCGAACATTACGTATGAGGACGAAGTGATACGGGCCATACCCGGCTCACCCAAAGGGATGAAAACCATCGAAAAGTATCGCCTCAACACGGAATTGCTGGACAGCAAGCGCGCGAAATGGCTGAACAAGATAGCCAAGGCCATCATAGACATACAAGCCGACCAAATAAAAGAAGGCAGGACTTGCTGCAATGAAGAAGAAGCCCGCAGGCTCCAGCTGTTCATGCAGCCAGACAGCCCATACAGCCTAATGAGCACTATTTATATCGGTAAAATAAAATTTTTGTCGTATCTTTGCAAGCAATAAAAGAGCGACAAGCAGCACAAGATGAGACATATAAACGAAAACAGCAATACGGCAACGGCCACAGGCGGCGGCGAGGTCAAGGCCGGGGGAATGACCTTGCGCACCGAGGGACTGGTGAAGCGCTACGGCAAGCGCACCGTGGTGAACGATGTTTCAATTAACGTGAGGCAGGGAGAGATTGTGGGACTGCTCGGCCCCAACGGCGCAGGCAAGACCACCTCGTTCTACATGACCACGGGGCTAATAGTGCCGAACGCAGGCCACATCTACCTCGACGACCTCGACATTACGAACTACCCGGTCTACAAGCGGGCGCGGGCGGGCATAGGCTACTTAGCCCAAGAGGCCAGCGTGTTCCGCAAGATGAGCGTGGAGGACAACATACTCTCCGTGCTCGAGATGACCGGCAAGCCGCGCGAGTACCAGATGGAGAAGCTGGAGAGCCTCATAAAGGAGTTCCGCCTGCAAAAAGTCCGCAAGAACAAGGGCGACCAACTCTCCGGCGGCGAGCGACGCCGCACCGAGATTGCGCGCTGCCTGGCCATAGACCCCAAGTTCATAATGCTCGACGAGCCATTCGCAGGCGTGGACCCCATAGCCGTGGAGGACATTCAGCAGATTGTGTGGAAGCTGAAGTACCGCAACATCGGCATCCTGATCACCGACCACAACGTGCAGGAGACGCTCTCCATCACCGACCGGGCCTACCTCCTCTTCGAGGGCCGCATACTCT
>CALUMB010000130.1 GCA_944321645.1 uncultured Prevotella sp.
CCGGGTAAAGGCAGTTCGATCCTTATGACATTATGCCCTGATAATGTTGAGCATTGTCGCAAAGATTCTCTTTTACCTGTCTCGTCCGAATCATACATGAATATGATATGCCTGAACTTCCTCTCCAACATTTCTATGATTTGTATAGGTATTGTAGCTGTTTCACTATTGAAACACAAAGCATGGAACCCCTTCGCATACAAAGACATCACATCTTTCTCACCGCCCGTAATGAAAACGATGTCACCTTTATTGGGCAATTGTTCGAGACCAAAGCAATAGGTTTCTGGCATTTCTCCACCATATAGAAAGCGGCATTTCTTGTTCATAGGTCGGTATATCTTAACGTACCCTAGTCCTTTATATGCAAAAACAGGGTCTATTTCTGAACTTTTGATTTTAAACGGTTCATTATTCCTGTTCACACTTTTGAATACATTCACCGATGATACATGAAATGTACCCAAAATAACCTCAGTAATGCCATATTGCTTCCAATAATCCAATTCGGAGCATGTGAATGTTTTCTCGACAATTTCATAAATTGGAATGTCCGCCTCAATGATTTGTATCGTAGCCTCTTTTTTACATTTCACCGGATGGAGTGTTTGCTTTGAATAATCTGTAACATAATCCAAATGCAGGTCTTTTGCTATAAGGTGGATTATACTGGCAAAGTCAGTCTTCAAATTCAGCCCTTTCAATGCTGCCACAAACCAAAAACAATCTCCAGAATAGCCTTCATTGCCAAAGTCTTTCATTTTAAACATCATCGAATGCTTGTCAAAATAGATATTGCACGAAGCGTTTTTATCTTCATACAGAGGATTCCTAAAGTTTTTTCCAAGCTTGAACGGTATTCCTAAATAGTGTTTGAATATATCCAGCCCTCGGTTGGTCCGCTCAAGTATCTCTTCTTTGCTAATCATTTCGTTTTGTCTTTAGTGATATAGCCGTTCAGAATAAAATTGTTTTTAAAGTCCATGAGCCTTTTCAGGGCTTCTTCTTTAGACGTGGCAGGGACTTTGACTTGATAACATTTTATGGAGACGAAAAGAGATTTGTAGTAATATCTCACATCGCCCGAATTGGCGTAGTGATACTTTACTAGCCCGTTTTTCCGCCACCTGTACAAGGTGGATTCTGATACTCGCAGAACCTCCATTACATCTTTACTGCTCATTTCCAAGGCATCATCAATATCCTTATTCATCTCGACAGTTCGCTCAATGTAGCTTTCAATTCTATCCAATTGCTCTTTCAATTTCAGAAAGGCAACACTATCAATTGTGATAACTTCCATATCGTATGAGTTTTTTGTTATTTCTTTTGCATGGAAAGAAAAAGTTTCTCTATTTTTTGCAGCTCTTCTATACTACCCACCTCAATCTGGAAACCCACAGAATAAGTGCGATGTGTTTGCTGCTTTGCATCCTCTGCAAATAAATCTGCTATGGATATGCCCAACACCTTGCAATACTCTTCAATAACGTATAGTTTAACATTACCTGCATTGCTCTCGGCTCTGGATATAGTCGAATTTGAAACACGCAGTTGCACAGCCACATACTCTTGTGAATAGTTCATCTCTTCACGTTTTCTTTTCAGTTTTGCACCAATTTTATCCATGATTTACAAATTTAGTGGCACCTGCAATTGGGTATATTGCACAAAATGCAAACATTTGCAGAGTACGCACCAAACCTTTTAACAGGTGCAAGTTAGACATATATTTGAAGAAAATAAATACGAGCGAAAACCAGTTCTATGCATATTATTGAAATGTTTCATGCATTCTTATCCATACGAAAGGTAATTATCTTTATTATCATTAATTCCCTGTTTTCATAACAATGGACTAAAACACTAATTTATTGGCAAAATTACTTTATCTTATGCCAAATTTATGGATAATTTGTATATCTTTGCACAATAACTCCAGTATTCTATGGCAGATAAAGACATAAATAGGTTAAAAGTAGTACTCGTAGAAAATAAACGTACTGCCAAATGGTTGGCAGAAAGGCTCGACAAAGATCCCACGACGGTCAGCAAATGGTGTACGAATAAATCTCAGCCATCTTTGGAAATGCTTATGAAGATAGCCGAAGTGCTACAAGTAGATGTCAAGGATTTATTAGTGTCCAATATTCCTTCAAAGACAGAAAAAGTAATCATCATACAAAATTCATAATATGAGGATAAAAGATATAACAATAAGGAATTTCCGTGGATTTACAGAACAATCATTTGTTTTTGATTCAAGGATGAATGTCGTTTTAGGAAATAACACAACAGGTAAGACCACTTTGCTTCATGCCGTACAGATTGCATTGGGAGCTTTTCTGCAGGAGTTGACGCTTGTCACAGGCTGTGCCAGAAACACGAAAGATAGTGACATTGTAAGGAGCTATAGTGAAATGACTAAAAGCTTTCAAAAACAGCAGGAGAGACCCGCTTTTGAAGTAAATGCTTGTTTTATAGATGGGAACTACGATTTCATATCCAAAGAACTCTCATGCCAAGAAAAAGACATCAAATGGATCAGGCTTGGCCCAAAGAACTCACGCAAGAATGCCGGAGAACTGAAAGAAGTGGTGGCCACTATGGAACAAAAGCGGCGCGATGCCGACATGACTAAAAAGACTTCTATAATGCCGCTAATGATATCATTCGGAGCCTCACGTCTTGAGAATAACTATAATGGGGCGGAAAAAACAAAAGCACGCGCTTCGAGAGAAGAAAAGGCATACAAATGTGCATTAGATGAAAGAGTGGACTTCAAAAGCGCATTTGATTGGATTTATAGATTTGAAAAGGAACTGGATAAAGGACGGGAGTTTGCAGGGTCAGACATCGCATTTCTCAATGCCTTGTATGATGCCATACCTGCGCTAAAAGCAATTGAGATTGACCGTAAAAACAATGAGTTTGCCGCTGAAATACAGATGGCGAAAGATCCAAAACCTTACTGGCTTACGTATGACATGATGAGCGACGGTTTTAAGTCTATGATAAATATTGTTGCAGAAATTGCCTATCGTTGTATTGAGTTGAATGGCTTTTTGGGAGAAAATGCTGTTAAAAAGACACCGGGGATTGTAATGATAGATGAAGTTGACTTGTATTTACATCCTCATTGGCAACAGCACATCCTCTTAGACTTGCAAGCCGCATTTCCAATGATGCAGTTTATTGTAACCACACACTCACCCTTTATTGTGCAAAGTGTGAAAAGCCAAAATGTAATCACGTTGGACGGGGTGAAGGGAAATGACGACCCGGACAAGCGGAGCATCGAGGAAATTGTCATAAACGAAATGAATATGGACACGGTCAGAAGTGCCAAATACAACCTGATGCTGGAAAAAGCGGAGGAATATTATCAGCTTGTAAGGAAAGAAAAGGAAGATACGCCAGAGGCTATAAAGATCAAGAAAGAATTGGATGAAATTGAAAGTCAGTTCTCTGACGACCCGGCTTATGTTGCACTTCTTAGAGCAGAAAGGAAAGCGTTATGAGGCCGGTGGAGAAATGGAATCCTGAGAATGAACCACGCATCAATGACAATTATCCCGATTATCATGATGCAAAGCATCCCCTATGCATGAACTTAGGCAAGATTTGTTCTTATTGCGAAAAGGCCTATGACGATGAACGAGATCTGCACGTCGAACATATCCAACCTAAAAAATACAAAGATGCAAATGGCAACTATATCTATGCTCATCTTGAAACAGCTTGGAATAATTTCTTGCTTTCATGTCCAACATGCAACGGGAAGGATAACAAGGATACAAAAAACGTTGTGTACGGAAGTTGTCACTTGCCACACCTCAACAATACATTTCTGAGCCTTTGCTACAAAGCAGGGGGTGTGGTTGAAGTAAACCCGTCTTTAAGGGGTGTGTCTGCGGATAACGCCCGGGCATTGCTTGAGCTGGTCGGATTGAATAAGGGTCCTAAAGATTCGAGCGCAAAGGACAATAGATGGAGAGTCCGATTGGAAAAATGGAATTTGGCAAACAAATATCTGAAAGAATATCTTGCCGGCCATGTTGAAGTCGATACAATAATTGATTTGGTCAAAGGACATGGTTGCTGGTCTATATGGTTTACTGTATTCAAGGGGCACGATGATGTACGGAAAGCACTCATTGAAGAATTTCCCGGAACGGCAATTTCTTGTTTTGACGCAAGGAACCATTTTGAGCCGATTTATCGAAACCCGCAGAATCATGTTGATCCGGTGTAGAACTTAAGACGGTTTGAGAACAAAAAAGTATAGTCCTACAGATACTTTACACCCGTAAGTTATGGGCGGTGGGTCGAGCACTTCTCCCTTAGTGCATGGTGCAAGCCTCCTTTTATAATAAAGAGGCTTGCACCATGCACTAAAAGTGTAGCAGAAGTAACCATAAAAAATTTGTTATCAAACATTTGGAAGTTAGTTCAAAAATAACTATTTTTGTACCCGAAAGAAGTGACGATGGAGGTTGTCAAGAGGACTTCACAAAGAAATCAAGATAGTGCTACAAAATTGCTACAAAACGGCAATGCGGTAAAGCGTTAAAACATGATATGCAGAGAGTTACGGTAATGGTTCATTACCCTCTCTCTCCGCAATAAACATTGAAGATCAATGTTTAAAAAATAAGCACCCGATTTTACACCCAAGAATGTAAAGTCGGGTGCTTTCTTAATTTAAAGGGCTATGGGCTAATCCC
>CALUMB010000131.1 GCA_944321645.1 uncultured Prevotella sp.
GACCCTAAGTATGTGGTGGCCGTGGGCGGCTGCGCCATATCGGGCGGCCCGTTCAAGGACAGCTACCACGTGGTGCGCGGCATCTCCGAGATTGTGCCGGTCGATGTCTACATCCCCGGCTGCCCGCCGCGCCCGGAGGCCATAATGTATGGCATGATGCAGCTGCAGCGCAAGGTGAAGATCGAGAAATTCTTCGGCGGGGTGAACCACAAGCAGACCGCCGAGGAGCGTCGCGAGGCAATGAAGCCCATCGTGGTGACCGACGTGCCGAAGGGCTTCGACCCGAAGGACGGCAGGGCCGAGTAATATAATAAGGTAAGAGAGAAGATATGAAACTTAATAACTTAGTATTCGACAATGGCAGCTTTGCCGCCGAGATGGCCAAGCTCAGGGACGGCAAGCGCTTCGACTATCTCGTCACCATCGTCGGCGAAGACTTCGGCGAGGAAGGCCTCGGGTGCATATACATACTCGAAAACACCGTCACCCACGAGCGCGTGTCGGTAAAGGAACTGGCCGTGCGCGTGGGCGACGACCATGTCATACCCACGGTGAGCCACCTGTGGAAGTCTGCCGACCTGCTTGAGCGCGAGGTGTTCGACTTCTTCGGCATCAAGTTCCTCGGCCACCCCGATATGCGCCGCCTCTACCTGCGCAGCGACTTCGTGGGCTACCCCTTCCGCAAGGACTACGACATGAGCCGGGAGAACAACCGCTACACGCTGGAGGACGACCCCGAGCCGGACTACACCTTCGAGTATTCGCTCGACGAGGACGGCAACCTGCAGGCCAGGCAGCGCAAGCTCTTCGACGACGGTGACTTCGTGGTGAACATAGGCCCGCAGCACCCGTCAACCCACGGCGTGCTCCGCCTGCAGACGGTGCTCGACGGCGAGACCGTCAAGAAGATATACCCGCACTTCGGCTACATCCACCGCGGCGTCGAGAAGATGTGCGAGAAGTACACCTACCCGCAGACGCTCGCGCTGACCGACCGCCTCGACTACCTTAGCGCGATGATGAACCGCCACGCCCTCTGCGGCGTAATAGAAGAGGCCATGGGCGTGGAGCTTACCGACCGCATACAGTACGTGCGCACAATCATGGACGAGCTGCAGCGCCTCGACAGCCACCTGCTCTACATAGGCTGCTGCGCACAGGACCTGGGCGCGCTCACCGCCTTCCTCTACTCGATGCGCGACCGCGAGCACGTGCTCAACGCCATGGAGGAGACCACGGGCGGGCGCCTCATCCAGAACTACTACCGCATAGGCGGGCTGCAGGACGACATCGACCCCAACTTCGTCAAGAACGTCAAGGAACTCTGCCGCTACATCAAGCCGATGTTCCAAGAGTACATGGACGTGTTCGGCGACAACGTAATCATGCAGAACAGGTTCAAGAACGTGGGGCCGCTCTCCAAGGCCGACGCCATCAGCTACGGCGTGTCCGGCGCGTCGGGCCGCGCCTCCGGCTGGCACAACGACGTGCGCAAGACCCACCCCTACGCCATGTACGCCAAGGTGGACTTCGACGAGGTGACCAACGATATGTGCGACTCGATGGGCCGCTACCTCATCCGCATCGAGGAGATGAAGCAGAGCGTGCGCATCATCGAGCAGCTCATCGACAACATCCCCGAAGGCGACTTCTACGTCAAGCAGAAGCCCATCATCAAGGTGCCGGAAGGGCAGTGGTTCTTCTCCTGCGAGGGAAGCCGCGGCGAGATAGGCGTCTACCTCGACTCGCGCGGCGACAAGTCGCCCTACCGCCTCAAGCTGAAGCCCATGGGCCTCAACCTCGTGGCAGCCATGGACGAGATGCTCCGCGGGCAGAAGGTGGCCGACATCATCACCGCCGGCGCGGCGCTCGACTTCGTGATTCCCGACATCGACCGCTGACGGCGTTCACAATCCCGATTATTAACTTACCGTTAAAACATCATGTTTGATTTTAGCATAGTAACAACTTGGTTCGACAGCTTCCTCCGCCAGACACTTGGCCTGGGGGATTTCTGGTCGATTCTTATCGAGTGCATAGTGGTGGGCGTTCTGCTTCTCGTGGCCTACGCCGTGCTTGCTATTGTCTTGATATTGATGGAGCGCAAGGTCTGCGCCTATTTCCAGTGCCGCCTCGGCCCGATGCGCGTCGGCCCGTGGGGCATCTTCCAGGTGTTCGCCGACGTGCTCAAGATGCTCATCAAGGAAATCTTCGTGGTAGACAAGGCCGACAAGCTGCTCTACTGCGTAGCGCCGTTCCTCGTGATCATAGCCTCCGTGGGCACGTTCTCGTTCCTGCCGTGGAACAAGGGCGCCGAGGTGCTCGACTTCAATGTCGGCATCTTCCTGCTCACGGCCGTCTCGAGCATCGGCGTGCTCGGCATCTTCCTCGCCGGCTGGGGCAGCAACAACAAGTACGGCGTGGTTTCGGCCATGCGCGGCGCCGTGCAGCTCATCTCCTATGAGATGTCGCTCGGCCTCTGCCTCATCACCGCCGTGATACTCACCGGCACCATGCAGGTGTCCGGCATAGTCGAGGCGCAGACCGGCCCGTGGAACTGGCTCATATTCCAGGGCCACATCCCGGCCATCATCGCCTTCCTCGTGTTCCTCGTGGCAGGCAACGCCGAGGCCAACCGCGGCCCGTTCGACCTGGCCGAGGCCGAGAGCGAGCTTACCGCCGGCTACCACACGGAGTACAGCGGAATGGGCTTCGGCTTCTACTACCTCGCCGAATACCTCAACCTCTTCGTCATAGCAGGAGTGGCCACCACGGTGTTCCTCGGCGGCTGGGCCCCGATCAACATCGGCGTGGAGGCGTTCGACGCCGTGATGGACTACATCCCGGGCATCGTCTGGTTCCTCGGCAAGACGTTCGTCATCGTCTGGCTCCTGATGTGGATTCGCTGGACGTACCCCCGCCTGCGCATCGACCAAATACTGAAGCTGGAGTGGAAGTACCTCATGCCGCTCTGCCTGCTCAACTTGGTTCTCATGACAATAGTGGTTGCCTTCGGGTGGCACTTCTAAAAACAATAAGGAGAAATGGAAGAAAACAACAAATCATATTTTGGTGAGATAGGCGATGCGCTGAAGTCGCTCGCCACCGGCCTTAGGGTTACGCTCAAGGAGTACTTCACCAAGAAGAGCACGGAGCAGTATCCCGAAAACCGCAAGACGACGCTCCACGTCTCAAAGCGCCATCGCGGCCGCCTCGTGATGAAGCGCGACGAAAGCGGCGCCGTGAAGTGCGTGGCCTGCACGCTGTGCGAGAAGGCCTGCCCCAACGGCACGATAAAGATTGCCTCGGAGATGGTGACCACCGAAGACGGCAAGAAGAAGCGCCGCCTCGTCGACTACCAGTACGACCTTGGCGACTGTATGTTCTGCCAGCTGTGCGTCAACGCCTGCAACTTCGACGCCATCGAGTTCACCAACGATTTCGAGAACAGCGTGTTCGACCGCGACAAGCTTGTGCTCCACCTCGACAAGGAGCATTACGTAAGCTCGCTGCCAAACATCCTCGACGGCGGCGCGCCGCTCACGATAGGCAAGTTTAACACCGCAACAAAATAAAGGAGGAGACGAAAGAAAATGGCTAATATAGTAATGTTTTGCATCTTGGCAGCCGTTATCCTCGGCTCTGCCATCCTGTGCGTGACCACGAAGAGAATCATGCGCGCGGCAACTTTCCTGCTGTTCGTCCTCCTCGGCGTGGCAGGTCTCTACTTCCTGCTCGACTACACCTTCCTCGGTGCGGCGCAGATCAGCATCTATGCCGGCGGCATAACGATGATGTACGTCTTCGCCATACAGCTTGTCAGCAAGCGCACCTTGCAGGGATTGGTGGAGCGCATGAAGGGAAGCCGTGTGGCGTTCGGTGGCATCGTGTCGCTCGTGGGCCTTGCCACGGTGTCGCTCGTGCTCCTCAAGAACCAGTTTATCAACAAAGCCTGCAGCGTGGCCGACGCCGAAGTGCCGATGGAGACCATCGGCATGGCCCTGCTTGGCAGCGAGAAGTACCAGTATGTGCTCCCCTTCGAGTTCATCTCGGTGTTCCTGCTGGCCTGCATCATCGGCGGCATCGTCGTTGCGCGTAAAGAAAAGGAGAATAAGGAGGATTAGTATATGGTACCAGTAGAAGCTTATTTCGTGCTTAGCGCACTTTTGTTCTTCATCGGCGTGTTCGGCTTCGTCACCCGCCGCAACCTGATTGCCATGCTCATCTCTGTCGAACTTGTGCTCAACGCCGTCGACATCAACTTCGCGGCGTTCAACCGCCTGCTGTTCCCCGGCGAGATGGAGGGCTTCTTCATGACGCTGTTCTCCATCGGCGTGAGCGCGGCTGAGAGCGCGGTGGCCATCGCGATAATAATCAATGTTTACCGTAATTTCCACAGCGATCAGGTGAACACAATCGAAAACATGAAATTTTAATGTGTGAGTTATGGATTATAGTTATGTGTTTCTGATACTCCTTCTGCCTGCGCTGTCCTTCATACTGTTGGGCTTGGCCGGCATGAAGATGTCACACAAGGTCGCTGGAATCATCGGCACGTGCTCGCTTGCCGTCGTTACAGTGCTTTGCTATTACACTGCGGTAGAATATTTCCTCGTCGCCGGCCGCGACGCAGCCACGGGGCTTTACCCCACGGTGACGGCCTTCGACTTCGACTGGATCAGGTTCTCGGAGCTGCTTACGTTCACCATTGGCTTCCGCCTGTCGCCGATTTCGGTGATGATGCTCATCGTCATCTCCACGGTCAGCTTCATGGTGCATATCTACTCGTTCGGCTATATGCACGGCGAGAAGGGTTTCCAGCGCTACTACGCCTTCCTTTCGCTCTTCACGATGTCCATGCTGGGTCTCGTCGTGGCCACCAACATCTTCCAGATGTACCTTTTCTGGGAGTTGGTGGGCGTCAGCTCCTACCTGCTCATCGGTTTCTACTATCCGTTGCACTCTGCCGTGGCCGCGTCGAAGAAGGCGTTCATCGTGACGCGCTTTGCCGACCTGTTCTTCCTCATAGGCATCCTGTTCTACAGTTTCTATGTCGGGACGTTCAGCTACGACCTCAACGCCATGCCCGAACTCCACCAGCAGGTGGCCGGTGCGGCCTGGGTTATGCCGATGGCCTTGTTCCTCATGTTCATCGGTGGTGCCGGCAAGTCGGCCATGTTCCCGCTGCACATCTGGCTGCCCGACGCAATGGAAGGCCCGACCCCAGTGTCGGCGCTCATCCACGCCGCCACCATGGTGGTTGCCGGCGTCTACCTTGTGGCCAGCCTCTTCCCGCTTTTCGTTGAGTTTGCGCCGCAGGCCCTGCACTGGATTGCCTACATCGCCGCCTTCACGGCGTTCTATGCCGCAGCGGTGGCTTGCTGCCAGAGCGACATCAAGCGTGTGCTTGCCTTCTCCACCATATCTCAGATAGGCTTCATGCTCGTGGCCTTGGGCGTTTGCATGCCCGGCGCGACAGGCTCCGTCGACCAGACCGTGGAGTATGCCGACGCCAACGGCCTCGGCTACATGGCCGGTATGTACCACCTCTTCACCCACGCCATGTTCAAGGCTTGCCTCTTCCTCGGCGCGGGCTGCATCATCCACGCCGTACACTCCAACGAGAAGATGTACATGGGCGGGCTGCGCAAGTATATGCCCGTCACCCATGTCACGTTCCTCATCTCGTGCCTTGCCATATCCGGCATACCATTCTTCTCCGGGTTCTGCTCCAAGGACGAGATTCTCGTGGCCTGCTACAACTTCAGCCCCGTGATGGGCATGGTGATGAGCGGCATCGCTACGATGACGGCCTTCTACATGTTCCGCCTCTACTACGTGATATTCTGGGGCAAGAGCTACTACGAGTCCCACAAGGCCGAGGGTGCCCACCAGCCCCACGAGGCTCCGCTCACAATGACCATCCCGCTCGTTGTGCTTTCGGCCATCACGATGCTTGTCGGCATTTTCGGCACGCTCCACGTGTTCGAGTTCGGCGAGTTCGTGTCTGCCAACGGCCTCGGCTTCGGCACCCACATCAATTGGACCATCGCAGGCAGCAGCACCGTGCTTGCCATACTGGGCATTTTGCTCGCCACTTATATGTACAAGGGCGAGGAGACGCCCGTGGCAGATATGCTCGCCCGCCGCTTCCCCAGGCTCCACGAGGCAGCATACCGCCGCTTCTACCTCGACGAGGTGTGGATGTTCGTCACCCACAAGATTATTTTCCGCTGCATTTCCACCCCAATCGCATGGTTTGACCGCCACGTGATCGACGGCACGTTCAACTTCATGGCGTGGAGTGCAAACGCCGCCGGCGAGACGATACGCCCGTGGCAGAGCGGAGACGTGCGCCAGTATGCCGTTTGGTTCATCACCGGCACCGTTGCCTTAACATTAGTTTTACTTTGCATATTGTAACAAAATGAGTGTATTAAGTCTATTCGTCGTAATACCCGCGCTGATGTTGCTGGGCCTTTGGGTAGCCCGCAACCTCAACCAAGTGCGCGGCGTGATGGTGGCCGGGTCGTCGTGCCTGCTGGCACTGTCCGTATGGCTCACGGTGGCATTCATCCAGGCCCGCCATTCGGGCAACACCGACCCCATGCTGTTCACCTACAGCGTCGAGTGGTTCAAGCCCCTCAACATAGCATACGCCGTCGGCGTCGATGGCATTTCCGTTGTCATGCTGCTGCTTTCGAGCATCATCGTGTTCACCGGCACTTTCGCTTCGTGGCAGCTCAAGCCGCTCACCAAGGAGTACTTCCTCTGGTTCACGCTCCTTTCCACGGGCGTGTTCGGCTTCTTCATCTGCGTGGATATGTTCACCATGTTCATGTTCTACGAGGTTGCCCTCATCCCAATGTACCTGCTCATCGGCGTTTGGGGTAGCGGCAAGAAGGAGTATGCGGCCATGAAGCTCACCCTGATGCTCATGGGAGGCTCCGCACTGCTCATCCTCGGCATCCTCGGCATCTACTTCTTCAACGGTGCCACGACCATGAACGTGATGGAGATTGCGGCCAACAACCACATCCCCCACGATGTCCAGAACATCTTCTTCCCCTTCATCTTCATCGGCTTTGGCGTGCTCGGGGCCTTGTTCCCCTTCCACACATGGAGCCCCGACGGCCACGCATCCGCGCCCACGGCCGTGTCGATGCTCCACGCCGGCGTGCTCATGAAGCTTGGAGGCTACGGTTGCTTCCGCGTGGCCATGTTCCTGCTGCCGAGCGCAGCCCAGGAGCTTTCGTGGGTGTTCCTCATCCTCACCACCATCTCGGTGGTCTACGGGGCGTTCTCTGCCTGCGTGCAGACCGACTTGAAGTACATCAACGCCTATTCGTCGGTGTCGCACTGCGGACTCGTGCTCTTCGCCTTGCTCATGATGACCAAGACGGCCTGCACCGGAGCCATCATCCAGATGCTTTCCCACGGACTTATGACCGCGCTCTTCTTCGCCCTCATCGGCATGATATACGGTCGCACCCACACCCGCGACATACGCAAGCTCGGCGGACTGATGAAGATTATGCCTTTCCTTAGCGTCGGCTACGTGATTGCGGGTCTGGCAAACCTCGGCTTGCCCGGTTTCTCCGGCTTCGTGGCCGAGATGAACATCTTCGTTGGCTCGTTCGAGGTGAACGACACCTTCCACCGCACCGCCACCATCATCGCCTGCACGTCGATTGTCATCACCGCAGTCTACATCCTGCGCGTTGTCGGCAAGATTCTCTACCAGAAAGTGGCCGACCCGCACTACCTTGAGCTTACCGACGCCACATGGGACGAGCGCGTGGCCGTGTGCTGCCTCATCTTCTGCGTGGCCGGACTCGGCATAGCTCCCCTTTGGGTGAGCAACGTCATCGGCGATGCCGTAGGCCCCATCCTCAACGTAATTAACTTCTAAAAGCAGTAGGACAGAATGGATTACAGTCAGTTTTTCAACATGATACCGGAGGCTACGCTTGTGGCCATCCTCATTATCGTCTTCCTCGCCGACCTCATCATGCGCGGCGAGAGGAAGCAGCCCGCCCTTAGCGTGCTCGCGTGCGTGCTGCTCGCTGCCCAGACGGCGGTGTGCCTCCTGGCCGCCCCGGCCTCGGCCTTTGGCGGGCTTTACGTCACCACGGCCTCTGTCAACGTGATGAAGGTGATACTCACCGCCGGAACGCTCATCGTCTGCATCATGGCCCGCCCGTGGCTCTGCCGCGCCGACGTTGCCCGCAAGTGCGGCGAGTTCTACGTGCTCGTGGCCTCCACGCTGCTCGGAATGTACATGATGATGTCCTCCGGCCATTTCCTCATGTTCTTCCTCGGGCTTGAGATGGCCTCCGTGCCAATGGCTTGCCTCGTGGCTTTCGACAAGCTTAAGCAGAACTCCGCCGAGGGCGCGGCCAAGTTTGTGCTCACGGCCACCTTCTCCAGCGGCGTGATGCTCTACGGCATCTCGTTCATCTACGCCGCCGCAGGCACGCTCTATTTCGACGACGTGGCCGCCGCCATCACTGCCACTCCGCTCGCCATCATG
>CALUMB010000132.1 GCA_944321645.1 uncultured Prevotella sp.
GGTGACGATGATCTCGCGGTTGCCTCGCTTGACCTTGCCCATGGTAACCTCGCCGTCGATTTCGCTGACAACGGCAGGGTTGGACGGGTTGCGGGCCTCGAACAGCTCGGTGACGCGGGGCAGACCTCCGGTGATGTCGCCGGCCTTGCCCACGGCACGCGGAATCTTGACGAGGGTCTCGCCGGTCTTCACCACCTGGCCGTCTTCAACCACCACGTGGCCACCCACGGGGAAGTTGTATGTGCCGACCTTCACGCCGTCGGCATCGAGCACGTCGCAGGTGGGAACCTTCGACTTGTCCTTCGACTCGGTGATGATCTTCTCGGTAAGCCCGGTGGTCTCGTCGGTCTCGGCACGGTATGTAACGCCGTCGATGACGTCGTTGAACTTAAGCGTACCGGCATACTCGGTGACAATGACGGCGTTGAACGGGTCCCACTGGGCAATCTTCTCGCCCTTTGCAACCACGTCGCCGGTCTTGTGGTAGAGCGTTGAGCCGTAAGGCACGTTCATCGTGGAGAGCACAATCTTAGTGTTGGGATCCACGAAGCGCACTTCACCAAGGCGGCTGACCACCATCTCGCACTTGTTGCCGTTCTCCTCGAAAGGCACGGTGCGAAGCTCCTCAAACTCCAGGCGGCTGTCGTTCTTGGCCACGATGGAGGCGTTGGCGGCTGCGTTGGCCGCCACACCGCCGGCGTGGAACGTGCGGAGGGTGAGCTGCGTGCCAGGCTCGCCGATGGCCTGCGCGGCAATGACGCCCACGGCCTCGCCCTTCTGCACCATGCGTTGGGTGGCAAGGTTGCGCCCATAGCACTTCATGCAGACGCCGTGCTTGCTCTCGCAGGTGAGCACCGAGCGTATCTCGACGCTCTCTATGGGCGAGTCCTCGATGGCCTGCGCCACAGACTCTGTTATCTCCTCGCCGGCGGCGACGATAAGCTCGCCCGTGGTGGGGTGTATTATGTCGTGGACGGAAACGCGGCCAAGTATGCGCTCGTAGAGCGTGGAGATGACCTCGTCGCCGTTTTTCAGCGCGGTGCATACGAGTCCGCGGAGCGTTCCGCAGTCCTCTTCGGTAATGATAACGTCGTGCGACACATCCACGAGTCGGCGGGTGAGGTATCCGGCGTCGGCAGTCTTCATGGCCGTGTCGGCAAGACCCTTACGCGCACCGTGGGTGGAGATGAAGTACTCAAGCACCGACATGCCTTCCTTGAAGTTGGAAAGGATTGGGTTCTCGATAATCTGCGCACCTTCGGCACCGGCCTTCTGCGGCTTGGCCATAAGTCCGCGCATACCCGAGAGCTGGCGAATCTGGTCTTTAGAACCACGGGCTCCGGAGTCGAGCATCATGAACACGGCGTTGAAGCCCTGGTCTGCCTCGGTCATCTCCTTCATAAGGATGTTGCCGAGGTCGTTGTTGATGTGCGTCCACGTGTCGATCACCTGGTTGTAACGCTCGGTGTCGGTGATGAAGCCCATGCTGTAGTTGTCGGTAATCTGGCGCACCTCCTCGTTGCCCTTCTCGATGAGGGCAGCCTTTTCTGGCGGTATGATGATGTCGTCAAGGTTGAACGAAAGTCCGGCGACGTATGCCATGCGGTAGCCGAGGTTCTTGATGCCGTCAAGGAACTCGCAGGCTTCGGCAAAGCCGACGGACTTTATGACGTCGGCGATGATGTCGCGGAGGCTCTTCTTCGATATGATTTTGTTCACGAAGCCCACCTCGTCGGGGATGATTCCGTTGACGATGACGCGGCCTACGGAAGTCTCCACCATCTTCTTCACGAAATTGCCCTTCTCGTCGACGTCCTTCACAATCACCCTGACCTGTGCGTGGAGGTCGCACTTGCCCTCGTTATGGGCGATGATGGCCTCTTCGGGGCCGTAGAACGTAAGCCCCTCGCCCTTTGCCCCCGGGCGTATCTTGGTGATGTAATATAGTCCGAGCACCATGTCCTGCGACGGCACGGTGATAGGCGCACCGTTGGCAGGGTTGAGTATGTTGTGGCTCTGGAGCATGAGTATCTGCGCCTCGAGTATGGCCTCGTTGCTCAGCGGGAGGTGTACGGCCATCTGGTCGCCGTCGAAGTCGGCGTTGAACGCCGTACAAGCCAACGGGTGGAGCTGTATGGCCTTGCCCTCGATGAGCTTGGGCTGGAAGGCCTGGATGCCGAGGCGGTGGAGCGTAGGCGCACGGTTGAGCAGCACGGGGTGGCCCTTCATCACGTTCTCAAGGATGTCCCAGATGACAGGCTCGCGGCGGTCGACAATCTTCTTCGCGCTCTTTACGGTCTTCACGATGCCGCGCTCGATGAGCTTGCGTATGATGAACGGCTTGTAAAGCTCGGCGGCCATGAGCTTGGGCAGGCCGCACTCGCCCATCTTCAGCTCGGGGCCGACCACGATCACAGAGCGGGCCGAATAGTCGACGCGCTTTCCGAGGAGGTTCTGGCGGAAGCGGCCCTGCTTGCCCTTGAGCGAGTCGGAAAGCGACTTGAGCGGGCGGTTGCTGTCGCTCTTCACGGCACTGCTCTTGCGCGAGTTGTCGAAGAGGCTGTCAACGGCCTCCTGCAGCATACGCTTCTCGTTGCGCAGTATGACCTCCGGGGCCTTAATCTCGATGAGACGCTTCAGGCGGTTGTTGCGGATGATGACGCGGCGGTAGAGGTCGTTGAGGTCTGACGTGGCGAAGCGTCCGCCGTCGAGCGGCACGAGCGGGCGCAGCTCCGGCGGGATGACGGGTATGATTTTCAGAATCATCCATTCCGGGCGGTTCACGTTGCGGCTGCCTCGGAAAGCCTCGACCACTTGCAGGCGCTTCAGTGCCTCGTTCTTGCGCTGCACCGACGAGTCGCTGTTGGCGCGGTCGCGCAGCTCGTATGACAGCGAATCGAGGTCGAGGCGCACAAGGAGGTCGTAGATGGCCTCTGCGCCCATCTTGGCTATGAACTTGTTGGGGTCGCTGTCTTCGAGATAGTCGTTCTCCGGCGATATGTGGTTGTCGAGCAGGTCGTTGTATTCATCCTCCGAAAGCAGGTCGTACATATTTGAGCCGAGCAGGTCGTTGCCTTCGGCATCTTTCTTTCCGGCAAGCATTCCGGGCTGGATCACGACGTAGCGCTCGTAGTAGATGATGGCGTCGAGCTTCTTCGTGGGCAGGCCGAGCAGGTAGCCAATCTTGTTAGGCAGCGAGCGGAAATACCAGATGTGTGCCACGGGCACCACCAGCTCGATATGGCCGGTGCGCTCGCGGCGCACCTTCTTCTCGGTGACCTCCACGCCGCATCGGTCGCATACTATGCCCTTGTAGCGTATGCGCTTATACTTGCCGCAGGCGCACTCGTAGTCCTTCGTCGGGCCGAAGATGCGCTCGCAGAAGAGTCCGTCGCGCTCGGGCTTATAGGTGCGGTAGTTGATGGTCTCGGGTTTTGTCACCTCGCCGAAAGAGCTTTCCAGAATCTCTTCGGGGGAAGCAAGCCCAATCGTTATCTTGGTGAAATTACTCTTTATCTTTGTGTCTTTTTTGAAAGCCATATTTACTTATTGTATGTGGTTTATGTAAAGAGTTTGCTTTGTTAATCGAGAGTGACGCTAAGCCCAAGGCCCTTCAGCTCGTGCAAGAGCACATTGAGCGACTCGGGAATTCCCGGCGCGGGCATCGGATCGCCCTTGACGATGGCCTCGTATGCCTTGCTGCGGCCCACCACGTCGTCGGACTTTATCGTCAGTATCTCCTGCAGCACATGGCTTGCGCCGAACGCCTCGAGGGCCCAGACCTCCATCTCTCCGAAACGCTGTCCGCCGAACTGCGCCTTACCGCCGAGCGGCTGCTGCGTGATGAGCGAGTACGGGCCGATGGAACGGGCGTGCATCTTGTCCTCCACCATGTGGCCGAGCTTGAGGAAGTATGTTATGCCCACGGTGGCCGGCTGGTCGAACA
>CALUMB010000133.1 GCA_944321645.1 uncultured Prevotella sp.
CCCGCAGAGGGCGGCATGGTGACCGTGGGCAAGCTGCCCAGCTCATACCTGAGCGGCCTGACCTTCACCAAGTCCACCACCGATGCCGTGGAGTTTGAGGAGCCGCTCATGGCATACCTTGGCGTGGCCGACTATGGCTACTCCGGCGGCGACGAAGGGCGCATCATCTCCATCGACCTCACCAACTCTACAGAGGTGGCAGGCGAGTACTGCCTGGTTGACGGCGTCTCCGACGGCTACGGCGGATACGAGCAGACCTACGTAAAGGCCGGCGCTGCCGTGAAGGACGGGTACTATGCCTATATGTTGTCCGACTACGAGACTTACAGCTACTTCGCAGCCCTCGACTTCGAGAACAACACCGTGAGGAAGCTCGCCGACGTTTCCGCAACAATCTCCGGCTCCGTGCTCGACATGGCTTACGATGCCACTGCCAACGTGCTCTACGCCATCCGCAACCAGTCGGGCAACACCGTGCTCTCCTCCGTTGACCGCATGACCGGTGCGCTCACCGAGATATGCACGCTTGAGGGCGTGAGCCTCAAGGCCATCGCCGTCGACGACGAAGGCACGCTCTACGCCGCAGATGTGGTGACCGAGGGCGAAGTCTCCACAGGCTATACTTACACTGCAAGCCTCTACACTATCGACACCGACGCCAAGACCTGCACCAAGGTGCGCACCATCGGCGCCCTGAGCAACTCCAACAGCAACTACACCATGGCCTGGAACGACGGCAAGCTTTACTTCGCCACTGGAAGGAACATCGTGGTGTTCGAGCCGCAAGGCACCGACTTCGAGGAGATTGCAATGCCATTCAACAAGCTCCGCGGACTCTCCTTCACCAAGTCTACCCGCATCCTCGGCCTGCCTACGGCTGAAGAGGACGTTGACGACACACACCTCGTAAGGTTCTACGAGGTATGGGGCTCACCAATGGGCGACATCGACCCGAACATGGCTTCGAAGCGCAGGTATATGTACTACGATGCCAACAACAACCTCGTGCGCGAGGCTCTCTACGGGCGTAGCTACGACTCGTCCGGTTCGGGCGCAAGCGACAGCTGGTCGATGATGAACTACTACAAGTACGACTACGACGCCGAGAACCGCCTCGTGAGCACACACTCCGAGCAGTGGGGCCAGTATAGCGGCGAGGACTTCACCTTCAAGGCAACCAGAGACACCGTTAACTATGAGTACGACGGACTCGGACGCCTCGTAAAGGAAATCGACGTCTACGCAGGCACCTACACCAAGTACGAGTACGACGACGAAGGACAGCTCGTCTACGAGGGCAAGATGAGGCCCGACTACTACTCAGCCAACGGCGGCGAGTACATCGAGACCGAGGGCAAGACCTACAGCAACTTCATTGCCTACAACAAGCCGCAGACCGTGGTAGGCACGGGCAGCTACGCACAGTACAACTACTATGCAGAGGTGATCTACGACGAAAACCTCAACGAGGTGCGCCGCAACCAGTACTCCGACGCAACGAAGGAGACGCTCCAGCAGTACACCGTGAACACCTTCCGCAACGACTCGCTCGTGGAGACCGTAACCTACAGCGTGCGCGCCACAGGCGACAAGCCCACTTCGCGCATCACCTACGAGTGCGTGAACGGCGACCCGAACGTCGTGCGCAAGCAGGGATGGGACTACAACTCCAGCGACTCGACCTTCACGCGCAAGTTGACAAGCGAAGTGTTCTACTACGCTGACTTTGGCCAGACCTACGCTCCCACCGGCCTTACTGCAACGGAGGTGGAAGGCGACATCAACTCTTACGAGCTGTCGTTCAACGCACCTGAGATACCCTCGTTCGGCGACGTTTGCTACAACCTCTACCGCAACGGTTTCCTCGTGCGCACCATCGCACAGAACTCCGAGGAGGATGGCGTGACCTTCGACGCAGCCACTGGCCGCTTCACCTTCGTGGATCCCAACCTGCCCAACGGACGCTACGACTACTTCGTGCAGACCGTGATTAAGGACGAGGTCGGCGACAGCATCGCCTACAACGTGTCGAACACCATCTACGTTACGCCTGAGACAGAACTGCCCGCAGCCACCAACCTGCGCGTTGTGAAGTACGGCATACTTAACGGCAGCGACCTCGTGACCGTGGCTTGGGATGCTCCCGAGTACACCGACGAGCACCGCTTCGAGCGCTACAACGTGTTCATCACCGAGCTGGGAATGCGCGCAGCCGAGAACAACGAGGAGGACGGACAGCCCACCGAGTACACCCTCACCTTCCGCTTCCCCGCCGAGCACATCTACGTGCAGACCCAGTACTACTATGGCAAGGTGAACTCCGACACCATCTACTACGTGCTCAACGAGCATGAGCCTGACTACACCGACGGCATCGAGGCAGCCAGCGCAGCCGAGAGCGTGGTGAAGGTTGGCGAGACCGCCATCACCGTTGACGGCGTGGCAAGCTCAATGGCAGTCTACACCGCAGGCGGTGCAGTGGTTGCATCGGCCAAGAACGCCTCTTCGCTCGACATCGCTTCGTTGCAGCGCGGCGTCTACATCGCCATCGTTGACATCGACCGCAGGCACTACGTGGTGAAGTTCACGAAGTAAGCGTGGCAAACACGAAGCAAGCGCAGCCTATATATATAATAGGTATAGCGTAAATAGCATTACATTGAATGCGGAACGGTCGCACCGGCGGGCGTTCCGCATTTTTTAAGCCCCTCCCTGACCCTTCCCTTGTGGAGGGCTGGGGAGGGGCGTTGGTGTGGGGCATCATGGAGGGGCGTCGGGGCAGGGGAGGGGCTGTATGGTGTTTTCCGCCTTGATTTAAATCAATTAATACACTTTGGAGCTTAAAATTTGTTGCATTGCAGTTGCAAGGCTGTGTTTTTCTATATATATTTGCCGTGCCAAGTTTAATTTAAAAAGATTTCTGTTTATGGTGAAAAAACTACTTTGCTCACTGTTCTCCGCGTTTGCGATGTCATTCGCGCTGAACGTCTCGGCTCAGACGTTCTACGCCGGGCTGAGCTATTCGTCGAGCTCGGACGGGTGCATCTACTCGTTCGACCTCTCCGACGTATCAGCCAACACAGGCACGGTGCTGACCTTCCCCTATTCAGACAGCGACGGCAGCTCTTACCTCTTAGCCGGCACGACAGTGGAGGATTCCTATTATGGCTTCCTGAGCACCGATTGGGGTTCTAACTATTTCGCCTCGATAAACTTTGAGACGGGAGCCGTGACGAGGCTCGCCACCACCAACGTGGCCACCGTGAGGGACATGACCTACGACCCCGTGTCTAAGGAGGTGTACTGCCTGCAGACGCTCACGACGTCGTCAGGCGCCAACAGCACCAAGGTGTTCACGCTCGACATCGCCACGGGCGACACCGCCACCTACTTCACCATCGAGGGGATGGCCGTAGAGGCCATCGCAGCCGACGGCACAGGCAAGGCATACGCCCTTGGGTTCGTGCAGACAGGGTTCGACTTCGGGGCTAATGCCTTCGACGTTGCGCTCTACACGGTAGACTTTGCGGCCAAGACCTGCGAGAAGGTGCGCGACCTCGGCGAGTTTGCCGGGTCGAGGAACTACAACTCGCTCGTCCTCAACGAAGGCACGCTCTACTATATCGGCGGCAACCAGATGTTCTCCATCAACCCCGCAGAGGGCGGCATGGTGACCGTGGGCAAGCTGCCCAGCTCATACCTGAGCGGCCTGACCTTCACCAAGTCCACAGAGAACGGGGCAGCCAGCGGCGGGCAAGACGAGCCGGAGGGGCTGAAGTTCTTCGCCACCAGCGTGGACACCTACGGCGATGCCATGGGCCAGTTTCGCGACGACGTGATATCGAAGCGGCTCGTCACCTTCTACGACCAGTGGAACAACCCCGTGCGCGAGGCGCAGTATGGCCGCCAGGTGGAGCAGTATAGCGACAACCCCTGGGTGATGCAGTACTTCACCAAGTACGACTACAACGAGGCACACCAGCTGGTGAGCAAGCACTCTGAGATTGTGCAGGAGTATGTGCGCGGCGAGTACTACTACAAGTCTAACAACGACACCGTGAACTACGAGTATGATGCCGAGGGCCGCCTGGCCAAAGAGACCACTGTGGCCACGGGAGCATACATTACCTACGAGTACGACGAGGAAGGCCAGCTCGTGAAGACCGTCCAGGCCACGCCCGACCGCTTCATGGTGAACGGTGGCAACCCGTTGCTCACCACCACCACCTACTCCAACTTCGCCGGCTTCAACCTGCCGCAGATGATAGTTGCCGAGGGCCACTACTCGACCACCTACACCACCGTCGAGTACGATGCCGCCGGCCACAAGACCCGCTCGGTAAACTATGCCGACGCCTACCTTGTGGAGCCTACCGACTACGACCAGTGGACATGGCGCAACGACTCGCTCGTTGAGTACACCAAGTACAACTACTACGACGGCGAGGCCGAGGCCACCAAGCGCACCGTATATGAATGCGTAGACGGCAACCCGCTCCACGTGAGGACAGTGTCCTACTACTACTCCAGCGGAAAGTGGCGCCAGGAAGGACTCGCCAAGGTGACCAACTACAGCCTGCTCGACAACACGTACACGCCCGCCGGCCTTACCGTAACGCCGGTTGAGGGCAAGGTGAACACCGCCACCCTCTCGTTCGCAGCTCCCAGCGTGCCTGTGAGCGACGGCGAAATGACGTTCGACATCTACCGCCACGGCCAGTTCGTGGCCACGGTGCGCCTCACCGACGAGGGCGCGTTCGACTCCGCGACCGGCATGGTGAACTACACCGACAGCCTCGTGCCCAACGGCGACTATGAGTATATGGTGCAGACCGTAATCAAGGACGACCTCACCGGCGACAGCACCGCACTCAACGTGTCTGACATCGTAAGCTATGTGTTCAACGTGGATCTGCCTACCGTGACCAACATACACGGCGCACTGCGCTACACCAACAGCGGCGCCGACGTGGTGACCGTAGCGTGGGACGCCCCCGCTGACGTTGACCCTGCGCTCGGTTTCCAGTACTACAACATCTACGTTGTGGGCCTGGGCCAGGCCAATGCCGACGATGCAGGCCAGATACCTGTCACGGGCGAGTCTTACGACGTGACCTTCGCCGACGACGAGCTTGACATCTTCGTCCAGAGCGTCTACGCCCTTGGCCGCGTCAACTCCGACACCACCACCATCGTGCTCGCTACCGTTCCCACCGGCATCAACGACGTTGCACAGGACGCAGCCGACGGCAAGGTGTCCGTAAGCAGCAGTGCCATCACCGTTGACGGCGTGGCACAGTCCATCGCCGTGTTCAAC
Source organism: uncultured Prevotella sp. (assembly GCA_944321645.1). Taxonomy (GTDB): domain Bacteria; phylum Bacteroidota; class Bacteroidia; order Bacteroidales; family Bacteroidaceae; genus Prevotella. The sequence continues at coordinate 5,318 of CALUMB010000133.1, forward strand.
GCCGCCGGCGCTCTCCAGCTGTCGTGCAAGAACGCATGCCGCGCCGACATCTCCGCCCTGCAAGGTGGCGTATATGTGGCCATCGTGACGGTTGACGGCAAGAGCGTGGCCGTGAAGTTCACTAAGTAAATTCCCCTTCGCCTGCAGTGCGGCCGGCCCAAACGGCCCCGCCGCCCGCAGGCTGAAGCCCGCAAAAGTGCGCCCCCGGCGGCGAGGCCGGGGGCGCGCACACAGGGCGACAAAGCACATATTGCGGCTCCGCGCACAGCGGTATGGTCGCCTGACCGCGGGTTGCGAGCCTGCGGTTTTGGCGTAAACTAAGGCCGCATAAATAATTTTTTGCTTTTCAAACGATATTTTTTAAATTAAACGATTGGCATAACAATTTTACGAATGCATACCAAAAAATCAACTCTACTATGGCTTGCGCTCGGCGCGTGCGCCGGTGCGGGGGCAAACGACAAGGTTTACCTGCAAGCCGACTTCAACTCCGGCATACCGTCTGACTTCATCCTGCTCGACTACGACGACAATCCCGTGCTGGCAACCAACTACAACCGCGCCACCACGAGCGGCAGCTGGGCGGCCAACATAATAGACACGAAGACCAACAAGGCGGCGTTCAGCTTCTCGTCCACCATGTACGACTTCCCCGCCGAAAACTGGATGATCACTCCCGTGGTGAGCGTAGGGTCGCCCGAAGCCCTGATGCGCTGGCGGGCAAGGTCGCTGCACGCCGACTTCCCCGAAAGCTATAAGGTGATGGTGTCGCCCACGGGCTCTGCCGACCCTGCCGACTTTACCGAGCTGCTTGCCGTCGAGGGCGAGGGCTACATGTGGCAGCGGCGCGCCGTGTCGCTGGCCGACTATGTGGGCAGCGACATCCGCCTGGCCTTCGTGGCCACCAGCCCCCGCGACCGCTTCATACTCGCCGTCGACGACATCTTCGTGGGCGAGCCTTCCGACAGCCTCTTCTTCGCCACCGACACCTCGCGCCGCTTCGCCGGCGTGGCCCAAGGCACAGCGCCCGTGAGCGGCACCGTGACCAACCTTGGCCGCCCCATAGAGGTGGGGGAGCTGCGCTGCGTCACCGAGGGCGGCACGTTCACCGCGCCCGTAGGCCAGACTTGGGCGGTAGGCGGGAGGCTCGACTACTCGTTCGACGTGCCGGTGGAACTTAACAAGTTCGCCGTCTACAGCATCGAGGCAGTGCCGGCCGACGGCGGCTCGCCCGTAGCCATCAGCCGCGACAGCGTGTTCTGCTCCTACTTCCCGCAGACGATGCTCATCGAGGAAGGCACGGCCACGTGGTGCAACAACTGCCCCATGCTGACCGTGACCATAAACACCATAAAGGAACGCTACGGCGACGACGCGCTCGTGGTGACCGACCACGCGCGCGACATGCTGCTCTGCCCAAGCTACTACATGGGGCTGTCGCGCTGGGTACAGACCCTGCCGGGCATGCTCTTCAACCGCGACGCCAGCACGCTCATCTCGTGGAACGACAACTACCGCGATGTGCTTGCCCGCGTGGTGCCGCGCGAGGTGACGGCATACGTCGACCTGAAGGTGGAGCGCAGCAAAGACGACCCCGCGCTGCTCTCCGTCAGCTCCACGGCGCAGTTTGCCAAAGCCTACGACAACTCCGAGGGCCGCTACGCCATTGGCTTCGGCCTGGTGGAAAAGGTGGTGGAGAGCAATGCCTCGACCATACAGGAGAACAGCACCACGCTCATCAGCTACCCGGAGTACTACTACCTGCCGGTGAGCATCCCCGAGGAGCTGCAGTTCTTCCACAACGTTAGCCGCGACGGCACCGTGGCCTTCTCCGGCGTGGAGGGCAGCCTGCCAGCCGCCATCGACGAGGGCGGTAGCTACGACTTCGACTACGAAATGACTGTGGTTGACAGCCTGGCCGAGAAAGACGACCTCTTCGTGGTGGCCTACATCATCGACACCGCCAGCGGGCGCGTGCTCAACGTGGCGCGTGCCGACGTTCCGTCGCTGCCTTCGGGCATATCCGCCGCTGTCGGCGACAAGGCTTGCGGCATCGAGGCGGGCGTCGAGGGCAGCCGCGTGGTGGTGGACTTCCCCATGCCCTACGAGCCGTACTCCATCACGCTGTGCGACCTTTCGGGCCGTGTGCTCAAGACCGTCAGCGGCAGCGGCACCGCCGCGCCGGTGGCAGTGGAGCTGCCCGGGGCCGCGGCACGCTGCGTGGTGGTGAACGCCCGCCAGGGCGGCGCGTCGCTCTCGCGCAAGCTCGCGGTGCGCTGACTGCCGCGCCACAGACTGAAGGCATTTATCAGATAATCAACAATATCAGTAAAATTCTCTTTTTATGAAAAAACTTTATTTATCTCTTGCCCTGTTCGCGGCGATGGCCTCCGGGGCAAATGCCCAAGGCGACACCGGCGTCCTCAGCTTCTACGGGCTGCAGGACTACCAGGTGCTGCACATCTCGCCCAACGGCAAGTGGGCTGTGGGCATTTTCACCAACGGCTATTCCGACGGCTACGGCTTCCGTTGGAACCTTGAGACCAACGAGTGCAAGCTCCTCTCCTCCAACACATCCGTGTCTACGGCCTACTGCGTGGCCGACGACGGCACCGTGGCCGGCGAGTTCTCCGACTTCACCCTCTCGCCCAACGGCGCACCTGTGACTAACATAGGCTACTACAAGGACGACAAGTGGCGCGCCCTCGAGCCGATGCCCAACGGCACCACAGCCGGCGCCTACTCGATGGCCATAAGCCCCGACGGCCAATGGATAGGCGGCTCCTCCTACGACCCCGACGGCCTTTGGGTGCCCACGGTATGGCACAACGGCAAGTTCTACCGCCAGCTCGGCACGACCAGCGGCACCGTCTACGCCATCTCGCCCGACGGCAAGAAGGCTGCCGGGTGGGCCTACCACCCAGACGGCGGCGACGTGCGCTGGTCTGTTATCTGGGACGTGGAGACCGGCGAGCCTACTTGGCTCAGCACAAGGGGCAACTTCGGCAACCAGGGCGTGAGGTTCACATCCGACGGCACCAAGCTGCTCCACATGAGCAGCATCGACGGGCGCTATTGCGCCGGCCTCTACGACGTGGCCACAGGCTCCAACTTTGCGCTTGACTACTATTTCAGCTCTACGCCGTGGGCCTTGGACTACCGCTGCGTTGACGACAGCCTCAATGTGTTCGGCTATGAGACTTCGTTCGACCAGACGCAGAACGTCGGCGTGGTGAACCGCAACAATGACATAACGACCCTCACCGACTATCTCGCGGCCAAGGGCTTCAACATCTACAACAGCGGCTACCCAATCTTGATGGCGGTCACGGCTTCGGCTGTGTCTGCCGACGGCAACGTGATAGCCGTCATGGCCATTGACACCGGCTACCACGAGCGCCCGATCATCATCCGCTTCAACGAGAACGTGACCACGCGCCAGCCCGCCGGCGTAGAGGCCGTGCAGGCAGCTGGCATCATGGCAGCTAAGCTCTCGTGGAAGGCTCCGCTCAACAACCCGACCAACCTCACCGGCTACAACATCTACCGCGACGGCGTGAAGCTCAACGACCAGCCCATCACCGGCACAATCTACGTCGACCCCAACCTCGAGGCCGGCACCTACACCTACGCCGTGACCGCCGTTTACGGCAGCGCCGAGTCGGTCAAGAGCGAGACTGCCGACGTGACCGTGGACGACATACGGCCCTCTGCACCCCGCGCCTTGTATGCACGCCAGAAGGGCTTCAACAGTGCATCGCTCACGTGGAACACTCCCGCGACCAACCTCGTGAGCCTCTTCTACAACGACCCCAACTCCGACATAATCGGCTTTGGCGGTGGCAGCGGCCAGTCGTTCGAGGTGGCAATAAGGTACAGCCACGACGAGATGGCCGCATACGCCGGCAGCAACATCACCAAGGTGACGTTCATTCCGCGCTCCGAGCAGCTTAGCTGGACTGTCAAGATTTACGACGGCGACAACCTCATCCGCACGCAGGAGGTAACCCAGCAGCTCAATTACGGCGCAGAGAACGTTGTGGTGCTCAACGAGCCTGTTGACGTGTCGTCGCTCAACGGCGATATCACCTGCGCCATCGCAGTGGGCGTTGACCCGCTGTCAGAAGGCAACAACGTGATCGGCATGGTAGAGGGCAGCTGCGTCCAGGGATATAGCGACCTCGCCCACCTTTCCACCGAGAGCTCCTTCTACTCGCTCTCCGAGGAGTCGCAGCAGGGTGGCTATTCGTTCGACGTGGCATTTGCCATAGGCATGGTGCTCTCTTCTGACGCCGACGACGCCAACATCGACAAGATTAACAACTATGCCATCTATGCCGACGGCACGCAAGTTGGCACCACTAGGGACAACAGCTATGTAGTGGCCGACGTGGCCGACGGCACCCACACCTACGAGGTGGCCGCCAACTATGCCGACGGGCGCCAGTCGCCGCGCGTAGCAGCTACGTTGGACGTGGAGGCCAACCTCGACGTGCTCGCAGCCGTAAGCGAAATCGACAGTTGGAAGACTGCCGACAACGACGTGGCCTTCAGCTGGGTGGTTCCCTCTGACGACGACAAGGTGAACATAACCTACAGCAGCGACACCTACGCCCAGACCATCAAGAGCACCAAAGAATTCCACTGGGGCTACATCGCCCGTGCCATCTATCCCACGAGCAAGTTCAAGGGCCTCAATGGCTACACGGTGAACCAGGTGCGCTTCTATCCTGTGAGCGACGCCCTCTTCTCAATCGCTATCTACAAGAACGGCGAGCTTGTGTCTTACACCGACTTGGACGAGGACGCATACACCCTCGGCCAGTGGAACGTGGTTGACATCGACGATCCTTTTGTTATCGACGCCAACGCCGAGTACACGCTCGACATCGAGTGCTTCGACGGCGAGGAGGACACCGGCCCCATGGCTGTTGACAACCTGCCCTACGTTTTAGGCTACTCGGTGCTTGCCTCCACCGACGAGGGTGAGAGCTACGCCGACCTTTCCGGAAGCACCGCCACCGGCAACTGGATGATGGGCCTCGTGGCCGTTGCCCCCGACCCCAGGCCGCTGCCCGTCGACGGCTTTAGCGTGCGCGTCGACAACCAGACCGTCACCACCGGCCTGATCACCGAGAACTCCTACACCCACTCCTTCGGCGCTGACGCCGACGCAGAAACCACCCACCGCGTGGCAGTCGACGTGACCTACACCGGCTACGGCGCCGTGCGCGGCACCACAACCTTCTTCACGCTTGCCGATGTGCAGGGCACTCCGACCGGCATCGACAACACCGTGACCGTAGACATGCGCGTATATCCCAACCCGGCCACCAACTTCGTGGCTGTAGAGGGAGCCAACGTCGAAGAGATTAGCGCCTACTCGCTCGGCGGCGCCCTCATGGGCAGCACCACCGAGGGCCGCCTCGACGTGTCGTCGTATGCCCCGGGTCTCTACATCCTCAAGGTGAAGGCCGACGGCAAGGTTGCCACTGTCAAGCTCAACGTGGTCAGGTAAGCCCTGCCCGCGTTAAGCCAGTGCGAAGTTAGCAGCCCGTGCGGCTGCCGGCAAAGGCGCGCCGTGAATGCGCCGGAGACAGAAATGAAAAACGCCCGGTCGGCCTTCGGGGGCCAGCCATTGGGCGTTTTTCATTTAAAGTCCCGCAATTTGGTTAATCAATAAAAATCGAACGATAACAGATGAAAAAGCTATTTTTGACGTTCTGCCTTGCCTCGGCCTTCGCCCCGGCAGCCTTGGCAGACTCTTATTTGGGCTATTGCACCGATGAAGTAGACCGCAGCAGCGGCGTCCGCGTTGGCAACTCCGAGACCCAGGGCTTGGCAATCAAGCTCACGGGCGAGAAGCTCGAAATGCTGCGCGGCAAGCAGATAAAAGGCGTGAGGGCCGCCTTCGGCACGCGCAACATGGACAACCTCACCTTCTACGTCTGGACCGACATCGCCGCCGAACCCGTCTACACCCAGGCTGGCGGCTCCGGCTCCGTGACCATGCGCGAGTTCGACTTCGACACGCCTTACACCGTGGGCGACGAGCAGGAACTTTACGTGGGCTACACCCTCACCTCCTCCACCGCCTACACGCCGCTCATGTTCGACCAGACGCGCGGCTTGGCCGGATGCACCTACTACATCGACGGTGAGTCGAGGTGGCGCGACGCCTTCTCGCTCGGCCATGGCGTGCCGAGCCTGCAGCTCATCGTAGACGATATGCAGTTCACCGACGTCACCGTGAAGGACTTCGACGTCAACGGCTATTACATCGCAGGCCGCCCCTACACATACTCCGCGCAGGTGTTCAACTACGGAACGGAGCCTATCAGCAGCTTCGACGTGGAGTTCAGCATAGGCAACGCCGAACCGCAGACGATGACCGTGAGCGGTGTTGGCATAGCTTCGCACGACATCTACACCTTCGACCTGCCCGAATATGTATCTGACAGCAACGGCGACCTGCCCATAAAGCTCGCCGTTACCAACATCAACGGCGGCACCGACGCTGCCGAGTCAGACAACAGCGTTGACAACACCATCTACATCTACCCGTCCGACATCCGCCGCGCCGTGCTCTTCGAGGGCTTCACCGGCCAGGAGTGCGGCAACTGCCCGTCGGGCCGCGTCAGCGAGCTTGAGGCTTTCAGCCGCTTCGATGGCGACTTCGTGGAGGTCTACCACCACATCGGCTACTATCCCGACTCGCTCACCATGCTTGAGGAACAGTTCTACATGAACTTCTACGGCGAGAGCAACTACGCCCCCGCCTTCATGGTAAACCGCTTGCCAGGCTCTTCCAGCCCCAACGCCGCGCAGAGCGTGTCGGTGGGCAACGTGCTCAACATGCTAGAGTATGCCAACTCCATACAGCCTTACTTCGACATCGACATCGTGACGAAGTACGACGAGGCGACACGCCGCGTCACCGGCGACGTGAGGGTGTTCCCCCACGTGATGCCCGATGCCGACACTCTCATGGTGTCGCTCTTCGTCGTGCAAGACAGTATATTGATGTACCAGAGTGGCGGCGGCACGCTCTATTCCCATCCCTTTGTGTACCGCGGCAGCCTCTTTGGCGACATTGGCGTGCGCGCCAACCTCACCAGGGGCGTCACCGAGCTTTTCTCCGTGGACTATGAGCTGCCCGAATATATTACCTCTACCTACTTCGACGCCGCAGGTCTCGACGGCGTGGACATACCCACCGACCCCGACAATATGTACCTCGTGGCTTTGGTAAGCAAGTATAAGATTAACGATGACGGCTCGCTCGACTGCCCCGTCTACAACGTTTGCCAGGTGAAGCTCTGCGACGACAACACCACCGCCATACGCGACGTCGTGGCTGACGGTGCGCCCGCCATCTCCGTGAGCGGCAATGTGGTGCGCGTTGCCGGCCAGTGCGGCGGCGTTGGCGTCTACGACCTCTCCGGCCGTATGGTCAAGTCCATGCAGGGCGCAGGCGAGTTCACGCTGCCTTCCGGCCTCTACGTGGTGCGTGCTGCCGGCGCTTCCGGCACTGTGTCGAGGAAGGTGGCCGTGCAGTAAAGGCCCCGCCAGGGAATCCCACCCCGGCCCTCCAAGGGGGCCGGGGTGACGGCGCGGCGGTTCCGCATGGTTCTACTCCGCGTGCGGCGGTTTTGCTCCACGTGACGTGGTCCTTTCCCCCGCGTGTGGTGGTTCGCCACTACGCGGTGGGTTCTTCCCTTAGTGGGGGCGGGGTTGCCGTTCCATTGCAAAAAGTTCCCGTTCCGGGCGGTTTTCGCCCGGAACGGGATGTTTCGATAAGCTATTTATTATAATTGTCACGTTAAATACATATCACCAATGAACAGACTTTTACTCTTACTGGCCTTGGCTTGCGCCGCGTCGTCGGCACAGGCCGACGGCAAGCTGTCGCCCGAGGCGCGCCATTTGCTGGCCGGCCGCGGCGCTGTCGCCGCGCGTACCGCTCCGGCGGGGGTGGTGTCGGCCTACATCCACCTTGCCCCCGGTGCCGATGCCTCTGCGTTGGCCGGCCTTGGCGTCGAGGTCAACTTGCGCTGCGGCGACATCCTCACGGCGCGTGTTCCCGTGGCTTCGCTCGCCGCCGTGGCTTCGCTTCCCGGCGTTGAGTATGTGCAGGCGGCCACGCCCGTGGCCCCGATGATGGACGTAGCCCGCCCCGCCGCCCGCGTAGACCTCGTGCAGCAGGGCGCGGGCCTGCCCCGCGCCTACGACGGCACAGGCGTGGTGGTGGGCATCATCGACTCTGGCTTCGACTATACCCACCCCGCCTTCTATTCCGCCGACCGCTCCGAGCTGCGCATCAAGCGCGTGTGGGAGCAGGGCTACGACGGCGGCACGCCGCCTGAGGGCTTCACTTACGGCGGCGAGTTCGACTCGCCCGAAGAGATTCTCGCCGCTGCCGGCGACATCACCACCAACACCCACGGCACCCACGTGGCCGGCATTGCCGCCGGGGCCGACACCACCCTTGGCTCCTACCAGGGTGTCGCCACCGGGGCCGACATCGTGTTGGTGAGCATCAGCGGCGTTGACACCGAGACCAACGTCAACATTTCCGACGCCATCTCCTACATCTACCGCTACGCCGAGTCGGTGGGCAAGCCCTGCGTGGTGAACATGAGCCTCGGCGCACAGGTCGGACCCCACGACGGCACGTCCACCTTCGACGTCCTCTCCGACGCCATGCAGGGCCCGGGACGCCTGCTCGTAGGCTCAATAGGCAACTTCGGCGCCACCAAGCTCCATGCCTCGATGGTCTCCGAGGGCGAGGCTCCCGACACGCTGCGCACCTTCGTTGACTACCTGCGCACGCTCACCGCCTCCGACAACGGCGGCACCATCGACATCTGGGGCGACCCCGGCATGGACCTCAAGGTGAACGTGTTCACCTACAACACGCGCACCTCCGAGCTTGCCGACAGCTTCTCGCTGTCGCTGCCTGCCGGCGGCGTGGACGGGTCGCCGGAGGCTTCGGCCGAGTTGCGTGGCAGCATCGGCGAGATTGAGGCCTACGGCGAGGTGAGCCCGCTCAACGGCAAGGCCCACGTGCAGCTCTACTCCCACGTCTCCGGCTTGCGCGCGGGCTACGAGGTGGGCATAGAGGTTATCACCTCGTCGGCAGGCACCGTCAACGTCTGGGGCGACGGCAACTACATCGCCTTCACCTCTTGCGGCATCGAGGGCTATTCCGACGGCGACACCAGCGCCTCGCCTGCCGAGATTGGCGGCACCGGCAGCAGCATTGTCACTGTCGGGGCCTACGTTACGCGCAGCACCTTCGATACCGAGAACAGCGGCACCATGACCTTGGAGGAGACCGTGGGCGACATAGCCTCGTTCTCCTGCTGCGGCCCCACCGCCGACGGCCGCATGAAGCCCGACGTGGCGGCCCCAGGCTGCGCCATCGTCTCGTCGGCCTCGTCAAACTACTCGTCCATCTCGTCGCTGCCCATCGCAGGCTACTTTGAGTGGAACGACAAGAACTACTACTACGCCTATATGCAAGGCACGTCTATGTCGTCGCCCTTCGTAGCCGGCGTTCTCGCCACGTGGCTTGAGGCCAACCCGCAGCTTGCGCCCGCCGACGTGCGTGGCATACTATCGTCCACAGCCTCTGCCGACGAGTTCACCGGCGCAGCTCCCGGCAACACGTGGGGCTACGGCAAGATTGACGCTTGGGCCGGCATACTCGAGGCCATCGAGCTTACCGGCATCAGTGCCGCCGCAGCGCCTGCCGCCGCGTCGCTCGCCGTCGTTCCCGTAGGCGGTGGCAGCGTGCGTGTTTCCTCGCCTGAGGCAGCCGCCGTCGCCGTGAGCGTCTACACTGCCGATGGCCGCCGCGTGCTGGGCCGCAGCCTGACAGCCGCCGAGGCGCAGTCGGGCGTCACGCTCAGCCTGCAAGGGCTGGCTCCCGGCCTCTACGTCGTCCGCGCCGCCTCTGCCTCGCAGTCGGCATCGGTGAAGGTAGCACTATAGGAGTAAGGAGAAAGGAGAAGGGAGTGCAGACAAATGCTTTTCAGGAGGAAGAAATGCGAGAGTGCAGGTAATGGCTTTTATGCAGAAACGCTAAAGGCGTATAGTGCGACACCGCGCCCAAAGCAAATGTCAGCACTCCTTTCTCCTTTCTTCTTAATACTTAAACAATGAAATCACTTCGAGAAATATACAGAATCGGCAAGGGGCCTTCCAGCAGCCACACCATGGGGCCGCAGAAGGCAGCCCAGATGTTTGCCTCGCGCAATGGCGGGGCGCGTTCGTTCATCGTCACGCTGTACGGCAGCCTGGCGGCCACCGGCCGCGGCCACATGACCGACGTGGCCATACGCGGCGAGCTTGAGCCGCTCGCCCCGGTTGACATCGTTTGGCAGCCGTCGGTGTTCCTCCCGTTCCACCCAAACGCGATGAAGTTTGAGGCTTTCGACGCCACAGGCGCGGTCACCGACCGCTGGACGGTCTACAGCGTCGGCGGCGGCGCGCTCTCCGAGGGCGAAGGCTCCGGCGGGGTGCTCGACACGCCCGAGGTCTACCAGATGAACACCATGACCGAGATAATGGACTGGTGCAACGCCACCGGCCGCAGCTATTGGGAATATGTGGGGCTGAGCGAAGACCCCGCCATCTGGGACTACCTCTCCCAGGTGTGGCGCACCATGCAGGAGGCCGTCGTGCGCGGCATCAACAGCGAGGGGCGCCTGCCCGGCCCGCTCAACCTAATGCGCAAGGCCCCTATATACTACGTCAAGGCGTCGGGCTACAAGCAGTCGCTACAGACGCGCGGACTCGTCTACTCCTACGCCCTTGCCGTGAGCGAGGAGAACGCCTCCGGCGGCACCATCGTCACCGCCCCCACCTGCGGGGCGTGCGGCGTGCTGCCCGCCGTGCTCTACCACGTCTACAAGGGCCACCAGTTCTCCGAGGAGCGCATACTCCACGCCCTTGCCACGGCAGGTCTCATAGGCAACATCGTCAAGCACAACGCCTCCATCTCCGGCGCCGACGTGGGCTGCCAGGGCGAGGTGGGCGTGGCCTGCGCCATGGCCTCGGCGGCGGCCTGCCAGCTCTTCGGCGGCAGCCCCTCGCAGATAGAGTATGCCGCCGAGATGGGCCTGGAGCACCACCTCGGCATGACGTGCGACCCCGTGTGCGGACTCGTGCAGATTCCCTGCATCGAGCGCAACGCCTTTGCGGCCACACGCGCCCTCGACGCCAACCTCTACGCCTCCTTCTCCGACGGCACCCACCGCGTGTCGTTCGACAAGGTGGTGGCCGTGATGAAGCAGACCGGCCACGACATACCCTCCCTCTACAAGGAAACAAGCGAGGGCGGACTCGCAAAGGGATTTAATCTCAGGAGGCAGGAGACGGGAGCTAAGTAAAGGAGTAAAGTTAAGGAGTTATTTTAAGAGTTAAGGAGTTAAGGGAGTTAAGGAGTAAAGTTAAGGAGTTATTTTAGGAGTTAAGGAGTTAAATGGAGTAAAGGAGTTAAGACATTAGCTTTCTTGGCAGCTAAGCCATCTGCATAAGTGGTAGCGCATATAGCCATTGTCTTAACTCCTTTACTCCATTTAACTCCTTAACTCCTAAAATAACTCCTTAACTCCTAAAATAACTCCTTAACTCCTAAAATAACTCCTTAACTCCTAAAATAACTCCTTGACTTTATTTATTCAATGCCGCGGTCAGTATGCTTTCGAGCTTTTCGGCCGACAGGCGCAGTTGGAACTGCCCGTTCATGGCAATCGATATGCCGCCCGTCTCCTCCGACACGATAATGGCTATGCAGTCGCTCTCCTGCGATATGCCGAGGGCGGCGCGGTGGCGCAGGCCCAGTTCCTTGGGTATGTCGAGGTTGTGCGACACGGGCAGTATGCAGCCCGCCGCCTTTATTCTCCTTTTTGAAATCACCATCGCCCCGTCGTGCAGCGGCGAGTTCTTGAAGAAGATGTTTTCAATCAGCCGTTGGTTTATGTTCGCGTCTATCACGTCGCCCGTGGCCACCACGTCGTCAAGCGGGGCGTTGCGCTCTATCACTATCAGTGCGCCCACCTTGTGCTTGCCCATGCTCATGCAGGCCAGCACTATTGGCACTATCGCCTCCTTGTCCGCCTCCTTGTCGCGCGTGCGGTCGTTGGCGAAGAAGTCCACCAGCAGCCTTATGCGCTGGTGGGCGCCCAGGTTGTAGAGAAACTTGCGTATGTCTTCCTGGAAAAGCACTATCAGCCCTATCACGCCCACGCTCACCAGCTTGTCCATTATCGAGCCGAGCAGCCGCATCTCCAGAATCTGCGACACGAATATCCACGCGAGCACAAACACCATGATGCCAATGAACACATTGAGCGAGCGCGAGTCCTTCATCACCCGGTATAGGTAGTAAAGCATCAGCGCGACGAAAAAAATGTCGATGGCATCCTTTATTCCGAAACTAACAAACATCCCTTAGCCTTATTCTTTGTCCTTTTAAGTAACGAGGCGGCGAACGGAAGCTTGCCAGCCGTTTCCCCTTCGCAGCCCAACCTCTGCACGGTTAGTGCCAGTGAGCGGAACGGAAGCTTGCCAGCCGTTTCCCCCTCGCAGCCTGACCTCTGCACGGTTAGTGCCAGTGAGCGGAAACGGAAGCTTGCCAGCCGTTTCCCCCTCGCAGCCTAACCTCTGCACGGTTAGTGCCAGTGAGCGGAAAAGAAAGCTTGCTTTCGTTTTCCCGAACGCAGCCTAA
>CALUMB010000134.1 GCA_944321645.1 uncultured Prevotella sp.
ATATATCCGTAGCGCCTGTTTATCGAAACTGCGGACACATAAATAATGGTCTGTATGATTTTAGCGGACAGTAATAACTGCAAATATCCTATAATTCAGGCGTTTTTTCAAACTGCTTTTTTATGGTGGTGTCCTGTGGTGACATGATATACGCAGCTGACGACATGATAAAAAAGCGGTTTGCAAGTGAGGCGTTTTATGCGGATATTTGCATCAAAAACGACGTAAAAATGGGATTTTTCAACACGATACCCGGTGATGGGGAGGTGGCCATCCTACTGTATGGCGACGTTGGCGACGGCCAGAAGGTGGATAGCGCCAGGGTGGTGAGCGAGCTGCTTGAACTTCAGGCTCGTTACAGCAAGATAGACGTGCGCATCAACAGCAAAGGCGGCGACGTGTTCAGCGGCATAGCCATTTACAATGCCCTGAGGACGAGCAAGGCCGACATCACCATATACGTGGACGGCGTGGCGGCAAGCATAGCCGGTGTGATAGCCTTGTGCGGCAAGCCCCTTTATATGTCCCCATACGCGAAGCTGATGCTGCACTCCGTGAGCGGAGGCACATGGGGCAACGCCTCTGCGTTGCGCCGCATGGCAGGCGTGATGGAGGCGTTGCAGGACGACCTGGCCCGTATGATTGCCACACGCTGCGGCATGGACGCGAAGGCCGTGTCGGCGAGGTACTTCGACGAGCGTGACCATTGGATAAGCGCCGAGGAGGCAGTGGAAATGAAACTGGCGGACGGCATATACGACATGCCGTCTGCGGATGGAAGGGTGCCGTCCACAACGGAGGAGATATACCATTATTTCAATAACCGGCTGCAGGAGCGGCCACAAAACGACAAAGAGATGGGACTGATAGACCAAATGAAGAAGATGCCGTCGTTCAAGGACGCGAACGACGAGCAGGACATCATCGACCGCGTGCGTGAACTTGAGAACAAGGCGACCAAGGCTGATGCCCTTGAGAAGGCCAACAAGGCCTACAAGGAAAAGATGGAGGCCGCCGAGGCCAAGGAGGTGGCGGCCGTGCTTGACAAGGCCGTGGCGGACGGCAGGATAACCAAGGAGCAGCTGCCGACGTTCAAGGCGCTCATGGCGAGCGACAGGGCGAACACCGAAGCCTTGCTTTCCGGCATGAAACCGTCGAGGCACATGCGCGCCGCCTCGTACATCGACGACACGGGCAAAGGAGGCGGAATGGCCGACAAGAGCTGGGACGAGCTGGACAGGGCCGGCATGCTGAGCGAGCTGAAGGCTACGGACAAGGCCCTGTTCGAGTCGAAGTACAAGGAGAAGTTCGGCGTTGACTACAAGGAGTGAAAAATTGAAGAACCAAGAATGAAGAATTAAAAAAGGACAGAGAAATGGCACTGAACAAGGAAATATGGCTGAGCGCCATAGTTGAGAACCTGTACCCGGACAACTCGTTCGCGACGAAGAGCGTGGACGACTCCGCGTTCGTGGTGAACAGGAAAGTACACATACCCAACGCGGGCGCACCCTCAAAAGTGGTGACGAACCGCACGGAGAAGCCGGCCAAGGTAAGCCAGCGGACGGACAACGAGCTGACCTATGAGATTGACGAGCTGACGACAGACCCGATTTACATCCCCAACATCGACACTGTGGAGCTGAGCTACGACAAGCGTAACAGCGTCATCGCCAACGACAGGGCGCAACTGCAGGAGGCGGCCCACGTGAACATCCTGGAGCGCTGGGGCGGCGGAGTGGATACGAACCACGTACTGCTGACGACTGGCACAGCCACACGTGACGCGCACACCTCTGCGACGGCGACCGGGCAACGCAAGTCGATATGCAAGGCCGACGTGCTGAAGCTGATGACGGCGATGGACGCTGACAACGTGCCGGAGGCCGGCCGCTACATGCTTCTTGACGCCTATATGTACGCCGACTTGCTTAACGACCTGTCGGAGAGCGACAAGTGGATGTTCCAGAATTCGGCCAACGTACAGTCCGGCGTGCTTGGCAACCTGTACGGTTTCAACATCATGAAAAGGAGCAGCGTGCTGAGGGTGACATCGGCCAAGGCACTGTTGAAATGGGGCGCGGAGGGCGCTGCGGACGAGAATGCGGCGGCGCTTGCCTGGCAGGAAAGCTGCCTGAGCCGCGCGCTTGGCGAGGTGAAGATGTTTGACGACACGGACAGCCCGACCTACTATGGCGACATATACTCGTTCCTTGTCCGCACGGGCGGCGGCATCCGTCGTTATGACAAGAAGGGCGTGTTCATGCTGGCCGAGGCGGCTACCGCGTAAGGAGTCAAAAACAAAAAGTGAAGGATTATGTTACCGAGAATAAAGATATCGTACCTGAACGGCCAGCTTGGCACGGTCGGCGAAAGCCCCGACGGGCTTTTCGCCCTCGTGTGCGGGGCTACGGCCGTGGGCGGCACGTTCGAGCTGGAGAAAGCGTACAGCGTGAGGGGCATGGACGACCTCGCGGCATTGGGCATAACGTCGGAAGGCAATCCGAGGCTTTACAAGCACGTCAAGGAATTCTACGACGAGGCGGAGGAGGGCACGGAGCTTGTGGTGTATGGCGTGGCCAAGAGCGCGAAGATGACCGCGCTGCTTGACAAGACCTCCGGCAGCGCGAGGAAGTTGGTCGAGGGGCAGAACGGCAGGCTGAGGGGGGTGTTCGTGGCCGGTGACGGCGGGACGACTGGCAGCGTGACGGAAGGCCTCGACCCGGACGTGCTGTCCGCGCTGCCCATCGCACAGCAGCTGGCGGAATGGGCGACGGAAGAGTTGTACGCCCCACTGTTCGTCATCCTTGAAGGCCGCGGTTACACTGGGGAGGGCTTGCGTGACTTGAGCGAACTTGCATACAACCGCGTAGGCGTTCTGATAGGCGACACTGAAGTCGGCAGCGAAGGGGCGTGTGTGGGCACGCTGGCCGGTCGTCTGGCGACGCTTCCGGTGCAGCGCAACGCCGGGCGCGTGAAGGACGGCGCGCTGTTCCCCACGGAGATGTACGTCGGGAGCGTGAAAGTGGACGAGGGCGGCAGCGTGATAGCCGGGCTATACGACAAGGGCTACATCACGCCGCGTAAGTACGTTGGCCGCAGCGGCTATTTCTTCACCGACGACAGGCTGGCGTGCGACGAGACGGACGACTATGCCCACTTGGCTCACCGCAGGGTGATAGACAAGGCGTACAGGATAGTGTATGACACGTTGCTGGACATGATGCTTGACGAGCTTGAGGTGAACGAGGACGGGACGCTCCAGGCCGGTATAGTGAAGAGCTGGCAGCAGGCCGTGGAGGACGCGCTGAACGCGGGCATGACCGCAAGCGGCGAGCTGAGCGCCGGTGATGACGGCGAGGGTTGCGTATGCTTCATAGACCAGACGCAGAACGTGCTGGCCACATCGAAGGTGGCCGTGACGGTGAAGGTAAGGCCGTTCGGCTACGCGCGTTACGTTGACGTGAGCCTGGGCTTCCAGGTGACACAGGCAAGTTGAGAAAGGAGGCAGTAGATGTTTACGAACACAAGGGAATACGAATGGAGCGACGTGAACGTGGTAGTGGCGGGGCGCGTCGTGACCGGGCTGCGCGGCATCAAGTATGGCTGCAAGCAGGAGAAGGAGCTGCTGTACGCCAAGGGCAACAAGCCCCATGGCATACAGCACGGCAACAAGGACTATAGCGGCGAGCTGACCGTGCTGCAGAGCGAGTACGAGGCGTTGCGCCAGGCTTGCGGCGGCGACGTGCTGGACGGCAGCTTCAACATCGTGGCGTGCTACGGCAACCCGTCGAAGGGCGACGCGGTAACGACGGACACGCTGGTGAACGTGGAGATAACTGAAGACAACACGGAATGGAAGCAGGGCGACAAGTTCCAGGAGAAGACCTTGCCTTTCATCTATACGGACAAGAAGAGCGTTTGAAAACGATTAAAAGGACATTGGAATGGAAATAAACGAGAAACTGATAGCTGAGCTGAAGGCGAAGCACCCGGGTAAGGAACTTTACCTGGTGACGGTCGAGGGCAAGGGTTGCATCCTGCGCAGCCCGTCACGGCAGGATTTGAGCTACGCGAGCGTGGTAAAAGACCCCATCAAGCTGAACGAAGTGCTGCTCAACCAGCTGTGGGTCGCAGGAGACGAGGAGATGAAGACGGACGACAGCCTTTTCATGGCAGTATGTGCCAAGATGGAGGAAGTCCTTAAAATCAAGGAGGCCGAGATAAAAAAATTGTAGCGGATGCCGGGATTGGCGATTTCACGGGCGGTGGGGACATATTGTTTTTTGACTCGCTGTTGAGATACTATATGTGCGTTGACCCGGAAAGCCTGCCCGACGAGAAGTGGGCATGGACAATAAGGCATCTGCTTGAGATACGTAAGTTGGAGAGGAAAGCGAATGGATAGCGTGTTAAAATTCTTGATAAGGCTGCAGGCCGACGGTGGCAACGTGCTCGCCGTGGCCCGGCAGACTTCCGTCCGCCTTGACGAAATATCGAGGAAGGCCGGGACTGTCGGAACACGCCTGCGCCAGGCCTTTTCATTCTCCAACTTCAAGTCTTCATTGATGTCCGTGCCCGGGATGGAGTTCCTGACAAACCCGTACACGATGGCCGCAGCCGGCATCGGGGCCATCGTCAAGCTCGGCTCCGAGGCGGAGCAGACCAATGTGGCATTCTCCACGCTTGTCGGAAATGAGGCCAAGGCCGCGTCGATGTTGGGCGAGATAACACAGTTTGCCGCCGAGACCCCGTTCGGAAAGCTCGACCTGACGAAGAACGCACAGCTTATGCTGAATTTCGGCGTTGCCACAGACCGCGTTCTGCCGTTGTTGAGACAGCTCGGGGATATTTCCGGCGGAGATGCCGAGCGTCTTTCGAGCCTGTCGCTCGTCCTCGGCCAGGTGTCGGCCGCCGGCAAGCTGCAAGGGCAAGACCTTCTTCAGTTTATCAACGCCGGTTTCAACCCGTTGCAGGAACTCCAGCGCATGACAGGCAAGACCTACGCTGAGCTACAGGACATGATGTCGAAAGGACAGATTACCTTCGACAACGTGGCCGCGGCCATGGCCCACGCCACGGGCGAGGGCGGCAAGTTCCACGGCAT
Source organism: uncultured Prevotella sp. (assembly GCA_944321645.1). Taxonomy (GTDB): domain Bacteria; phylum Bacteroidota; class Bacteroidia; order Bacteroidales; family Bacteroidaceae; genus Prevotella. The sequence continues at coordinate 5,108 of CALUMB010000134.1, forward strand.
GATGGAACGCCAGTCGCAGACGGTAGGCGGCAAGTTCAGCACCGTGATGGACAACATCCGCGAGCAGGCCGCCGGGATGTTCGACCAGGTGAAATCCCCGCTGTCCGACCTTCTCGATGCCGTCAACGCGGCCTTGCCGCCTTTGTTCTCCATGCTGCAAGGGTTGTTCGGCGCCTTGTCTTCCGGCATCCGCTTCGTCATACAGTTCCGTACAGAGCTTGCGCTTGTCGCCGGTGTCGTTGCCACGGCTTGGGCCGTCAGCAAGGCGTACACCGCCGCCCTGATGGTGTACAAAGGTGTACAGACCGGCATAATGGTGGTGACAAAGGCGTGGACGGCCGCCCAATGGCTGCTGAACGTGGCGATGAACGCCAACCCGATAGGGCTGGTCATAACGGCAGTCGCCGCCCTTGTCGCCGGCGTGATATACTGCTGGAACAAGTTTGCCGGCTTCCGTGCCTTCCTCCTCACCATGTGGGACACCCTTAAAGGGTTCGGTAACGTCATCAAGCAGTATGTGATAGACCGCTTCAATGAACTGCTCGGTGGTCTTGGCAAGCTGGGTGAGGCCTTGAAGTTCTTGTTCACCGGCGAGTGGGAAAAAGCGGCTACGGCCGCCAAGGCCGGTTTCAGTATGTTGAGCGGCGTGGAGTCGACGCGCAAGGCTTTGACAGGGGCGGCTGACACGGTAAGGGGCATATCTGGCAACTACGACAAGCACTATGCCGCGGAAAGCACGAAGAATGCCGCCAAGACCGGTGGTGGAAAGACCGCCACGGACATATCGACGCCGGGACTGAAAGGCAGCTCCCAGTCTGTAATGTTTGGCAGTGGAAGCGGGAAAGGCGGCAAGTCAGGAAGCGGAGGACGCAAGTCGGCCGAGGCTCTTGCCACCGGCGGTACGCGGAATACGTCCATCACGATGAACATATCAAAGTTCTTCGACAACATCAATGTTTATATGAACGACAAGGCCGACACGGCAGAGCTTGAGCGTACAGTGCTGCAGAGCCTGAACCGTGCCCTTGCGATAGCTACGAGTGCTGAAAGATGAACACGGCGACGAGGTTTTTGCTTGAGAACATGGCCCTCAGGGTCATTGGTGGGAAGGTGCCGCCATACTGGCTGTTCCACGATACGGAGCTGGCGGACGTGGACAGTGCCGAATACGACTCCGTGCGTGCCATGAGCGACGGGGAGCTTGAGGAAACAGTCCGCACCAATGCGTTGGGTGTGCCGATGCAGCTGCCGATGCGCCTGAAGCTGGAAGAGGCCGGCGCGGAGGAATGGCTGTTGCCCATGGAACCGATGGTGAGCCTGACAGGGCAAAACATCATCACGCGGCGACACGTGAACAAGGGGCGCGTCAGGGGCTCGATAAAGGAACGCTGGGCACAGGACGACTACTCCATAACGGTGGAGGGGATACTGATGGGCATGGACGGCAAGTACCCGGAAGAGGACGTGGCCCGTCTGCGTAGTTTTTGCGAGGCGGCGCATGTGACAGTGCTGAACCCGCTGCTGGAGATATTCGGCATATCGCACATGGTGATAGAGAGCTGGGACATACCGTTCACGAGCGGAACGGCAAACCAAAACTACACACTGAAGGCGCAGAGCGACGACATATACAAACTGCTGCTGACGCGCGAGGACTTGGACTTGTAAGGGGGCTTATGTACACGATGGGTTATGACATAACGGTGGGCCGCTACAAGGTTGGTATGCTGGACTCGGTGGAGATACACAAGAGCGTGGAGTTGCTGGCTGACACGGCTGAGATAACGTTGCCGGGGGCGCAGTACAACGCCGCCCTTGAGGTGGAGGACAAGCTGAAAAGGGGCGACGCGGTGTCGGTGAGGATAGGTTATGCGGAAACTGGGCTTGTGGAGGAGTTCAAGGGCTGGCTGCAGAGCGTATCGACGGACGGGGGCAGCATAAGGCTGATGTGTGAGGATGACTTATTCACGTTCAGGAAAAGCCTTGGCAACGTCGTGCTGAAGGGTGTGACGCTGGCCTCGCTGCTGGACAGGGTAATCAAGGAGCTGGGTCTTGGGTATAAGGTTTCCTGTTCTTATTCCTGGACATATTCGAAGTTTGTAATAAACAACGCAACGGGGTACGACGTGTTGAAAAAGGTGCAGGATGAGAGCGGGGCGGATATATACCTGAAGGACAGGGTGCTGCACATACACCCTCCGGGTGAGGTGGTTGGCGAGGAGCGGATATATGACTTCATGCTGAACGTGGAGGAGGCCGACCTTACATACAGGAAAGCCGAGGACAAGAAAATACGCGTGGTGGTCAAGGCATTGATGCCTGACGGGACAGTCAAGGAATTGGAGACCGGCAGCACCGGTGGCGACAAGGTGGAGGTGAAATGCCCGACTTCGGACGAGGCGAGCATGAAGGCGCGTGGCGAGCTTGAAGTGAAGCGGAGGAGCTTCGACGGGTATGACGGCAGCCTTACGACGTGGCTGATACCTGAATGCCGTCCGGGCGATAGCGCGACACTACACGACGGCGACTACCCGGGAAAGGACGGTACTTATTTCATAAGGAGCGTGACGACCTCTTTCTCAAAAGAGGGCGGAAAACGTAAAATAGAATTGGGATTCAGGTTGAGTTGATAAATGGACAGGTATAAGGAACTGGCTGAAAGGCTTAAGGCCGCAACCGGCGGCAGGGAGACGGTGCTGACGCAGGGCATCGTGACCAAGGTGGACGGTTTGCTTTGCGAGGTGAAGATAGGCGGACTGACGGTGCCGGACGTTCGGCTGCGCGCTTCGGAGACGGAAGATTCCGGGCAGTTGCTGATAGTACCGAAGGTGGGCACGGCGGTGACCGTTGGTAGCTTGACGGGCGGCCTGTCTGAACTGGTGGTGCTGGCGGTTGACCATGTGGAAAGGATAACGGTGAACGGCGGGCAACTGGGCGGCCTTGTGAACATCGGGGAATTGACAGCCAGGCTGAACGCCTTTGTGGATGCCTTCAACGCACATACGCACCAGGGAACCCACGGCCCGACAAGCGCGCCGCTGAAAAGCGCGGAGGCGTTCAGCCGAGGCGATTACGAAGATGAAAAGATAACGCACTGACATGAACGGGATACAGTTGGACGGCTTCGAGCCGTCGGTAAAGGTGAGGCACGGGCCTGACGGCAAGATAACGGAGGGCCTGCAGGTCGGCGATACGCTGAGGCAGAACCAGGCTTTGATACTCGTACTGCACAAGGGCGAGCTGAAGGAGCGCCCGAGTACGGGATGTGGCATCGAGGACATGCTGCTGGACAACGACCCCATGTACTGGCGTTCGTTGATAAGGGAGCAGATGGAGATGGACGGGCAGACCGTGAGCAAGGTGGCGGTCACGAAGACCGGCATAACGATAGAGGCGACATATTAAACTTGAAAACAGGAAAGGACTATATGATGGCAAATGAGATAAATGACGTGGTAACGCAGTTCGTCCACGAGCACATGTACATGCACATCGTGCTGATAGCGCTGAGCGTGGCGGTGATGCTGCTGTCAATGGCGGTGGACTTCTTCACCGGTTTGCAGAAAGCGCGCAGGAACGGTGTGGCGCGGACGTCGCAGGGGCTGAAGAAGACCGCTGCGAAGGCGACCAAGTACTTCACGCCCTACATGGTACTGGTGGGCATAGACCTGATAAGCTGCGTGGTGCTGCCGGTGCCGGCGTTCTCGATGGTGTGGGCCGCGTACTGCGTGTACTGCGAGTTCAAGAGCGTGAGGGAGAAGAGCTGGCAGAAGGCGGAGATACAGAAGGCCGGCAAGACGATGAGCGTGATAATAGAGAACAAGGACGACATCGCCAGGCTGGCGGCGGAGATACTGTTCAATAAGGAAAAGGCTGAAAAGGAGGCAAAAGATGAGAAGCGTTAAAAGGATATTCGTGCATTGCACGGCAGGCAGCCAGCGGCAAAAGATTGCCGATTTGCAGGCGGAGTTCAGGCGTAAAGGTTGGAAAAATCCGGGCTACCATTACGTGGTGCAGGCGGACGGTACGGTAACGCAGCTGCTCGGGGAAGACCGGGTGAGCAACGGCGTGAAGGGCTACAATTCTACCTCCGTCAACGTGGCGTACATGGGTGGGATAGATGCCCGGGGCAAGGCTGTGGACAACCGCACGGCGGAGCAGAAGGCAAGCCTTGTGAAGCTGCTGAAGGAACTGAAAGGCAGATACCCGAAAGCGGAGATACTGGGGCACAGGGACATCAGCCCGGACAGGAACGGCAACGGAATTGTTGACCCGTGGGAGAGGATAAAGGAATGCCCCTGCTTTGACGCCATTGAAGAATACAAGGACATCTGACGATATGGACAGGATGAAAGGCTTGCTTTGTGGGTTGTTGGCGTGCGCGTTGCTGACGCTGCTGTCCGATTGTACAACGACAAGATATGTGCCGGTGCCGTCGGTGAACTTTGACAGCGTTTATGTTGACAGATGGCTGCGTGACAGCGTGTACTTGCATGACAGCGTGTTTGTGAACCTTCATTCAAAAGGCGACACGGTGTTTGTTGACAAGGTCGTCACTAAGTATAAATATAAGGACAGGCTGCGTTACGACACGGTGAGCGTTGTGAGGGTTGACAGCGTGCAAGTGCCCTATCCTGTGGAGAAAGACCTGGGCTGGTGGGAGAAGACGAGGCTGTATTCGTTTCCTGTGCTTTTGGCGTTGGTTGCAGTTTTGTCGCTTGTGGTTTTCGCAATAAAAAGGAAGCAGCCATGAAAGTGAAGGTGAATGACGGACAGACGCTTGCTGACATATCCATACAGGAATACGGCTCGCTGGAGGCGGCAATGGAACTTGCCAGGTCCAACGGCATGTCCATAACGGACATACCTGTCCCCGGAAGCGAACTCCAGCTGCAGGACGCAGTGTACGACAAGACGATGGCCGACTATTGCAAGGTGAACGGCGTGTCCCCGGCAACGCAGCGAGACACGTCCGGAGTGAAGCTGCGCATATTCACGGAGGAATACACAAAAGAGTTCGAGTGATGGCACGGACGATAGCGGAAATAAAAAAGACGATGACGGACGCCTTCATGGCGGACGCGACGGTAAGGGAGAAATACGGGCTGAAAGAGGGCGACACCTTCAGCGGCAGCTTCTCCGTGGTGAGCCTTGAAAGCATATTGTTCCACATCGTGGCGGCCTGCTGCTGGGCGCTGGAGACGTTGCTTGACGGGCACATCGCGGACGTGGACGAGAAGATAAGCCGTGCGGTTGTGGCGAGTGTTCCGTGGTACTACAAGATGGCCCGCGCGTTCCAGTACGGGGACGCCCTCGTGTTCGACGATGCGACGCAGGAGTACAAGTACGCCGCGGAAGATGAGGGGAAGCAAGTGGTGAAGTACGCGGCGGTCAGGGACAGGGGCACTATGGTGGACATACTGGTGTCCGGCGAAAAGGACGGCAGGCCGGTTCCATTGTCGGGTGACGTGCTGACGGCTTTCAGCCATTATATGGACAGGGTGAAGATAGCTGGGGTCGTACTGGGCGTGAAATCCCAGAATGCGGACAGCGTGAGGATAAGTGCGACGGTGTATGTGGACCCGTTGGTATTAGGCTCGGACGGCAGCCGGATAGACGGCGGTGGTAAGCCGGTGGAGGAAGCCATTGAAGCGTACCTGAAGGGCATAGTGTACGGTGGGACACTGAACAAGACAAAGCTGGTTGACGCGATACAGGCAGCGGACGGCGTGACGGACGTGGAGCTTGGCGACTGCCAATACAAGGCGGACGGCGCGTCTGCATACGAGACAATGAAGGGAAACAACTATACTGCCGAGGGCGGGAGTTTCATAGCCGACGGCCTCGGGGAGACAATAAGCTATGTGGTACAGGGTTGACATAATGAAACTGGCGGTGCAGCTGTTGCCGCCGATACTGCGATGCGGCTTCACTGTTGCGTTGCTTAGGGTGCTGACGTTGCCGTTAAGGTATGTACAGGGATTGTTTGCCGCCTATATGGCGGAAGTGTCGGGAAGGCTGAACATAACGGCCGGGGTTCAATACATCGAAAAGGCCCTGAACGACGCCTTTTACCTGACGGACGGGAAGATTTACATAGAATCCGTGATGGTAAGCTCGAACAGCGAGTTCTTCAGGCTGGAGGCGGAAGGAATGGACGCGCAATACATAGGCACGGAAGGAGAAGCTCCTTTTTATATGTACCATGTAACGGACACGCATCCGGGCGATGGGGTGAACTTCAACGTGTACGTTCCGACTTTCCTGTGCACTTCGCTCAATGTTGGCGAGGACAAATACGGCGGTGAGAACCTGCGGAGGATAAGGAGCCTGATAGACTATTACAAACCAGCCGGACGGAAGTACGGCATAATACTATACGACTATGAATAAACTGATATTCAACACAGGCGGCCAGCCCGTGTTCCTTGATGACCTTGGTATGATTCAGGACAATGCCTCGGAAGCAATGAGACTGTTTGTCCGGGGTGTATGCGGAGGAGTAAAGGCTTTCATGGTGGACAGGCCGGCACTGGAGTTGCAGGGAAATGCCGGCACGGTTTACAAGTTAGGTGCGGGGACTTTGGTAGTGGACGGGGAACCGATGGACTGGCAGGAAACCGTATTGAATGTACCGTTGCCCGAGCAGAAGATATACCTTTGGGTGAAAAGGACTGAAACCGGCCGGAGAGTGTTCGAGGACGGGCAGTCGAGGAACTGTGTGGTCAGCAGCTCGGTAACGGTGAGCCTTGAAGCGGACACTGCAGGCGAATGCTATGTGTACCAAGAACTGCCAACTTTTGCCGAGGTCGTGAAAGACTATTTAGGAAAGACTGGAAGGCTATGGACGAAAGTGGATGCGCGTTTCTTTAATGATTACAGTGGTATTGTCGCATACAAGGAACTGGACGACTGCTACAGGGTGAAAATAGACATAACGAGCACAAGCATGAAGGAAAATCCGGGGGATTCGCTCTTGTTCTATAGCGATGTTCCATTCCTACAAGCTTTCAGCTCCTCGACACAAGCATACGTGGAAAGCGAGAACGGAGGCTTTTCTTTTACGGTAAGCGGATTCGAGGGGCAGGTCCATGCGGACGTTAGTTTACCCCAGGATGATGTAAGCATGTTAAGCAGCCTTCCTGTGAAAATGATATTCGAGATACCCAAATAATAAACGGTTATGGACACGATATACAACCTGCAGAAGCGTGCGGAGACGCTGCGCGGCAAGACGGAGACGGACAGCATAACGCCGGAGGAAGTGGGCGGCCTGCACTTCGACACGCTGGCCTACATAGCTGACATGGAGCAGAGCGCCGACGGCCTTGGCATAAGGAAGGTGTACAAGACGACGGCGGCGATGGAGGCCGACACGGCCCCGACAGGTACGAACGGCAAGGCACTTCGGTACGGCCAGCTGGTGTGCATATACGACGAGGCGAACCCGACTGCGGCCGGCAGCGGCGACATATACGCATGGCAGAAGCCTGGATGGCTGTTGATGGGCAACATAAGCCGGATATACGAGCTGAAAAACGACATAGATGCGGAGGCAAAGGCGCGGCAGGATGCGGACAGCGCGCTGCAACAGGCAATAAACAAAGAGGCCGCCGCACGCCAGAGCGCGGACACGGCACTGACCGGGAATGTCGAGACGGAAGCCAACAGCCGGGCCACAGGTGATGACACCTTGCAAAAGAACATAGATGCGGAGGCCAAGGAACGGCAGGACGCAGACAACACCCTGCAAGGAAACATCGACAAGGAGGCAACGGCAAGACAGAGTGCCGACACGAAAATACTCGGCGTGGCGGACAACGCCCTGGGTGGCGCGACCGCACGGTTCTCACGCATCGTGGAGAGCGGAACCGTGAACCCCGTATCCGTGCCTAACGTTACGGAAGTTGTTTACATACAGAGTGCCAAGGTGTTTGCAGGCGTATGGAGCGGAGGCTTCTGCAACAACTGGAGTACCGCCGACCTGTATATGGACGGCACTCGGTCTTCCATCCTGAAAGACAAGGCCTATGTTTGCGGTGATACGCTTTATGTGTGGAGCGATGAGGAGGACGACCTTGTGAAGGCGAGCGGTGGCGGAAGCGGCAACGGCTTCTACAACGTGACACAGTTGCATCCGCTCGGCTCAGGCTACTACACGAAGGAGACCGCCGTGGCCGCACTGGCCGACGCGGACATAGACGACGCGGACAAGCCGGGAATGGTAATAACCATAGAGGTTGCCGCAGGCAAGTGGGAAGATTACCGCTTCTGCGGCACGGACGTGGATACATTCCTTGAAGATTCCGCGTGGGAACGTTATGGTGGAGCTGACGCCATCAAGAAAATCAGGGTGACAAGAGGAACGGCGACCGAAGAAAAGCTCCCGGATGAACAGGGTGAGGTCGCCATCGACATACCGCAGGTGGAAGTAGACCAAAGCGTGAATGAGAACTCGACGAACCCGGTGAGCGGCAAGGCCGTGTCCGCCGCAATAAACGAGAAAGCCTCCACCTACGGCACTGCCCTGCAGCTCAATGAAATTGGCGAAGGCGACGACAAAGCCTATTCGCTCTCCCTGCTGAACGAGTCCGGCGAGGTCATCAGCACGAGCGACGTGTTCACGGGCGGCGGAGGCGGCACGGTGGCCACGACAAAAGTCCAGCTGACACGCATTACGCCCAACAAGACTGTGAAAGTGGGCGACGAGGTGAAGCTGACATACAAGTACGACCAGACGGACACCACAACTGGCGAGAGCACGGGAAACCCCGGCCGTGTCACAGTCACGGTGACGCAGGGAGCGAACACAAACACGCTGACGCAGAACGTCGCGGCAGGCAGCACCAACACCGTGGACGTATCGCTGTACATGGGCGTGGGTACGAACACCGTCCGTGTGCGCGTCGAAGTCGGCGAGGGCGTGGAGATGCAGGTTTCGCAGGTGACATGGACCATCAACGTAGTGCAGCTGACGCTCAGCAGCTCGTTCAACATCGCCACGGCCATAACGAGAGGACAGACCGTCAGTATTCCCTACGCCCTGAGCGGCGCAGGCAACAAGACCCTGCGCTGCTATGTGGACGGCACCGATACGGAGGACAGGAGCATAACCAGCTCGACGGCCAACGGTTCTTTCAGCATAAGCACATCAAGCATGGCTCACGGCACTCATTCGGTGCAACTCGTGGTGGAGCTTGAGCTTGGCGACGGCTCGACGATAAAGAGCAACAGCATATATTTTGCCATAGGCGTAAGGGAAACAGGCAACAACACCCCGTTGGTGTCAGCACGTTTCGACTACGCTGACGGTACAATAATCGAAAAGGGTGCCACGCCGTATATACAGGCGAAGCAGTACGACAACTACACGCTACAGTACGCGGCCTACAACCCGAAGGAGACACCGACGCAGGCGGATGTGTACGTCGGCTCAACGCTTGCCTCCTCGGCGAGCGTGCCGTTCACGGCGCAGAACCTGACGCTGCGAGCCACTAACTACGGCGAGGAGCAGTGCAGGATTGTGGTGGGCAGCACGGCATACAGTTTCCGTCTCATTGCGGAGAAGAGCGACTTGAACATCAGCGAGCCGACAGACGGCATGACGCTGAAGCTCACGGCGCAAGGAAGGAGCAACAACGATGTGAACCGCGAAGAATGGAGCTATAATGGTATTCAAACCGTGTTCGAGGGCTTCAAGTGGGGCGGCGACGGCTGGACAGGCGAGGCCCTGCGCCTGACGGACACGGCAAGAGCTACGGTGCGCTACAGGCCACTGGAACAGCCGGAGCAAAATGTCACCAACGCGATGGCTTTCATCGTGAAGTACAAAGTAAGCGAGGTGGTTAATGAGGACGCGAAGGTCATCCGCTGCGTTGACGCAGACGGCACGGGCTTTGTCATCACTTCACAAGAGGCGAAGATGGTGACAAGGGGCAAGAGCGAGCTTTCGATGAAGATGGCCGCCGGAGAAACCTATGAAGTCGCGTTCGTGTCGTTCCCGAAAAGCGCGGACGGCTCGTCGGAGTACGAGAAGCTGAACACGGAAATGGTGTACCTGTACATCAACGGCATAATGTCGGGTTCGGTACAAAGGGCGACATCGGACAGCGTGTACCAAGCTACGCCTTCGTACATCGAGCTTGGCGCGGACGGTGCGACCACCGACGTGTACCTTATGCGAGCTTACAACACGTACCTTAGCGACTCACAGGTGCTGGAGTGCTATATGGTAGACCAGGAAGATTCCGACACGATGATGACCCTGTACGAGAGCAACGACGTGATAGACGAAAACGGGAACGTGACGGTTGACAGTGTCCCTGACGGTATGCGTTACATCATCATTACCGGCCGTCAAGACAACGGCGTAGCTACTGTGCTGCAGGCGGCGGTGAACAATGACAAGGACCCGAAGTACGACGTGGACGAGATGCTCTGCGTCGTCAAGGGCAACCAGGCGTTGAACTTTAAGTGCGTGGGCGGCTGCATCCGCCTACAGGGTACAAGTTCGCTGGCTTATCCCATAAAGAACTACCGCATATATTTCAAGAATGCCTCAAAAGTGGCAGGCCAACTTTATTTGGGATGTGACGAACAAGGGGTTGGCGGAGTGTTGCAGGAAAAGGCGGTTTACTCATTCCATCCTGCCAATGGCAGCCAGAAACAGGCCGCGCCGGTGGACTGCTTCTGCCTGAAGGCCGATTTCGCAGAAAGTTCCAGCTCGCACAACACCGGTATGGCAAAGCTGGTGCAGAACATATTGACACAGGCAGGGGAACTCACCCCGGCGCAGAAGCACTGTGACGACAGTTACCAGTATGACGTGCGTACAACGATAGACGGCGAGCCGTGCTATCTGTTTTACCGTGGCAGCATTGACGAGACGCCGCAGTTCCTGGGCAAGTTTAATTTCAACAACGACAAGAGCACGGAGGCCGTGTTCGGTTTCCTGGACATACCGGGCTACCACGACCAGGAATGGGTGACGGAGAAGTTCGGCGGACAGAACCCGACGGAATGCTG